>NZ_JBSFDI010000006.1:0-460720 GCF_053593835.1 Streptomyces sp. NPDC002076
GCTGTTGAGTTCTCAAGGAACGGTCGCTTCCTTTGTACTCACCCTCTCGGGCTTTCCTCCGGGCGCTTCCCTTCGGTGTTTCCGACTCTATCAGACCTTTTCTCGATCCGATTTCCTCGGTGCTTTCCAGGTTCCCGCTCTCGCGTTTCCCTTTCCGGCGGTTCCGACTCTATCAGATCCTTTCGGCGTCTGACTCCCAGTCAGGGGGGCTTGTCTTCCCGGCCGTTGGGCCGTTCCGACGTCTCAAACCTTAGCGGATCTGCTCGGCGATTCCCAATCGGGCCACCGGGCTTCCATTCGAATTGAATTCGGGCACGCCGAAAACAACCCGTCCGGGAGATCGTGCTGATGATGTGAGGTGCCGCTCGGGGCGGCTGAGGTGCTGCCGGAGAACCGTTACGGCTCTGTGGCAACCCGAAGAACTTTACGGAACGACCAGGGGGGTGTCAACACCCCTCTGTCAAGATCTTTTACGACCGTCTCAGTCGAGGTCGCTGAGCCGACCGCCGGCGTCCGGCTGGGCGTGCTCCACCCTGCGTAGGAGCCTGGTCAGGACCTCGCCGAGCACCGAGCGCTCCGCGGGGGTGAGGTCCTGGAGCAGGTCCTCCTCGAAGACGGTGGCCAGGCGCATCACTTCCAGCCACTTCTCGCGGCCCTCGGGGGTCAGCTCGACGATCACCCGGACGCGGTTGGACTCGTCGCGCTCCCGGGTGACGAGTCCCTCGGCGACCATGCGGTCGATCCGGTGGGTCATCGCGGCCGGCGTGAGTCCGAGGCGCTTGGCGAGGTCGCTGGGGCCCATGCGGTAGGGAGCACCGGAGAGGACGAGTTCCTTGAGCACCTCCCACTCGGCGTTGCTGATGCCGAGGGCGGAGGTCTGACGGCCGTAGGCGACGTTCATGCGGCGGTTGAGCCGGGACAGCGCCGACACGATCTTCTCGACCTGGGGGTCCAGGTCCTGGAACTCGCGCTGGTAGGCGGCGATCTGCTCTTCGAGCGTCGGCTCTGTGACGCCGGGGGCTGTGTCGGCCATGGGCGCAGTATCGCACGCGGGTGCTTTGCGTTGAAGTCCTTCCGTGTGTAGTCTTTAGCTTCGAACTTTAGCTTTGAAGTCTTCAGGCTTAACTAGTGAGAGAGGTGAACGTGACCAGGGCGATGGGCGCAGCGATGCGCCGGATCCACGTGGGCAACGCACTCAGCGCGTTCGGGCTCGGCTTCACCGTCCCGTACCTGTACGTCTATGTGGCGCAGGTGCGGGGTCTGGGAGCCATGACGGCGGGACTCGTGCTCGCCGTCTTCGCCGTGGCCGCGCTGATCGTGCTGCCGTTCGCCGGCAGGGCGATCGTGCGGCGCGGCCCGCTGCCGGTCCTGCTCGCCGCCCTGGTCACCGCCGCGCTCGGTGCGCTGAGCCTGGGCCTCGCGGGCAACGCCACCGCCGTACTGCTGTCGGCCGCGGCGCTCGGTGCCGGTCAGGCCGTGATGCAGCCGGCGCTGGCGACGATGATCGTGGACTGCTCCACGGCCGACACGCGGTCGCGGGCGTTCGCGATGCAGTTCTTCCTGCAGAACCTGGGGCTCGGTACAGGCGGCCTCATCGGCGGTCATCTCGTCGACACCACGCGCGTGTCGTCGTTCACGGTGCTGTTCGCGATCGAGGCGGCGATGTTCCTGCTGCTGGTCGTGGTGATGGCGACCGTGCGGATGCCGCACTCGCCGCGGATCGAGGACGCCCCGGCACGGTCGGCGAAGGGCAGCTGGAAGCGGCTGCTCGGGAACCGGGCCATGGTGCAGCTGTGTGTGCTGGGCTTTGTGCTGTTCTTCGCCTGCTACGGCCAGTTCGAGTCCGGGCTGAGCGCGTACGGCGTCGAGGCCGCCGGGATATCCACCTCCGCGCTGGGGACGGCCCTGGCCGCGAACACACTGATGATCGTGGTCGCCCAGTTCGCCGTGCTGAAGTTCGTGGAGCGCCGGCGGCGGTCCCGGGTCATCGCCGGTGTCGGTCTGATCTGGGCCGTGGCCTGGCTGGCCGCCGGGTATGCGGGGCTGGGGCACGGCAGCCAGGAGATGGCGACGGCCGCCTTTGTCTCGACGTACGCGCTGTTCGGGCTGGGTGAGGCGATGCTGTCGCCGACGGTCGCTCCGCTGGTCGCCGACCTTGCCCCGGAGGGGATGGCCGGGCAGTACAACTCGGCGTTTGCGCTGGTCAAGCAGTTGGCGCTGGCCGTGGGTCCGGCGGTGGGCGGGCCGCTGGGTGCCGAGCTCCACGGGCCGTACGTGGTGACCTTCCTGCTGTTCTCGTTGGGGATCAGCGTGCTGGCACTGCGGCTGGGCAGGCAGCTCACGCCGGTGCAGGACCAGCCTTGGCTGGCCCGTGGGACCCGGGTCGTCGCCCGGGGTGGAGCACCTGCGGAGTCCCTGGCCGCATAGTCGTGCGGCGCCCGGTGCGGGTCCTGGGTGGGGATCGGGTCGCTTGCCTGCGCCGGCAGGGTGCCGCTGCGCCCACCCGTGCCGCCCCAGCGGCACGACTGCCCGCAGCTACGCATAAGGGGCGCGGGCAACTGCGCGAGCCACCCCCACGGCGCCTAGCTCTTCGGCAGTACGAACTCGCACCAGACGGCCTTGCCGCCGCCAGGCGTTCTGCGGCAGCCCCAGTTCGACGCGATGGTCGCCACGATGGCGATGCCCCGGCCGGACTCGTCACCGGGTTCGGCGCGGCGGCGGCGAGGGAGGTGATCGTCGCCGTCCGTCACCTCGATGATCAGGCGGCGGTCGGTGCGGCGGAGCCGCAGGCGCATGGGCGGAGTGCCGTGCTGGAGCGAGTTGGCGACCAGCTCGCTCGCGGCGAGGACACCGAGATCGTGCAGCTCGGCCGGGAAGCGCCAGCTCGTCAGCACGCCGGAGGCGAACGCACGGGCGCGCGGAGCCGCCTCGACGCCGCCGAGGAGTTCCAGGGCCGCGTTGCGGAAGAGGTCGCCGTCGGGGCCCGTACGGGCGGGGTGCTGGAGGACGAGGACGGCCACGTCGTCGTCGTGGTCGGCGGTGACGCCGGCCGAGCGGACCAGGCGGTCGCAGACGACCTGGGGGGTGCCGGTCGCGCCGGCGAGGGCGCCTTCGAGCGCCGCGATGCCCTCGTCCAGGTCTTCGTCACGGCGTTCGACCAGGCCGTCGGTGTAGAGGACGGCCGTGGAGCCCGGGCCGAGGGCGATGGAGCCGGAGGTGTGCACCCAGCCGCCGGTGCCGAGCGGCGGGCCGGTGGGCTCGTCGGCGCGGGAGACGGTGCCGTTCTCGTCGCGGACCAGGATCGGGAGATGGCCTGCCGAGGCGTAGACCAGCCTGCCCTCGTTGGGGTCGTGGACGGCGTAGACGCAGGTGGCGATCTGGTTGGCGTCGATCTCGGTGGCCAGGCCGTCCAGCAGCTGCAGCACCTCGTGCGGGGGGAGGTCCAGACGGGCGTAGGCCCGGACGGCCGTACGCAACTGGCCCATGACCGCCGCTGCCCGCACCCCCCGGCCCATCACGTCGCCGATCACCAGGGCCGTGCGGCCGCCGCCGAGGGTGATCACGTCGTACCAGTCGCCGCCGACCGCGGCCTCGGTGCCGCCGGGCTGGTAGGTGGCGGCGATGCGCAGGTCGTCGGGTTGTTCCAGTTCCTGCGGGAGCAGGGAGCGCTGGAGGGTCACCGCCGTCTCGCGCTGGCGGCGCTCGCTGGCGCGCAGCCGCTCCGCCGCCTCGGCGTGGTCGGTGACGTCGGTGGCGAAGACGAGCACGCCGCCGTCGCGGTCGCCGTGCTCGTCGACCGGGGTGCAGGTGAAGGTGTAGGAGCGGCCGTCCACGGCCTTGCGGGACTTCAGGGTGCGGGGCTTGCCGCTGCGCAGCACCTGGTCGAGGAGCGGGAGCAGGCCCAGTTCGGAGAGTTCGGGCAGCGCCTCGCGGGCGGGCGTGCCCATGGGCCGTACGCCGAAGGCCGCCACATAGGCGTCGTTGACGTATGCGATGCGGTGGTCGGGGCCGTGCACGAGGGCGACCAGGGCCGGGACCCGGTCGAGGACGTCGCGCGCGGGCAGTTCGTCGACGGCGGGTACCGGGGTCGTGCCATCAATCGGCTGTCCGGCGCGGGCCGCGGGCACGGAGCCTTCCCCCCGCCGGTCCGGGGAGACCGGGGTCTCGGTCCGCGCGGCGGCGCGGCGCTGCGTTCCGGGGAGCCGGGCGCTCCAGCGCGTGAAGTTCACTTGGGAAGAAGCCTCGTGGGTGCTGAGGGCGGGTGGGTGGCCCGCCCGCGGACGTGGGGCAGTCTGGCAGGGGGCGGGCCGCGGCGACATCCGTCAGACGCCTGGGCGGGCCGGGGAGTTCCTGGGTCCGGTCAGGACGACCCCTTCGGGTCGTCCGAGGGGCTGTGAGGAGGCTTTCCACCGGCGGCGAGTTCGAACTCCGCTCGCGGATGTTCGAGCGAACCGAGCGAGACGATCTCCCTCTTGAAGAGCCCGGCGAGGGTCCATTCCGCCAGAACACGGGCCTTTCGGTTGAGGGTGGGCACCCTGCTGAGGTGGTAGACGCGGTGCATGAACCAGGCAGGGTAGCCCTTCAGCTTGCGCCCGTAGACCTGGGCGACGCCCTTGTGCAGGCCGAGGGAGGCGACCGAGCCGACGTACTTGTGGGCGTACGTCTCCAGTGGCTCGCCGCGCAGTGCGTGGGCGATGTTGTCGCCCAGGGTCCGGGCCTGGCGGACGGCGTGCTGGGCGTTGGGGGCGGTCTCGGTGCCGGGTTCGGCGGCGGTGACGTCGGGTACGGCCGCCGCGTCCCCGGCCGCCCAGGCGTGTTCCGTGCCGTCGACGGTCAGCTGGGCGGTGCACTTGAGCCGGCCGCGCGCGGTGAGCGGCAGGTCGGTGGCGGCGAGCAGGGGGCTGGGCTTGACGCCGGCGGTCCACACGATCGTACGGGTCGGGAAGCGCTGGCCGTCGCTGAGGACGGCGACGCGGTCGACGCAGGAGTCCAGCCGGGTTTCGAGGAGCACCTGGATGTTGCGGCGGCGCAGCTGGGTGACGGTGTAGCGGCCCATCTCCTCGCCGACCTCGGGGAGGATGCGGTCGGAGGCCTCCACGAGGATCCACTTCATGTCCTCGGGGCGGACGTTGTGGTAGTAGCGCGCGGCGTAGCGGGCCATGTCCTCCAGTTCGGCGAGCGCCTCCACGCCCGCGTAGCCGCCGCCGACGAAGACGAAGGTGAGGGCGGCGTCGCGGATCGCTGGGTCGCGGGTGGAGGAGGCGATGTCCATCTGCTCGATCACGTGGTTGCGCAGGCCGATGGCCTCTTCGACGGTCTTGAAGCCGATGCCGTGCTCGGCGAGGCCGGGGATGGGCAGCGTGCGGGAGATCGAGCCGGGGGCCAGCACGAGCTCGTCGTAACCGAGGAGTTCGGCCGGTTTTCCCTCCTCGGCGGTGGCGAGCGTGTGGACGACGGCGGTGCGCACCGCGTGGTCGATGGACGTGACCTCGCCGACGACGACATGGCACTGGTCCAGGACCCGGCGCAGCGGTACGACGACATGGCGGGGGGAGATCGAGCCCGCGGCCGCTTCGGGAAGGAACGGCTGGTACGTCATGTAGGGGTCGGGAGTGACGACGGTGATGTCGACGTCCCCCCGCCTGAGCTCGCCCTTCAGCTTCCGCTGCAGACGCAGCGCCGTGTACATCCCGACGTAGCCGCCGCCGACAACCAGAATGCGCGCACGTTCCTTCACCATCCCATGACGCACCCGGCGCTGTTGTTTGTCCACAGCCCCGGCAATTTGTGTGACTGGCGGCCGGGTGTGCGCGGGGCCGGGCGCGCTGTCGGGGCGGGATGAAACGGGCCAGGTCAGCGGGGCCGGGCGAGGGGGAGAGAAGGTGAGGAAACGGGACGTACGAGACCCGTACTCCGATCGAGGGGCGCACTGTGCGGAACCTGCCCCTTCTGAATTGACTCCCTCTCAACTATGTTCGTGTGTCGACGGGGTGTAGGGAATGTGGTCGAACGGGTGCCGCGACGGGCGGACCCGGTCGAGAACGACGTCAGTTCCACGCACTTCGGATCAGAGGCGGGGAGTCTCCGGGGGGAGACGTCATTACCGGGGGAACACATGCATGTTCAGGACACGCATTGGTCATCCGCGGCAGCCATCGCACCCAATGGCGGGGCAATGAGCGCGGCGGTGGGCAACGGACGCGGGGAGGGGTCGCGTACGGCCCCGCTGCGGGTGGACGCACAGCGCAATCTGGAGCACGTGCTGCGTGCGGCGCGTGAGGTCTTCGGCGAGTCGGGGTACGGCGCGCCGATGGAGGACGTGGCCCGGCGGGCCCGGGTGGGTGTCGGCACGGTGTACCGGCGCTTTCCCAGCAAGGACGTGCTGGTCCGGCGGATAGCCGAGGAGGAGACCGCGCGGCTGACCGAGCAGGCGCGGGCCGCGCTCGGACAGGAGGACGAGCCGTGGTCGGCGCTGTCCCGGTTCCTGCGGACGTCCGTGGCGTCGGGGGCGGGGCGGTTGCTGCCGCCGCAGGTCCTGCGGGTCGGCTCCGCCGCTTCGGCCGAGTCGGGTGGGTCTGGCGTGGCGTCCGCCGAGGAGGCTCGGGTGCCTCAGCAGCGGGTGCAGCCGGCGGCCGGTGAGCTTCGGCTGGTGCCCGGGGAGGACTCCGGCGCCGCCGACGACAGCGGGGTCGGGGCGTTGCTCGATGTGGTCGGGCAGTTGGTCGAGCGGGCTCGGGCGGCCGGTGAGCTGCGGGCGGATGTGTCCGTGGGGGACGTGCTGCTGGTGATCGCCACGGCGGCGCCGTCCCTGCCGGATGCTGCGCAGCAGGCGGCGGCAAGTGCGCGGTTGCTGGACATTCTGCTGGAGGGGTTGCGGTCGCGTCCCGCGTAGGGGGGTCGTCCCCGCCGTCGGCGGCTGCGGGTGGGTGCCTTGCAGGCGGTTCGGGGTGGGTGGCCCTGTGGCCTTCGGGCTGATGGTGCGTGGGGGGCGATCGCGCAGTTCCCCGCGCCCCTGGGCAAGCCGCCGGACCGCCTGCCCCCTCGGCGCCCCTCGCCGAAAGCACCCTCTTTCGCGGTCCCTCGTTCGAGTGATGGCCGTAAGTCTGTGCTGACAACGGCCCTCGGATGAGTGGATGCCGTGTACCTGGGGGCCTTGCACAAGAGGCAATGTGGCACTCTGAGCCGGTGACGGGTTGGGCTGGGCCGGTGTCGGGGGCTTTCCGCGATGGGCGTTGACGGGTGGGACGAGTCACGCGACGACGACGCGGGCGCGGAGGCCGCCGCCGGCCCGACCCCGCCCCAGGTGCCGAATCAGGGCGGGCGTCCGGCTTCCACCGGCGGGCGACACGCGAAGAGCGTGCCCGCCCAGCGTGCGGGCAGCGTGCCGCCGCCCCGGGAGATGCCGTCCGACGACGGCGAGCTGATCGAGCGGATGCGCGGCGGTGACGACTCCGCGTACGAGGAGCTCTATCGGCGGCATGCGGACTCCGTACGGCGGTATGCGCGCACCTGCTGCCGGGACGGGCACACCGCCGACGACCTGACGGCGGAGGTCTTCGCGCGGATGCTGCAGGCGGTGCGCGGGGGATCCGGGCCCAGGCACGCCGTGCGGGCCTATCTGCTGACCTCCGTGCGGCGCGTCGCCGCGCACTGGGCCAAGTCCGCCCGGCGCGAGCAGATCGTGGACGACTTCGCCGTCTTCGCCCAGCAGGCCTCGCGCGCCTCGGAGGTGTCCGACGACGGCACGCTGGACCCCGGCGCCGATGTGCGCGCGATGCACGAGGCCGAGCAGTCCATGGCGATGCGGGCCTTCCGCTCGCTGCCCGAGCGCTGGCAGGCCGTGCTGTGGCACACCGAGGTGGAGGACGAGTCCGCGAGCGAAGTGGCCGTGCTGTTCGGGCTGGACGCCAACGGCACCCGCGTGCTGGCGAGCCGCGCCCGCGAGGGACTGAAGCAGGCCTACCTCCAGGCCCACGTCAGCGCCTCCCTCGCCGGTGACCAGGAGTGTGCCCGCTACGCCGACCAGCTCGGCGGCTACGCCCGCCGAAAACTGCGCATCCGTGCCGAACGTGGCCTGCGCAAGCACCTGGAGGAATGCGCCAAGTGCCGGCTGGCGGCCGCGCAGATCGAAGAGGTCGCCGGCGGTATCCCCGGCGTCGTCCCGGTCGCGGTCATCGGCTGGTTCGGGGCCGCCGGGTACGCCAAGGCGCTCGGCATCATCGCCGGGAACGCCGGGGCGGGGGCGGCGGGTGCCGCCGCGGCGGCCACCGGGTCGTCGTCCGGCGGGGCCGGTGGTGCGGGCGGTGCCGCGGCCCCGGAGGCGGTCGGGGCACCGGTGAAGGCGGGGATCGCGGCCGGTGTGGTCGCGGTGGCCGCCGCCGCGGTGGCACTGGCCCTGGTGAACGACAGCCGTCCGCCGGCAAAGGACGTCGCCAAGCCGTCGCCGTCCGCGCCTGTCGTACGGCCTCCGGCGCCGAAGCCAAGCCCGTCGAAGAAGCAGCCCTCGCCGGCGCCGGTGGTGCTCGCCCACGAGCCGACGCCCCCTCCGCCGCCGACGCCCACTCCGAAACCCACGCCCAAGCCGACGCCCAAGCCCAGCCCACCACCGACGCCCACTCCCAAACCCGCGCCCAAACCCACGCCCAAGCCGACGCCCCCTCCGCCGCCGACGCCCACCGTCTACGAGCTGAGCGATCTCGCCTACGACGTCGACGGTGACGGCACCAAGCCCGAGATCCGGCTCGCCGAGAGCAGTTGGGTGTGGCAGCGCCACGGCATGTCGATCGACGGCGAGCAGTACGCGCGCGGGGTGACCGTGCACGGCGAGTCCTCCGTCACTATCGCCCTCAACCGGCAGTGCACCGCCTACGACGCACTGGCCGGCGTCGACGACATGACGCTCGGCCTCGGCAAGGTGTCCTTCTCCGTCTGGGCGGACGGGGTCCGGCTGTGGCAGTCGGGGATGGTCAAGGGGCGCGACCAGGCCGTGCCCGTCCATGTGGACCTCACCGGGCGCGGGGTCGTACGGCTCGTCGTACGGCCGCACAGCAACGTCTTCGACCAGGCGGCGCTCGCGGACTGGGCGGAGTCCCGGCTCACCTGCCGGTAGGCCGGAGGGGCCGGGAGGACGGCGGTGGTCGTCACCGGCCGTGCTCGACGGCCGGCTCCGCCGCGCCGAGCTCCCGCAGTACGTCGGCCACGCCCAGGGACGCGCCCCGGGCGCGCTCGGCCGCGTACCGCTCGGGCGGCAGGGCTGCGCGGGCTTCGGCCTGCACCCGGGCGGCCTCGCTGCACTCCGGCTCGGGACGCGGATTGCCGTCGCGCCAGTGGTCCGCGGCGGCGAACAGCCGGACCGCGCCAGCCAGATCGCCGCATCGGGCCCGCAATCCGGCCGCGATGTCCACCAGCCCCGCCGTGATCGACTCGGCGCACCGCTGGGCCACGGCCACGCGGAGCGCCTCGGTGATGAGCGGCAGCCCGTGCGCGGGGCCCGACTCGTCGGCGGCGAGGAGCGCCTCGACGCTGCGCAGGGCCGCCTCGAACTGCGGTGGCGGGGTGCCGCCGCGGGCCGTGGCGCGGGTCTCCTCGTACAGCTCGCGGGCACGGGCGGGCTGCCCGTCGTACAGAGCGATATGGGCGAGCAGCAGCAGCACGAAGGCACGCGCCTCCGACACCGCGTACCGGTCGGCGGCCGCTCCCGCCTCCTCCAGGGCGGCCAGCGCGGTCTTCGGGTCGCCGGAGCGGTAGGAGATCTCGGCGAGGCGGGCGAGCAGGAACGGCGACTCGGCGTAGGCCCCCACCTCGTAGGCCAGGCGCAGTGCTTCCTCGTACTCACCGCGTGCCTCGGCGAACCTGCCGCGGGCCATGGCCGCCTCGCCGGCCGCGCTGCACACCTGGGCCCGCATCCAGCGGTCCCCGACGCGCCGGCTGAGCGTCCGCAGCTCGGCCAGGTCCTCGTCCACGCCGCGCAGGTTGCCCGGGGAGTCGACGATCACATGGGTGCGGAACATCAGGGAGACGCCGATCTCCCAGTCGCCGCCGTACGCCCGGCAGTTGGCCACGGCTGCGGCCATGTCCGGGCCGATGTCCGCCGGGCCGCCCAGGTAGTAGGCGGTCATCGGCCACACGATGCCCGGGAGCCGGGCGGCCTGCGGCCCGCCGTGCTCGTAGGCGGCACGGACGCGCGCGATGTACTCCGGGGCGCGCGGGTCGGCCGCGAGGTGCTCGGTGCTCGACTCTGAGGTCAGGAACAGGTCGAGCATCCGCACGTCCATCCGCAGTTCCCGCAGCGGATGCCCGGCCTCGCCGTCGGGCACGGCGAGGAAGCCGCCCACGGGGTCGGCCGACTCCGTCAGGGACATCAGGTCGGGGGCGGCACCGAGGGGTTCCGGAGTCGCCGGGCTCGCCAGGGTGTCCAGGACCACGCCCAGGCGGAGGACCAGACGGACCCAGGCGATCGCTTCCTGGCGGTGGTTGCGGAGCCACCAGAACCAGCAGATGGCCAGGACAATCGCGGCCGCCTCCGGCTCGTCCCCGGCGCGCACGGAGCGGTCCAGGGCGGCCCGGATGTTGTCCAGCTCGGTCTCCAGGCGGGAGATCCAGGGCAGTTGGTCCCCCGAGCGCAGGCGCGGCTCGGCCTCCTCCACCAGCGCCCGCACCCACGCGCGATGCCGGCGCTCGGCGGCGGCGCGCAGTCCGGGGACCTCCGTCGCGCGCTCGGTGGCGTACTCGTGGATGGTCTCCAGCATGCGGTAGCGCATGCCGCCGGAGCCGTCGGGACCGCTGGGCGCGGCCACGACGAGGGACTTGTCGACGAGGGCGCCGATCAGGTCGGCCGCCGGCCCGGTGCACACGGCCTCGGCCGCCGCGAGGTCCCAGCCGCCGGCGAACACCGACACCTCGCGCAGCACCGTGCGCTCGCGTTCGTCCAGCAGGTCCCAGGACCAGTCGACGACCGCACGCAGGGTCTGCTGGCGGGGCAGGACCGTGCGGCTTCCGGAGGTGAGCAGGCGGAAGCGGTCGTCGAGCCGGTCGGCGATCTGCCGCGGGGTCAGCAGCCTGAGCCGGGCCGCGGCCAGCTCGATGGCGAGCGGCAGCCCGTCCAGGCGGCAGCAGATCTCCGCCACGGCCCCGGTGTCGGCGAGCACCGCTTCGGCGTCGGGACGGACGGCCTTCGCGCGCTCGGCGAACAGGCGGTGCGCCTGCTCCGGGACGAGGGGCTCGACCGGGCGCACCGACTCACCGGGGACGCCGAGGGGTTCACGGCTGGTCGCGAGGACCGTGAGCCCCGGGCAGTGGGTGAGGAGGGTCTCGGCGAGGGCGGCGGCCGCGCCAATGACGTGTTCGCAGTTGTCAAGGATCAGGAGTTGGCTGCGCGGGGCGCAGTACTCGATCAGCAGGGCGACGGGGTCGGCCTGGGGGGGCGCCAGCTCGTTCGTCAGCAGCACGGTCTCGCGCAGACCGAGCGCGCTGACCACCGCGCCGGGCACCGCCTCCGGATGGTCGAGCGGGGCCAGCTCGACCAGCCATGCCTGGGGGAGCCCTGCGGCGGCCTCCTCGGCGAGGCGGGTCTTTCCCGAGCCGCCCGGCCCGGTGAGCGTGACCAGGCGGTCCCTGTGCAAGTCGGAACGAATGGCCTCGAGTTCTGGTTCCCGCCCGACGAAGGACGTCAGACGGGGGCGGAGATTGCCGGTCCGCTCGGGCGGTTGAGCGGGGGTCGGCGGCATCGGTGGGTTCGGTGACTTCGATGGCTGCGGCCGTGACTGTGGTTCCTGCTGCCTGAGCAACGACGCGTGCAGGGCTTGGAGTTCCCGGCCCGGGTCGGTGCCGAGGGTGTCGGCGAGGGTGCGTCGGGCGGACTCGTACGCGGCGAGGGCGGCGGCGGGGCGGCCGGTGTCGCGCAGGGCGCGGATGAGCAGGGCGTGCAGGGGCTCGTCCAGCGGGTGGGCCGTGGTGAGTTCCGTCAGCTCCGGTACGACGTCCGGGGCGCGGCCGAGGTCGAGGGCGGCGGCGGCCCGGGCGCGGGTGGCCGCCAGGCGCAGGGCCTCCGGGCGGGTGGCGGCGGTGCGGTCGGGGAGGTCGGCGAGGGCGGGGCCGTGCCAGAGGGCGAGGGCGTCGGTGAGGGTGCGGTGCGCGGTGGCCGGGTCACCGGTGGCGAGGGCCTTGGTGCCGGCGTCGACGAGGCGTTCGAAGACGTACAGGTCCACGTCGTCCTCCGTCGCTTCCAGGCGGTAGCCGCCCGGGGTGGAGGCGATGGTGTGTCGGCCGAGGGTGCGGCGGAGGCGGCCGACGAGGGCCTGGAGGGCGGCGGGGGCGTCGCTCGGGTGGTCGCCGGCCCAGATCTCGTCGATGAGGGTTTCGGGGGTGGTGGTGCGGGCGGGGCGGAGGGCCAGGGCGGTGAGCAGTGTGCGGAGGCGTGGGCCGCCGATGGGTACGAGGGTGCCCTGTTCGTCCGCTGCTTGGGCCACGCCCAGGATTCTGTACCGCACCTGGACATTGTCGCGGGGGGCTCGGGGTGAGGCACGGGGGTTTCCCACCCTTGCCGCGCCGGCGGCACGGCTGCCCGCAGGCTACGGCGGCAGGGGCGCCCCGTGAGGGGCGCGGGGAACGGCGCGACCGGCCCCCACCGGCCGCGGCGGCGTACGGCGGGAGCCACCCCGTACAGGGGCCTGGGGCGACAGCCCCCGGCAGGGCAGGGGCAGCGCCCCCAGCCGTCACGCGCCGGAGGCCAGGGCGCCCCTTCTCGGCTGGATCCCGGAGGGCACCGCACGCGCGCGTGCCGGTGTTCCCGTCCAGCATGTGCCCCGGCGGGAGAGCAGGCGGTGGAGCCAGAGTTCGAGGGAGACGAGGTCGGCGAGGCCGTCGAGGGGGAGGGTGTCGCCGGCGGCGGCGTCGCGCAGGGCCGTGCGGATGACGCGGGCCTCCACCAGGCCGGCGTCGGCCAGGAGAGGGGTGGCGAAGAGGTCCTGGAGGGGGTCGGCCGCCACGCGCAGGCCCGCGCGTGCGGCCGCCGCCGAGGAGGCGTGGGAGGGAGCGCCCCAGCCGGGCGGGAGGTCGGTGACGCCGGCGCCCTCCAGGACCGTACGGAGGATCGAGGAGCGGGCGCCCGGTTGGACGCGCAGGGCTTCGGGGAGGGCGCGGCAGGCGCGGACGACCTGGTTGTCGAGGAACGGCGCGTGCAGGCGCTGGGAGCGGATCTCGGCGGCCTGTTCCAGGACGCGCAGGTCGGCGGCGTGGCGGGCGAGGGCGGCACGCGCGCGGTACTCGCCGGGGCGCTGGGCGCCGGTTGCCGAGCGGTCGGCCTCCGCCTGCAGCAGAACCGATACTTCGGCCAGGGCCTCCCCGGTCAGCCAGCGGGCCGCCGGCCCGGGTCTGGCCCAGGTCAGCGCGGCGAGGGACGCGCCGACCGCTCCCCCGGGCTCGTCGAAGCGGCGCCGCATCAGCCGCTCGGCCAGCACCTCCAGGCCGGCCCGGTAGGGCGTGCGGGCGAGCCGTCGGGCGGCGCCGTACACGCGCGCGGGGACCATCACCGAGCCGTCGGCCTTGGCGAGCGCGGCGACGGGCCGGACGAGGTGGCGCCGTTTGCGGTCCATCAGGAGATCGGCCAGGCGGGCGGGGTGGGCGTCCAGGACCTGGCGGGCGCCGTGGCCGGTGAAGTGGTCGGCGCTGCCGGCGGCGAGGCGGGCGCGGTGCCGGGCGGCGGTGACCAGCGAGGGGCCGGGTTCGTCGGTGAGGGGGCCGTCGAGCTCAGCGTAGGGCAGGGTCTCCTCGGCGCCGGTCACGACGACGTGGTGCAGGCGCGGATTGGCGGCCAGCGCGCCGGCGCGCTCCAGTTCGGCCTCGCGGCCGCCCACGGCCAGGTCGTTGAAGGTGACGGCGAGGAGCCGCTCGCCCGCGCCCGTGCCGTGGCCCAGCAGCGTGCCGGGTCTGCCGGGCAGGCCTGCGGCAAGGAGCGCGAGGGTACCGGAGGCGGGGCCGCCGGAGAGGTCGGCGCCGATGCCGGGCACGGGCATCCCGCGCCGGGCCCGCCGCTCGGCCGGGCCCATGCCGGGGACCGGGCCGGGGTCGAGGTCGGGCACGTGCCGCGGGGCCGCCAACCGCGCGCGTACCGCCTCCACCAGGGCGTCCCGTACGGCGTCCACGGCGCGGTCGGGGTCGGCCGGGGCCGCGGCCACGGCGAGGGAGGCGACCGGCTCGTACCCGGCGATCTCGCGCGCCCCCGCGCGCAGCACGAGCGCGTGTCCCGGCGGAACGCGCCGTACGCCCTCGTACGGGGTGGTGTCGCGCAGCGCCGCCGGTACGTCCGGGGCGGCGAGCAGGGCGGCCAGGTGGCCGAAGTCGAGGTTGGCCTCGATGAGGTCGGCGAGGGGCAGCGCGGCGGTGGCGTAGGCGGTGCCGCCGGCCCAGGGGGTGTGGAACACCGGGCGGGCGCCCGCGAGATCGCCGCAGACGGTGATGCGGCGGCCCACCTTGACGACGGCCGTGTAGCTGCCGGGCCACGCGGTCAGATGGCGCAGTGCGCCCCCGCGCGCGGTGAACAGGCCGCGCCGCAGCTCCTCGTCGGAGGCGCCGCAGATGCCGAGGACCGCGATGCGGTTGTCCGCGTCGGCCTTCACCACGCGCACCTCGTCCGGGCGCCAGTCGCCGACGGCCCACAGCGGATCCGGGTCGCCCCACAGGAGTTGGGAGCCGACCGGGTGCAGGGTCTCGCCGTCGTAACCGGTGGCGCCCGCGGAACCGATCCCGGCGATACCCGCGGCGGTGCTGCTCCAACCCACCAACCACCGCATCGACGCCTCCACCGGCTGTGGACAACAGTGCACCGTACGAACCGGATCCCCATGCTGCCATGAGAGGCGCGTGGTGGAAGGTCAGCGGCACCGGCTTCGATCGAGGGAAATGCTTGGCGGGCCTGCGGGCGGTGCGACTCGAATGCGCCCCCTGTACGCTCCCCCAAAACACCCTTCACGCCCTCAAGTTGCATGGTCGGAGCACATGTCAAGCGCGACAGGTGGGGGCGATTTTCAGCCAAATACGCTGAGCGAAGCCGGGTTTGAGCACGCTCCGTACAGGCCTGCGGAAAGCGCGGCGGCGCGGACATGCGCACAGTCCGGGAGGCGGGCAGCGCCTCCCGGACCGGTCCGCCACCCGCGGGGATGAAGGTGGCGGTGTCCCCCAGCCCACTGGATCCAGTACAGCGGGCCGACCCACGCAAGAGCCATGGAACCGCTCCCCCGGTGGCCGGAGAAGAGCGCACGGACGGGCGCACGGCCACACGGGCGGGGGCACGAGGCGACGGGCCGTGCACGGTGCGTACAGGACCGCACTTCCGTACGGACCACAATCCCGCCATCCGGAACAATGCCCCTTAACGCTTGGGATGCGGCGAACTACGCTGGGTTTACGAATGCCGCATGGTTATGCCAGCGCGGCAGCCGTCTGTGTCGAGGGGTGGCGCATGTCCAGGGAGCAACGCGGGCCGAACGAAAAGCTCGGCGCCGTTCTCGCCCTCGCGGGAATCAGCAACGCAGGACTCGCCAGGCGCGTCAACGACCTTGGGGCGCAACGCGGGTTGACTCTTCGTTACGACAAGACCTCCGTGGCGCGCTGGGTGTCGAAGGGGATGGTGCCGCAGGGCGCGGCGCCGCACCTCATCGCGGCCGCCATCGGCCAGAAGCTCGGCCGCCCGGTGCCGCTCCACGAGATCGGCCTGGCGGACGCGGATCCGGCGCCCGAAGTGGGCCTCGCCTTCCCCAGAGACGTCGGACAGGCGGTGAAGTCGGCGACGGAGCTGTACCGTCTCGACCTCGCCGGGCGCCGGGCCGGCTCCGGCGGCATCTGGCAGTCGCTCGCCGGATCGTTCGCAGTGAGCGCATACGCAACGCCCGCCTCACGCTGGCTGATAACCCCCGCCGACAGCTCGGTCGCGCGGGAGGCGGGCTCTGCCGAGGGCTCCGGCGCACCGATCAAAGTCGGCCACAGCGATGTGCAGAAGCTGCGGGAGGCCGCCGAGGACGCCCGGCGCTGGGACTCCAAGTACGGAGGCGGGGACTGGCGTTCCTCGATGGTGCCGGAGTGCCTGCGGGTGGAGGCGGCGCCCCTGCTGCTCGGCGCCTACTCCGACGAAGTGGGCCGCGCGCTCTTCGGGGCGTCCGCCGAACTCACCCGGCTCGCCGGATGGATGGCCTTCGACACCGGTCAGCAGGAGGCCGCGCAGCGGTACTACATCCAGGCGCTGCGGCTCGCGCGCGCGGCGGCGGACGTCCCGCTGGGGGGCTATGTCCTGGCCTCCATGTCGCTTCAGGCGACTTATCGCGGCTTCGGTGACGAGGGGGTCGATCTGGCGCAGGCCGCGCTGGAGCGCAACCGCGGGCTGGCGACCGCGCGCACGATGAGTTTCTTCCGGCTGGTGGAGGCGCGGGCACACGCGCGTGCGGGGGATGCGCAGGCGGCGGGTGCGGCGTTGAAGGCGGCGGAGGGTTGGCTGGAGCGGTCGCGGGAGGGCGACAACGATCCTTCTTGGCTTGGTTTCTATGGATATGACCGTTTCGCCGCTGATGCGGCCGAGTGCTACCGGGATCTGAAGGCCCCGCGGCAGGTGCGGAGGTTCACGGAACAGGCCCTGTCCAAGCCGACCGAGGAGTTCGTGCGGTCGCACGGGCTGCGGCTGGTCGTCTCGGCCGTCGCCGAGCTGGAGTCCGGGAACCTCGACGCCGCCTGCGAGCAGGGAGTGCGGGCCGTGGAGGTGGCCGGTCGGATCTCGTCGGCGCGCACGACCGAGTATGTGAAGGACCTCCTGCACCGGCTGGAGCCGTACGGGGACGAGCCGAGGGTGGTGGAGCTGCGGGAGCGGGCTCGGCCGCTGCTGATGGCCCCGGCCTGAGAACCCGCACCGGCCGCGTTTGAAGGCGTTGTCAGTGGCGCAGTGCACTATCGAGGTGGGAGGTGGTGCAGGTGCCGGTCGGGGCATACGACTGTGATGTGCTCGTGGTCGGCGGGGGGATCGTCGGGCTGTCCACGGCGTACGCGATCACGCGGGCCGCGCCGGGTACGGCGGTCACCGTGCTGGAGAAGGAGCCCGGGCCGGCCCGGCACCAGACGGGGCGCAACAGCGGGGTCATCCACAGCGGGATCTACTACCGGCCGGGCTCCCTCAAGGCGAGGTACGCGGTGCGGGGCGCCGCCGAGATGGTGAAGTTCTGCGCCGAGTACGGCATCGCGCACGCCGTCACCGGCAAGCTGATCGTCGCCACGGACCGGGAGGAGCTGCCCCGGCTGCACGCGCTCGTGCAGCGCGGCCGGGAGAACGGCATTCCGGTGCGGGAGCTGGGGTCCGCCCAGATCGGTGAGTACGAGCCCGAGGTGCGCGGGCTGGCGGCGATACACGTCGGCACCACCGGGGTGTGCGACTTCGTGGGGGTCGCCCGGCAGCTGGCGCGGGGCTCGGGCGCGGAGATCCGGTACGGGGCGCGGGTCGTACGGGTGGACCGGCGGCCGGAGCGGGGCGTGGCCGTGCTCACCTCGGGGGGAGACGTCGTACGCGCGCGCGTGCTGGTGAACTGCGCCGGGCTGTACTGCGACGAGCTGGCGCGGCTGACCGGGGACGAGCCCGAGGTGCGGATCGTGCCGTTCCGCGGGGAGTACTACGAGCTGGCGCGGCCGGAGCTGGTGCGCGGGCTGGTGTATCCGGTGCCCGATCCGGCCTTCCCCTTCCTCGGGGTCCATCTGACCCGGGGCATCGACGGAGGCGTGCACGTCGGCCCCAACGCGGTGCCGGCACTGGCCCGGGAGGGGTACGGCTGGGGGGTCGTACGCCCCCGGGAGCTGGCCGGGACCATGGCGTGGCCGGGGTCGTGGGCGATCGCCCGGCGGCACTGGAGATACGGCGCGGGGGAGCTGCACCGCTCGCTGTCGAAGGCGGCGTTCCTGGAAGCGGTGCGCAGACTGCTGCCCGGAGCGGAGTCGGACGACCTGGTGCGGGCCCCTGCCGGGGTGCGGGCGCAGGCGGTGCTGCGGGACGGGACACTGGTGGACGACTTCTTGATCAAGGAGGGGGCTCGTGCCGTGCATGTACTGAACGCGCCCTCGCCCGCGGCGACCGCTTCCCTGCCGATCGGGCGGGAAGTGGGGCGCCGGGTGCTGGACATGCTCGGTTCGCTGTAGCGGCCGTCCCGGGCGCCGGTCCGTTCGTCAGTGCCGGGCCGTAAAATCTGTCCTACTGTGTCTGACTTCCTCAACGCCCCCGAAGCCCCCTCGCCGGCCACCCACATCCCCGGCGTGTCCGTCCGGCACACCCGGGCCAAGGGGGAGCCACGCTTTCCGGACGGTCCCAAGGCCGATCCCGCCGGGTCGCACTTCGAGCGGCGGATCCGGAGTTTTCAGCCGCGGCGCAGCCGGGTGACCGCCGGGCAGGCGGACGCCCTGCAGCGGCTGTGGCCCAAGTGGGGCCTGGACATCGACGGGCAGCAGATCATCGACCTCGGCGAGCTGTTCGGGAACGACCGGCCCGTCGTCCTGGAGATCGGGTTCGGGATGGGCGAGGCCACCGCGCAGATGGCCGCCGCCGACCCGGAGACCAACATCCTCGCCGTCGACGTGCATACCCCGGGCCAGGGCAATCTGCTGGCTCTCGCCGACCGGAACGGGCTGTCCCACGTCCGCGTGGGCAACGGCGACGCGATCATCCTGCTCCGCGAGATGCTCACCCCCGACTCGCTCGACGGG
Organism: Streptomyces sp. NPDC002076; assembly: GCF_053593835.1. Taxonomy (NCBI): domain Bacteria; kingdom Bacillati; phylum Actinomycetota; class Actinomycetes; order Kitasatosporales; family Streptomycetaceae; genus Streptomyces; species Streptomyces sp. NPDC002076. Next base: position 18,724 of record NZ_JBSFDI010000006.1, read on the forward strand.
CTGCGGGTCTACTTCCCGGACCCCTGGCCCAAGAAGCGGCACCACAAGCGGCGGCTCATCCAGCCCGAGTTCCTGACCCTCGCCGCGACCCGGCTGAAGCCCGGAGCGATCGTGCACTGCGCGACCGACTGGGAGCCGTACGCCGAGCAGATGCTCGAGGTGCTCAGCGCCCATCCCGACTTCGAGAACACGCAGGCGGACGGCGGTTTCGCCACGCGCCCCGAGTTCCGGCCGCTGACCCGTTTCGAGGGGCAGGGACTGGACAAGGGACATGTGGTGAACGATCTGCTCTTCCGTCGCGTACCGCATCAGGGCCGGTAAACCGCTCCAGCCCCGCGTCCCGACACCGTTAGGGTCGATGCCGTGGCCACCAGTCCTCCGTTTCCGACGTATCCCCCAGGCCCCCACGGCCCCGTGCTGCTCCGCCATCCGCACTGGTGGCAGCGCAGGTGGGTGCGGTACGGAGCACTGATCACACTGCTCGCGCTGTCCGGTCTCGTCATCCTCGCGCTGGTACGCAGGCAGACCGGCACCGAGGGGTTCCTCGTCGGGCTCGGTCTCGCCGTGCTGCCCGTGCCCTGGCTGACAGCCGCCTTCCGGTGGCTGGACCGGGTGGAGCCGGGGCCCTGGCGGAACCTGGTCTTCGCCTTCGCCTGGGGAGCGTGCGCGGCGGCGCTGATAGCCATCGTCGCCAACAGCTTCGCGACCAAGTGGATAGCCACCGCCACCGCCGACCCGGCCGGTGCCGACACCCTGGGCGCCACCGTGATCGCGCCCATCGTGGAGGAGTCCGCCAAGGCCGCCGCCGTCCTGCTCGTCTTTCTCTTCCGCAGACGTGACTTCACCGGGGTCGTCGACGGGGTGGTGATAGCGGGCATCACCGCCACCGGGTTCGCGTTCACCGAGAACATCCTCTACCTGGGTACGGCCTTCGGCGCCGACCAGGTCAGTGGCGGCCCCGGTATCGCCTCCGTCACCGCCGCCACCTTCTTCGTGCGCATCGTGATGTCCCCGTTCGCGCACCCCCTGTTCACCACCCTCACCGGCCTCGGTTTCGGCTTCGCCGCGTTCTCCGCCGAGCGGCAGCGCGCCCGGCGGGTGCTGCTGCCGCTCGGCGGTCTGCTGCTCGCGATGAGCATGCACGCCTTCTGGAACGGCTCCTCCACCTTCGGCGAGTTCGGGTTCTTTGCCGTCTACGGCGGATTCATGGTGCCCGTGTTCGGGCTGCTGACCTGGCTCGCGATCTGGACCCGGCAGCGGGAGCTGCGGACCGTCCGGGAGGAGCTGCCGGCGTATGTGCTGGCCGGGTGGCTGGGGCCGGCCGAGCCGCTCGCGCTCGGGTCGATGCGGGCGCGGCGGACGGCCCGTGACTACGCCCGGCACCACGGTGGCCGGCCGGCGGCGCGGGCGGTGGCCCAGTACGAGGCGTACGCCACCTCGCTCGCCTTCCTGCGGCACCGGGGCCGGAAGGGGAAGGCAGGGGCCGACTTCGTCGTACGGGAGCGGGAGCTGCTGGACGAGCTGTGGCAGCGGAGGGAAGTGGCCCGGCCGGCGTTGGAGTACGCCGCGCGAGTTGCTCCGCAGGTTCGGCCGATGTACGCGGCGCCCGTGCCGGCGCCTACGGCGTATTGGCCGGGTTACGGCTATCCGGCGGTGCCCTACTCCGCTTACAACCCGTACCAGTACTAGCCGGTCGGGTGGCGGAGGGTTCGGCACCGCCGGAATCCGCCGTCGTGGCTGAGCGCCGTCGCGGCGGAAAGAGGTCAGCTGTCGGCCGGAGAAGCCACCGGAAAGGTCAGGCCGACGCCTCCGTCAGGCTCGCCACTTCCTCGTCCGTCAGCTTCAGGTCCACCACGCCCAGCAGGGCCGGGAGCTGGTCGAGTGTGCGGGCCGAGGCGATGGGGGCAGTGATCGTCGGCCGGGCCGCGAGCCAGGCGAGGGCGACCGTGGCGACGGGGGCGTCGTGGGCGGCGGCGATCTCGTCGAGCGCCGCGAGGACCTTCTGGCCGCGCTCGGACTCGGCGTACTCCTGGGCGCGGCCCGCGCGGGCGCTGTCGACCTTGGTGCCGGGGCGGTACTTGCCGGTCAGGAAGCCCGCGGCAAGGGAGAAGTACGGCACGGAGGACAGGCCCTCCTCGGCGACCAGGTCCTGCAGCGGGCCCTCGTAGGTGTCGCGGGAGACGAGGTTGTAGTGCGGCTGGAGGGCGACATAGCGGGCCAGGCCCTCGCGGTCGGAGAAGTCGAGCGAGGCCTTCAGGCGCTCGGGGCTGATGTTGGAGGCGGCGATGTGGCGGACCTTGCCCGCCTTCACCAGTTCGTCCAGCGCGCCGATGATCTCCTCGACCGGGATCTCGGGCTTGTCGAAGTGGGTGTAGTAGAGGTCGATGTAGTCGGTGTCCAGGCGGCGCAGGGAGGCGTCGGCGGCGGCCTTGATGTTGGCGGCGGACAGCCCCTGGAACTCGGGGTGCTGGCTGACCTTGGTCGCGATGACGACGCGGTCACGGTTGCCGCGGGACTTGACCCACTTGCCGATGACCGTCTCGGACTCGCCGCCCTTGTGGCCCTCGATCCAGGCCGAGTAGGAGTCGGCGGTGTCGATGAAGTTGCCCCCGGCCGCCGTGTAGGCGTCGAGGACGGCGAAGGAGGTCTCCTCGTCGGCGGTCCAGCCGAAGACGTTGCCGCCGAGGCAGAGCGGGAAGACCTCGAGGTCGGAGGAGCCGAGTGTGCGCAGAGAAGTCATGCTCCACATCAACACCGGCGACGGATGATCGCATTCCGCCGCCGGTGCAAAAGTCCCTCGGACAGACGGCTGTCAGGGGGTGAGGCCCTTCTCGCGCAGCCAGGGCGCCGGGTCGATGGCGGTGGCCTGGCCGTTGGGGTGGACCTCCAGGTGCAGGTGCGGGCCGGTGACGTTGCCGGTGGCGCCGACCCGGCCGATGACCTGGCCGGTGGAGACCTTCTGGCCGACGGAGACGTTGATCGAGGACTGGTGGCAGAACCACAGCTCGGTGCCGTCGTCCAGGGTGATGACGGTGCGGTAGCCGTAGGCGCCGGCCCAGCCCGCCTCGGTGACCGTGCCGCTGTGGACGGCCTTGATGAGGGTGCCGGTGGGGGCGGCGAAGTCGAGGCCGGTGTGGTAGCCGGAGGACCACATCGCGCCGGGCTGCCCGAAGGTGCCGGTGATCGTGTACGAGACGACCGGCAGCGTGTACTGCTTGGCCAGCTCGGCGAGCCGCTTGGCCTCGGCGGCCTTCTCGGCGTCGGCCTCCGCCTGCTGCTTGGCGGCGGCGGCCTTGGCGGCGGCCGCCTTCTCCGCCTTGGCGGCCGCGTCGGCGGTCTGCTGGTCGGCGGCTGCGATCGCTGCGGCGGTGGCCTTGCTGTCGGCCTGGCCCTTCTGCTGCTCGGCCTGGGCCATGATCCGGTTGCGCAGGGCCTCGCCGGCGTTGCCGGTGTCGGCGCTGTCGGTGCTCACGCCCACCTTGCTGAGGCCGGTGGTGGCCTGGTGCGCGTCGGAGGAGCCGGCGCCGAAGACGTGCTCGACGGAGTCCAGGTCCGGCAGGGAGATGGAGACCGGCGGCTTGCCGGTGTTCGCGCTGGCCATGCCGCCCGCGCCGACCGCGGCCATCACGCCGACGCCGAGGACGGTGGAGCTGCGCGCGAAACCGCCGCGCTGTTTGGCGACGCGGTGCCGGCCGCGGAGCGGGGCGACGGAGTCCTCGGTGGGGTTCCACTCCTCCCAGGGCCCCTCCTCGGCGCGGTAGGCGCCGTAGCCGAAGGTCTCCGGCTGGGCTTGCGGGGGCATGAACGGGGCTTCTGGGACGGGCCGGTTGGACGCCACGCGGGCGTGCTCCTTTCCTTCCTCCGCCTACCGGGTTAGCTGACGGGTTCGGAGCAGGAAGGTCTCCTACGCGCGTATACCAAGTGCGGCATTCGCGCGATTCACCCCAAGGTGGTGGTTCCCCGGCTCCCTTGCGGGATTCGGCTCGTGCGCACGGAGCCGCCTCTTGTGACGGCTGGGACGACCGCGCTGCGTTATCGAACGTTAATAGACCTGACAGCCACTTTCCAAGCCGTTCGGCTTGATCATTAACGTTTTCGGCCGCGGACTTACCGGTCAGGAGCGCTGCAAATCGGGCGAGTTGACCGCCGTACATGAGTGTCGGCGTTTTTGATGGTGTCTCAGATGTTACGCGGAGGGCGGTCGTCCGGTCACCGTCGGTGAAGGTGATCGCCGGTGACCACGGGCCGGCGAGGGGGCCGTGGGCGGTGTGGCGCCGAGGGGATGAGCGTGTGGTGTACAGTAGAGACACAACGACGCGGGGTGGAGCAGCTCGGTAGCTCGCTGGGCTCATAACCCAGAGGTCGCAGGTTCAAATCCTGTCCCCGCTACTGAAGGCTCAGGGCCCGGAATCCCAAGGATTCCGGGCCCTGAGTGTTTGCGGGCTCAGCCCAGCAGATGCCGGTTCGGCGCCTTGGCGAGTTCCTCCAGCTCGGGCAGTGCGACGACCTCCACACCCCCCTTGACCAGCACCCCCGTACCGTCGGCTGCCGCGACGAACGTGTCCGGCTCCTGCCACGCCGTGACCACCCGCCGCACCCCCGCCCGAAGGATCAGCTCGGCACAGGGCGCGGGCCGCGAGGCACGCCGGGCACACGGCTCCAGGCTGCTGTACACCGTGGCACCGGCCAGCCGGGGATCCGCCGGGTCGACCTTCGCCAGGGCGGCCTCCTCCGCATGGACCACGGGATCCTCGCCCTCCCGGGAGTGGCCGCGAGCCAGCTCCGTACCGTCGGCTGAGACCACCACCGCGCCGACGCTGAACGCCGTCTCCGAGGGCGGGCACAGCGCGGCGAGTTCACAAGCGGTGCGCAGCCAGTGACGGTCGGCGGCGGTGGCGGCCGGGCCGGTGCCGGGGGCGGTGGGCTCGTAGCGCATGAGGACCACGTCCTCGATCCGGCGGGTCTCGGTCAGGCGCAGCCGGCCGGCCTGGTAGCCGCCGGGGCCGAACAGGCGGGGCGCGGCCGGGTCGCCGACGAACAGCGGCGCGAGGACGAGCTGGAGCTCGTCGGCGAGGCCCAGCTGCAGCAGCTGGGTGTGCACCGTGCCGCCGCCCTCGACCATGAGCCGTCCGACTCCGCGCACGTCGTGCAGGTGGGACAGCAGGGCCTCCCAGTCGAGGCCCGGACCGAGCGCGACGACGTCGGCGGTGTCGCCGACGCGGCGGACCGCCCGCTCGGCGCCCTCGTCGGTCGTGTAGACGAGCTTGTCGCCGCCGGTGTGCCAGAAGTTGGCGTCGGGGTCGAGGTCGCCGGTGGCGGTGACGGTCACCTTGAGCGGGTACTCCGGCTTGCCCGCCCGGACGCGGGCGGCGCGGCGCTCGGCGGAGTTGACCAGCAGCCGCGGGTTGTCGGCACGGATGGTGCCGGCGCCGATCAGGATGGCGTCGACGGAGGCCCGTACCGCGTCCACCCGGTCGAAGTCGGCCGGGCTGGACAGCAGGAGCCGGTCGGGGCCGGTGTCGTCGAGGTAGCCGTCGAGGGAGACGGCGGCGGACAGCAGCACGTACGGGTACGACATCGGCGCGGTCTCCTGCGAGGCGAGGCTCGGTTCAAGCTCGATCTTGGTTCAAGTTTGAAACAAACTTACACTGGCGGCATGACGACCCGCTGGCTCACCCCCGAGGAGCAGCGCGCCTGGCGCGCCTATCTCGCCGCGACGCACCTCCTGGAGGACGCGATCGACCGACAGCTCCAGCAGGACGCCGGCATGCCGCACCTGTTCTACTCCGTGCTGGCCAACCTGTCCGACGCGCCCGACCGGCGGCTGCGGATGACCGACCTCGCCGAGACACTGAAGATCACGCGCAGTCGGCTGACCTACGCGGTGACCCGCCTCGAGCGGGACGGGCTGGTGCGCCGGGAGGACTGCCGCTGGGACAAACGCAGCAGCATCGCCGTGCTGACGGACGAGGGGATGGCCGCCCTGGAGCGTACGGCACCGGGCCACGTCGAGACCGTGCGCGCCGCCCTGTTCGACCGGCTCACGCCGGAACAGGTGGGGCAGCTGGAGGAGATCTGCACCGGGATCGCACGCGGACTGCAGGGCGACGGCGCCGAGTCCGCGGCGGAGGACGTGCCCTGGCGGCGGCGCTCCTCGTGTTCCTCCTCCGACAATTGATTGCTTTAAGTTTGAAGCATGAGGTAGGGTCTCCCGGGTACGCTGCTTCAAATCTGAAGCAGCAGCCTCCGGAGGGACCCGCATGCCCGACACCCCCGCCGCCACGCCGCGTGCCCGCGTCCGGGTTCCGCTGCGCTTCCACGACGGCTACAGCGTCGACGCCGAACTCGTCACCTTCCACGGCCTGGCCGACGGCCAGGAGCACGTCGCCGCCGTCCTCGGCGACCCCGCCCCCGGCGCCGTCCCGCTGGTGCGGCTGCACTCCGAGTGCCTGACCGGCGACGTCTTCGGCTCCGCCCGCTGCGACTGCGGACCCCAGCTGCGCGAGGCGGTCGAGCGCATCGCCGACCGCGGCGGCGTCCTGCTCTACCTCCGCCAGGAGGGCCGAGGCATCGGTCTCTACAACAAGCTCGACGCGTACGCCCTCCAGGACCAGGGCCTCGACACCTACGAGGCGAACGCCGCGCTCGGCCTGCCGGAGGACGCCCGCGACTACACGGCCGCCGCGCAGATGCTCGCCGCCCTCGGCATCGGGGAGCTGGACCTGCTGTCCAACAACCCCGACAAGGCCGAGCAGTTGCGCACGCTGGGCGTCGTGGTCCGGGACCGGGTGCCGACCGGCGTCTTCACCACGGCCCACAACGTCCGCTACCTGCGCGCGAAGGTCGTCCACACCCGCCACACCCTGCCCCTGGCGGACCTGAACGCGGGCTGACCTCGGCGGGTAGTAGGAGGTTGGCAGATCTGTTCCACCCGCTGGGCTGTCCTCCCTCGCATGAGGCACGCGGTGCGGAAGCCGGCCGGCTGCATGCCGGAGTGGCGGCGTTCCTGCGGGCCTATGGGGCGGGAGGCACAGGGCTGGTGGTGGCGTGAGGCGGTGAGGGCCGGTCGGTGAGCCGAGGCGTCGTAGGCGTCAGTCCCACCAGTTGAACATCAGCTCGCCCAGTGTCTGCGGGCGCCAGTGGCGGACCGCTTTCAACTCCGCCTCCGGCAGCGCGCTCAGATCGACCCGCTCGATGGGCGCATCCGGCTCCGCGGGCTCCAGCAGTCGGAACCCGGCGTCGGCCAGCGGGCCAGCCCAGGGCGGGGGAGGGACGAACTCCCGTACCGGAGAGCCGGGTTCGAGTGCGGCGCCGCTGAAGGCGGCGACGGGCAGATGACGGTGGACCAGTACGACCGTGCCCGCGATGTCCGCCGCATCGAAGGAGGCGCAGAGGCCGACGTCCAGTCCCCGCACCGCGGCCCCGGCCGTCCGCGCCGCCGCGTGACAGGCACGGCGGAAGGACTTGAGGTCGGTTTCAAGCAGCGGGACCTCGCCGGCTCGGTGGAAGCCGGTGGCTCCGCGTTCGGCGTGGGTCATCGGGCTCCGCGGAGGAGGCCCTCCACCACCCGGCGTACCTTGCCGGCGGCGCTGTCGTCGCCGAGGCGCATGGCGATGTTGGCCGCGTTGCACACGGCGTCGATCTGGAACGCGGCCAGTTCCGCGTCCGGCGAGGGGACGTCACCGGCGCCGCCGGCCCGCCGGAGCTGGTCGGCGAGCAGTTTCAGCCATGCCTCGTGATGGGCGAGCAGGGTGTCGCGCACCACGCCGGGGCGGCTGTCGTAGGCGGGAAGGTTGGCGGACCAGAAGCAGCCGCCGGCGAACAGGGGCGTCTGCGCGTAGGCGATCCAGTGTTCGGTCAGCTCCCGCAGCCGGGCGGAGCCCGCCGGGACGGACCGCGCGGGCCGCACGACCGTCCGCTCGAACTCCCGGCGCGCGCACTCGGCGGCGGCCAGCTGCAGGTTCTCCTTGGTCCGGAACAGCGTCTGGACACCGCTCTTGCTCAGCCCCAGATCAGTGGCGAGGCGGCCGATGCTGAGCCCGTCGAGCCCTTCCAGCGAGGCGATGTCGACGGCGTGCCGGGCGACCCGCTGCCGGGCACGCGCACCGCGCAGCAGCCGCAGATCGGTCACCTCCGGCCCCTCCGCGCCCAGGACTTCCCGGCCCATGCCGCGCTCCGCACCCTGCCGTTCGCTTTCCATCACCGTCATCGTGCCACCACGAAGCAGGCAGGTGCCCGCGAAGGACCTCGTGGTGGACGGCCGGCTCATGCCGCCGGAACACCCAGCTCGGCCAGCAGACCGCGCACCCGCTGCTCGATCTCGTCCCGGATCGGCCGCACGCCGTCCACACCCTGGCCCGCCGGATCTTCGAGCCGCCAGTCCAGGTACCGCTTGCCCGGGAAGACGGGGCAGGCGTCCCCGCAGCCCATCGTGATCACCACGTCGGAGGACCGTACCGCCTCGACGGTGAGGATCTTCGGCGTCTCGGCGGAGATGTCGATGCCGGCCTCTCTCATGGCCTCCACCACCGCCGGATTGACCGCGTCGGCGGGTGCGGAACCTGCCGAACGGACCTCCACGGCATCACCGGCGAGGTGGGTGAGGAAGGCGGCGCCCATCTGGGAACGGCCGGCGTTGTGGACGCACACGAACAGCACGGAGGGACGCGGGGTGGGGGCAGTGGTCATCGCAGGTGTCCTTGCGGGCGGAGGGCGGTCAGGAGGAGGCGAGTTCGGGCTCGCCGTGCGGGACGACGACGTCGTCCGCCGCGCGGGCGGGACGTCCGTACACGACCGCCACGGCGGCCAGCCCGAGTACGGCGCCGAGCAGTTGTGCCGTGATGAACGGGGCGACGGAGGCGGGGGCGATCCCGGCGAAGGTGTCGGTGAAGGCGCGGCCGACGGTGACGGCGGGATTCGCGAAGGAGGTGGAGGAGGTGAACCAGTAGGCGGCACCGATGTAGCAGGCCACGGCCGGCGGGGCCAGGGAGGCGCGGCCGACGCGCTCCAGGCCGAACACGAGCAGGATCAGCCCGCCCGTGGCGACGACCTCCCCCAGCCACAGATGGCCGGCGGACCGGTCGTGGGTGGAGAACTTCACCAGCGGTTCGCCGAACATGGCGTCGGCCGGCACCGCACCGCCGATCGCCCCGGCAACCTGCGCGGGGACGTACGCGGCGACCTCCCGCAGGCTCGGCCCGGCGCCGGTGCGGCGGCCGGTGAACCAGGCCGCGAGGGTGACGACGGGGTTGAAGTGCGCGCCGGAGACGGGACCGAGCAGCGTGCTCAGCACGCCCAGGCCGAAGACGGTGGCCAGCGAGTTGGCCAGCAGTCGCACGCCGACGTCGTGGGAGAGCTCGGTCGCCTGGATGCCGGAGCCCACGACCACGGTCACCAGCAGCCCGGTCCCCACCGCCTCGGCCGCGACACGACGGCCGAGGGGCGCGGTCACGCCGTCATCCCGGAGGTCCGCGGCGTCAGGAACCCGGCGAGCTGGTCCAGGGCGCCGGGCAGCACCCAGTAGTACACCCACGTCCCCCTGCGCTCGCAGTCGACGAGACCGGCCTGGCGGAGCAGCTTGAGGTGGTGGGAGATCGTCGGCTGGGACAGGTCGAAGGCCGGCGTCATCTCGCACACGCAGACCTCGCCGCCCTCCCGCGAGGCGATCATGGACAGCAGGCGCAGGCGCACCGGGTCGCCGAGCGCCTTGAAGACCTTCGCCAGCTCGGCGGCGCGTTCCTCGTCCAGCGGCGCGGCGGCGAGATCCTGGCAGCAGGCGGCGGCGCCCTCCGCGCCGATCACCGCAAGCTCTTGTTTCGACATGCCTCTATGTTGACGTTTCTCGATCCAAGGCGCAAGGTTGCATCAACGAACGTCAATACAGGCCGGTCCCGGGGCGCCGCCATGCGTGCCCCGTCACTCTGGAGTGAATCGATGCGCGAGCAGCCCACCGACCTGCGCGAAACCGTCCGCCGGCGGTACGCCGCAGCAGCCATGCACGTCACCGAGGGCGGCACCGCCTGCTGCGGGCCCGAACCGGCCGAGGCCGACGAGAAGTTCGGCTCCGCCCGCTACGCCGCCGACGAGCGCGACGCCCTGCCCGCCGAAGCGGTCGCCGCCTCCCTCGGCTGCGGCAACCCCACCGCCGTCGCCGAACTCCGCGAGGGCGAGCACGTCCTGGACCTCGGCTCCGGAGGCGGCATCGACGTCCTGTTGTCCGCCCGCCGAGTGGGGCCGACGGGGAAGGCGTACGGCCTGGACATGACCGAGGAGATGCTCGCCCTGGCCCGCGCCAACGCGGCGAAGGCAGGTGCGGCGAACGTGGAGTTCCTCAAGGGCACCATCGAGGCGATCCCGCTGCCCGCGAACACCGTCGACGTGGTCATCTCCAACTGCGTGATCAACCTGTCCGTCGACAAGCCCGCCGTCTTCGCCGAGACCTTCCGTGTCCTGCGGCCCGGCGGCCGGATCGGCGTCTTCGACGTCGTCGCCGACGACGCGCTCACGCCCGAACAGCGCGCGCGGCGTGGCGACCACGTCGGCTGTATCGCCGGCGCGCTGTCCTTCGCCGAGTACCGCACCGGCCTGGAGGCCGCCGGGTTCACGGACATCGAGATCGCGCCGACCCACTCCGTCGCGGACGGCATGCACTCCGCCCTCGTCCGCGCGACCAAGCCCGCCGCCTCCGTCAGGTCGGAACATGTCCGCCGCTGAACGCCCGGGTCGAGGCCGGCCGTCAGCCGGCCTCGACCCGCCCGTATCCCTTGGCGTGCGCGTCGCGCGCCGCCTGCCCGACACCCTCGGCGGAAGCGGCCCCACTCCCTGCAAGGCACGCACGGGCTGCGCTGTCGGTGCGTGGCCGGCGCCGGACCGTCCGACCGCGGGCAGGGCCCCAGCGACCGGTCACCACCGTGGGCACGGACGGAGTGCGAGCGCGCGCCGAGGGAATCCGGCCTTCGGCCGTCAACTCGTTCGGCGCATGCAGCGCGCACGGAGAGCTGCGCCAGGCAACGATGGACACGCCCGTCGCCATCCGTCCGCCCCGCCCACTCAAGGGAGGCCGCCTTGGGACACGCTGTCGGTGATGTGCTGGGCCTGGCAGCCGGTGTCGCCGTCAGTCCCCTGCCCATCGTGGCGATCATCCTCATCCTGGCGACGCCCCGCGGTCACCTCAACGGCCCGCTCTTCGCCCTCGGCTGGGTCCTGGGCCTCGCCGTCCTGGGAGCGATCATGCTCGCCGTGGGCGGCTCGGGAGGTGCCTCCACCCACAAGCACCCGGCCACCTGGGTAGGGGCCCTGAAACTCGCCCTCGGTCTGCTCCTGGCTCTGTTCGGCGCCCGATTGTGGCGTCGGCGCCCCGCCGACCCCGCCCAGGCGCAGTTGCCGAAGTGGATGGCCGCGATCGACCGGTTCACCCCGCTGAAGATCCTCGGACTCGGGCTCGCGCTGTCGGCGGCCAACGCAAAGAACGCCCCTTTGACCATCGCCGCCGGTGCCTCGATCAGCTCGGCCGGAATCCCCCTCCCGCAACAGATCGGCGCCCTCGCCATCTTTGTGCTCATCGCCTCGATCGGCGTACTCGCACCGCTCGCCGTCTACCTGCTCATGGGCGAACGGGCGAAAAGCGTGCTCGGCGACTGGCGGGACTGGGCCACCCGCCACAACGTCGCCGTCATGGCGGCCCTCTTCTTCGTCCTCGGCCTCAAACTGCTCGGCGACGGCATCGGCATCGTCGCCTCCTGACCGTGTGGGCCGGGTTCGCGGGCGAGTCGGCAGGGAGCGCCCTCAGCGGTTGAGGTACGCCAGCACCGCGAGGACGCGCCGGTTGTCGTCGTCGGAGGGCTGCAGGCCGAGCCGTGTGAAGATCGAGGCCGTGTGCTTGGACACCGACCGCTCGGTGATCACCAGGTGCTGGGCGATGGCAGCGTTGGAGCGCCCCTCCGCCATCAGCGCGAGCACCTCCCGCTCGCGCGGGCTCAGCGCGGCCACGGGGCCGTCGGCGGAGTTGTGGGCCAGCAGACGGGCGATCACCTCGGGGTCCATCGCGGTGCCGCCTGCCGCCACCCGTCGCACCGCGTCGATGAACTGGGCGCCGTCCATCACCCGGTCCTTGAGGAGGTACCCCGTGCCACCCCGGCCGGCGGCCAGCAACTCACGGGCGTAGAGCTGCTCGACGTACTGGGAGAGGACCAGGACCGGAAGCCCGGCGGTGAGCCGGCGGGCCTCCAGTGCGGCGCGCAGGCCCTCGTCGGTGAAGGTCGGTGGCAGTCGTACGTCCACGATCGCCGCGTGGGGCTTCTCCGCCGCCACCGCGGCCAGCAGGTCGGGGCCGTTGTCCACGGCCGCCGCCACCTCGAATCCGTGGGCCTCCAGCAGGCGCGTCAGGCCGTCCCTCAGGAGGAAGAGGTCTTCGGCGATGACAACGCGCACGGGATCTCCATGTTCACGATGGTCGGACCGCCGGGCGGGCTGCTGACGGCGAGTACTCCGTCGAAGGCGGCGAGGCGACGCTCGACACCGCGCAGGCCCGTGCCGGCCGCGGGATCGGCCCCACCCCGGCCGTCGTCGGTGACGGTGATGCGCAGCGTACCCGTGGCCGCACCGCCGTCATGGCCGATCTCGATCCATATCTGCCGGGCCTCCGCGTGCTTGGTCACATTGGCCAGCAGCTCGCTCACCGTGAAGTAGGCCGCCGACTCCACCGGAGCGGGCGCCCGGCCCGGCAGGTCGGAGCTGAAGTGCAGCCGGTACGGCAGGTCGAGGGCGAGTGCGTGCACCGCGTCGGCCAGGCCCCGGTCGGCCAGTACCGGCGGATGGATGCCGCGGATCAGGTCACGCAGTTCCGCCAGCGCCCGCGCCGAGGACGCCTTGACCTCGGCCAGCATGCTCCGCGCCGCCTCGGGGTCGGTGGCCAACAGGTGTTCCGCCGTGTCCAGGGCCATTCCCATGGCCACCAGCCGGGCCTGCGCCCCGTCGTGCAGATCGCGCTCGATCCGGCGCATCTCGGCCGCCCCGGCGTCGAGGGTGTCGGACCGGGTCTGCGCCAGGTGGTCGACGCGTTGCGCCAGTTCCTCCTGCCGGCTGGGGCCCAGCAGATAGCGGGCCGACCGGCCGTACGCCGACATCAGCCGGGGCGCGGCCCACAGCACGAGCGGCAGCGCCGTCAGAAGCGCCGTCGTCACCGTGAGGAGTGCCAGGAACACATGCGCGTTGGCGGGCTGCAGCGTGGCGGAACCGAGGAACGTGCCGAGCAGCTGCACCGCGACGTAGAGGGGGATGGCGACCAGCGCGGCGAGGACACCGCCCACGCCTCCGGTGAAGGACGTCCACAGCAGGTCCCGCCAGGTCGCCGGGTCGGTCAGGAGCCAACGTGCCCACAGCCGGGATCGCCCCCACAGCGATCGTCCGCCCGTGGCGGGCGCGGCACGGTACGGCACCGGGACGGGCACCCCGCACCACGAACCCGCCATCCTCCGGTGCAGCCCGGCCACCCAGCGCATGCCCAGCAGGCTGCAGGGGAGCAGCGGCAAGCTGAGCCAGACGACGCCGTGGTCGCCGCCGGGCAGCGGCCCGTGGCGGACCGCCAGGGCGGCCAGTGTCAGGACCGGCGGGACCAGCAGCGCCGCCCAGCCCTTCCCGAAGACGCCCTCGCCGATCCGGCCCGCCCTGCCGCCGCGGACGAGCCGGCGTGCCCCCAGCACCGCGCAGGGAAGCAGGGCGAGGACCGTCAACAGCCAGAAGTGGTACCTGTCCTTGCCGGCGCCGCTCATCGCGGAGGCCGGCGGTTGCCACGCCCGGAACACCAGGTTGACCGCGAGCAGTCCGGGAACGGCCAGCAGGGCCGCGGCCCCGATCAGGCTGACGCCCCAGACCGCGGCCAGCCGGACCGTCGCCAGGACACCCCTGCCGATCCGGGACGGCTCGGGTTCCGGTTCCGATTCCCCTCGCACGCCGTGGTACGGGCTGCGGGGTCCAGGCCCGCTGCCCGGGCTGATCGCACTACCGCTCACGTCCGCTCTCCTCCGCTGTCGGTCCGGACCAGTGTGCGAGCCGGCCGTACCGCCCGGCATCGGTCCTGGGCCCCGGAACCGGGATGTAGCCAGCTACACCTCCAAGAGCCCGCTCAGCCCCGTGTCGGCGAACTCCCGTCTCTCCCTAGCTTCTTCGGCGGCTACGACGGACACCGCAGGAGCGGCGCCCCGGTCGTCGCCCCGACACGTGGGAGGACCCGTGACCGCACCGATCATCGAGATCCGCGACGCGAGCAAGAAGTACGACGGCGGCCCCCCGGCGCTGGCCGGCCTGGACCTGGAGGTGAACCCCGGCGAGGCATTGGCGGTTCTCGGGCCTTCGGGCAGCGGCAAGTCCACTCTGCTCAACCTGATCGCCGGGCTGGACCGGCCCTCCGAGGGCACCGTCACCGTGGACGGACTCCGTCTGGACGGGCTGGGCGAGGCCGAGCTGGCGAAGTACCGCAGGGAACGGATCGGGATGGTCTTCCAGTTCTTCAACCTGCTGGACGACCTGACCGTGGCGGACAACGTGCTGCTGCCGGCCCAGTTGGCGGGCCGGCCGCGCGCCCTGGCCCGCCACCGGGCGGCCGGCCTGCTGGAACGCCTGGGTATCGCCCGGCACGCGCGCGCTTTCCCCGGCCGTCTCTCCGGCGGTGAGCGGCAACGGGTCGCGGTGGCGAGGGCGCTGATGAACAGTCCGCGACTGCTGCTGGCCGACGAGCCGACCGGTGCGCTGGACAGCGCCTCCGCGATGGAGGTCCGGGACCTGCTGGCCGAACTGAATCGCGAGGGGCAGACGATCGTGCTGGTCACGCACGACACCGCGCTGGCGGCCTCCTGCGCGACCCGCACCGTCGAACTCGTCGACGGCCGCATCGCCCGCGACGTCGTGCGGACGGTGGCCGGATGAGCGCGCTGGGCAGGGTGGTCCGCGCCGGTGTCGGCCGACGCCGGATGCAGACCCTGGTGATGGTGCTGACCACGACGATGGCGGTGGCCGCGGCGGTGCTGGCGACCGGACTGCTGGTCGCCTCGCGGGCGCCGTTCGAGCATGCCTTCGCCAAGCAGCGCGGGGCGCAGCTGACCGCCTGGTTCGACCCGGCCGGGGCACCTGCCGCGCAGGTGGCGGCGACCGCACACGTCTCCGGGGTGACCGCTGCGGCCGGTCCCTACCCGGTGCTGTCGCTGTCCCCTCGGGTCGGGGCCAACAGGTCGGGGTTGCCGGTGGGCGGTGGCATGCCCGAGATGAGCGTGGTCGGCCGGGCGGACACCGGAGGGGCGGTCGACGACCTGGTGCTCACCGCGGGCCGCTGGGCCACGGGCGGCGGACAGATCGTGCTCAGTGACCGGAACACACCGCTGGGCCTGGGCGACCGGCTGTCCCTCCCGGATCTGCCGGGCAAGCCGGTGCTGACCGTCGTAGGACTGGCCCGGTCGGTGACCGCGACCGCGGACGCCTGGGTCTCACCGGCGCAGCTCACGTCCCTGACCGTCCGGGGCAGCAGGCCCGGTCTGCAGATGCTCTACCGCTTCCGCAGCGCCGCCACCGATGCCGACGTCAGCGCCGACCGCAAGGCCGTGGAGGCCGCCGTACCGCCGGGGTCGCTGACCGGGGCCTCCTCCTACCTCCAGACCGAACGGTCCGCGAACCGCACGGAGGCGACCTTCGTCCCCTTCGTGGTCGCCTTCGGGGTGCTCAGCCTGGTCATGTCGGTGCTGGTCATCGGCACGGTGGTGAGCGGCGCGGTCGGCTCGGCGACCAGGCGCATCGGCATCCTGAAATCCCTGGGCTTCGCCCCGGCTCTCGTGGTCCGCGCCTACGTCGCCCAGGCGCTGATCCCCGCCTCGATCGGCAGCGTTCTCGGCGTCGTGCTCGGCAACCTGATGGCGATCCCGGCCCTGCACGAGGCCCAACGCGCCTACAGCACGGGTTCCCTGGCCGTCGCACCGTGGATCGACCTGGTCGTACCCGCCGTCGCGCTGGCCGCGGTCGTGGCGACGGCCCTGGTCCCCGCGCTGCGCGCCGGGAGGCTGCGTACGGTCGAGGCGCTCGCCGTGGGCCGGACCCCGCGGGCGGCCCGGGGCCGGGCGGTCCAGCGGCGGCTTGCCGGGCTGCCGCTGCCTCGCGCCCTGAGCCTGGGGCTGGCGGGCCCCTTCGCCCGGCCCGCCCGTTCGGCGACGGTGGCGGCGGCCGTCGTCTTCGGCACGGTCGGGGTGACCTTCGGGACCGGCCTGGCGATCTCGGTGAACGGCGTCCAGAACGGGCTCGACCGCAGGGACGCGGGCGCGGTCACCGTCCAGGACATCGCACCACTGACCGGCAAGGGGTCGACGGACACGGTCGATCCGGCGCTGATCGCCGCGAAGATCGCGGCGCAGCCGGGCACCCGGCGGTACTTCAGCACGGAACAGACCCAGGTCCGCGTGGCCGGTCTGACCGGTTCCGTCTACGTGACCGCCTATCGGGGCTACGCGGGCGACTCCTCCTGGGGCGCCTACCAGTTGGTTTCCGGAACCTGGTTCCACGGCCCCGGCCAGGCGGTCGTCCCCTACGGCTTCCTGCGGGCCACCGGAACGCATGTGGGCGACACCGTCACCCTCACCGCGAACGGCCGCCGCGCGGCGGTGCGGATCGTCGGCGAGGACATGGACGTCCGCGAGGGCGGCATGGTCATGCTGACCGACAGCTCCTCCCTGACCGGCCTCCACCTCAGCATCCCCTCCGAGACGGTGCAGTTCGACATCGACCTGAAGCCCGGCACCGACCCCACGGCCTACGCGGCCTCGCTGGGGAAAGCCCTGCAACCGCCGGGCATCCTGGTGCTCCCGTCCGGTGACAGGATCAACCCGACGATCATCGCCATGGACGGACTGGTGGCGATGTTCACCCTGATGCTGGTCGCGGTGGCCGGGCTCGGTGTCCTCAACACCGTGCTGCTGGACACCCGCGAACGCATCCACGATCTCGGGGTGTTCAAAGCGCTCGGCATGTCGCCGAGGCAGACCGTCGCCATGGTGCTCACCTCGGTGGCCGGGACCGGGCTGGCGGCCGGTGCCGTCGGAGTGCCGGTCGGCGTGGCCCTGCACCAGTGGGTACTGCCGGCGATGGGCCGCGCGGCGGGCACCACCCTCCCGAAGGCGGACATGGCGGTGTACTCACCGCCTGTGCTGGCCGCGCTGGTACTGGGCGGCCTGGTGATCGCCACGGCGGGAGCCCTGTTGCCCGCGGGATGGGCGGCAAGGGCGAGGACGGCGAAGGCCCTGAGGAGCGAGTAGCAGGGGCGGGCGTTCCCACTGGAAGTGACGCGGTCCGTCGCTTCATGGGATGAACGTCACCTCCGGAAAGGCCCGGCTCGGGCCGTCGAGCAGGTGTCCTGGGCGGTGCCGAAGATGAAGGTCGAAGAAGGCGAGCGGGTACGCCTGCTGGATCCGCACCGCCCGGTCCGGATCGAGGGTGCCGATCCACCCCCGCAGATCCTCGTCGCTCATCCCGACGGCTGGTGCCAGTTGCGGGATCAGGAACTGGACATCGCAGTACGACGAGTGCACCGCGCCTTCCGCCTGGACGTTGAGCCGCCAACCCCGCAGGTGCGACCAGAACTCGGCGACGCTCGGCTGCGTGGCCCGGGGGAACTCGGCGGTCATCAGCATGAACGGCCGGTCCAGGTCGGTGGTGACCGTCGGCTGCATCGGCCCGTCGAAGCTCAGCCCGGCCCGGACGCGCCGGTCCTCGCTCATCACGAAGGCCGTCGCCGACGCGCCCTTCGACCAGCCGAACATGCCGATGCGCTGCGGATCGAGGGCGCCGAGCAGGCCGGCCGGCAGCGGCCGCTGCTCGGCGTCGGGGTTGCGCCCGGCCGCGAGGTCCTCGACGCGGTCGAGCACGAACCGGATGTCGGTGGCGAAGTCCCGCGGTGTCAGGGCGGGTCGGTCGAGCGGGACCGTCAGCCGGCCGTCGGGGAACACGCTGAACGCGTCGTATGTGTGGTCCACCGTGACCACCACATACCCGTGGCCGGCAAGCTCCTGCACCACGATGGTGGCGTCCGCACGGTGATCGTGAGCGGCGTGCGAGAAGACGACGACGGGCAGTCGCCGGCCCGTTCGCAGCACCGGGGCGCCCTCATGGCCGGCCGTGAGCGGCGCCACCGCGATGTCGGCCGGAAAGCCCGCCGACCCGAGGAGCGCCCGCGCCACGGCCGGAGACGTCCAGCGGGCCAGTGGATACCGCTCGACGCCCCGGGCGGGGTACCAGACGGCGGCCATCAACTCCCGGTGATGCCCGGGGCCGGCCACGGGATCGGGACGTGAAGTGTCGACGAGGTGCAGGGGCACCGTGCCCACCGGATACGGTCCGGTGGGCACGGGCAGGGTGAGCCGCACCGGGCCCGGGGCGGTCGAAGCCGCCCACGCGGGGCGGGCGGCGCCGATCGGCACGGCGGCCCCGACTGCCAGCGCGGCACCGAGCATGCGGCGGCGCGTCATTCCTTCTCGGTTCATGAACGGCGTGGTTGTCACGGGCCCTCCCTGGGTTTCTGGGCAGCACTGGGCCACGCGCGGCGCCCGGGCCACCGGCCCGGTCCGGCAGTGTTTCGGTCTTGAACAGCTCAGTGGCTCGGCGGAGTACGGCCTTCACGCGGCGCGGACATGAGATGGGCGAGCACGGCCAGCACGCGGCGGTTGTCGTCGTCGGAGGGGGCGAGCTCCAGCTTGGTGAAGATGCTGGTGCTGTGCTTGGACACGGCCTTCTCGCTGATGAAGAGCCGGTTCGCGATGGCGCTGTTGGAGCGTCCCTCGGCCATCAGCTCGAGCACCTGGCGTTCCCGCTCGGTGAGCCTGGACAGCGGCCCGCGTTCGCCACGGCCGCGGCGGCCGAGCAGCTTGGTGACCACTTCGGGGTCCATGACCGTGCCGCCCGCGGCGACCGTACGGATCACGTCGACGAACTGGTCGTCGCTGAAGACCCGGTCCTTGAGCAGGTAGCCGACCCCTCCGGCCTGGTCGGCGAGCAACTCCTGGGCGTAGATCTGCTCGACGTACTGCGAGAGCAGCAGGATCGGCAGCCCGGGGATCCGTTCCCGGGCGGTCAGCGCCGAACGGAGTCCGTCGTCGGTGTGGGTGGGCGGCAGCCTGATGTCCACGACGGCGAGGTCCGGCCGGAGCTCCAGCAGCGCGCCGAGCAGGCCCGGCGCGCTGTCCGTGGCCGCCACGATCTCGAACCCACGTGCCTTGAGGAGCCGGACCAGCCCCTCGCGGAGCAGGAAGAGATCTTCCGCGACGACTACGCGCACGGCACCTCCATGACCACGATCGTCGGCCCCCCGGGCGGGCTGCTGACCGCCAGGATGCCGTCGAAGGCCGCCAGCCGTCGCTCCACCCCGGCCAGCCCGGTGCCCCGGGCGGGATCCGCGGCGCCCACCCCGTCGTCGACCACCTCGATGCGCAGCAGCCCGTCCGTCCGGGCCATGCGGATCTGGAGGCCGTGCGCCGAGGCGTGCCGGACGGCATTGGTGACCACCTCGGCGACGGCGAAGTAGCAGGCCGACTCCAGCGGCGCGGCGAGCCGCTTCGGCAGATCGATCTCGGTCTCGCACGGCAGGGGCAGATCCAGCGCGAGCGCCCGGACCGCCTCCCCCAGGCCCCGGTCGGCCAGCATCGGCGGGTGCATCCCTCTGATCAGGCCGCGCAGTTCCTCCAGTGCCGCCGCCGAGGCGACACGGGCCTCCACGACCAGTGCGGCGGCCTCGTTCGGATCGCTGTGGATCATCTCCTCGGCGACCCGGAGGTTCATGCCGATGGTGACCAGCCGTCCCTGCGCGCCGTCGTGCAGGTCCCGCTCGATCCTGCGCAGTTCGGCGGCCGCGGAGCTGACCGCATCGGCCCGGGTCTCGGTGAGTTCCCGCACCCGCCGGGCCAGCGCCGGATCCGGCCCCCTCCCGAACAGCCGTCCGGCATCCGCCAGCACGGTCCTGGGCAGCAGCCAGAGCCCGAGGGCCAGTAGCACCGCCCCCTGGATGCCGCCGAGGACCGACGCATGGTGGGCGATCTCCAGGGGGAGGGACGGTGCCGGCCCGGGCGGAGAGCCGAACTTCCGCACCACCACCAGGTGTTGTCCGAACCCGCTCTGGGCGACGTCGTACGCCCCGATACCCACCAGCCCCAGCACAGCCAGGTTCGCCGCCGCCCTGGGCCACCGCACCAGCCCGGCCACGACGGCCGCCAGCAGCGCCAGTCCCGCCAGGTAACCCACCACTGCCGGACCGATCCCGGTGCCCGGTGACGCGAACTGCCACAGATCGAGACCGAGCAGGTCACCGGTCATCACCACGACGGCGGGCAGCAGCAGGGCCCAGCGCGCGGACCTCGACGCGTCGGCTCCGGCCAGACGCACGGGCCTGCCGTTCGCAGGCCGGAGCAGAGCCGCACCGGCGAGGGCGGCGAGCACCGGGACGCTCACACAGCCCACCAGGACGTTCAGCAGTGTCCGGCCATAGGAAGCAGAGGAATGCGTGAGCCAGTACGTCCATTCCAGCAGTTCGCCGGTCACCGCCGCGGCCACGGGCGGTAGCCACCTCCTGGGCGCGCGCGCCCCGGTCAGCAGCGTGGTGGCCAGCAGGCCGGCCATCAGGAGCGCCGCAGTAAGCAGCCCGTCGGGTTGCAGATCCGGCATGGTGACGACGTAGCCGCCCGTTCCGGCGGAGTTGTGCAGGGCGAACAGCAGGGTCGGCACACTGCCGTACGCCGCCGTACCCACCAGCCCCGCCACGACCGGCCAGCCGATCCGCCCGGCCGGTCGCGCGGTACGCCCCGGCCGGTCCCGCGCCTGCTCCGCCCTGAAGGCCAGCACCGCACACACCGCGGTCAACGCCACCAGCACGCCCGCCGGCCAGGGCGCCCCGCCCATCGGAAACGGCCACATGTCCGCCCCCCGTCTCGTCCTCCCGGCCACGCGCTGTGGCCTGGAGATCATGCTGCTGCGCGGGGTCCGGCAAGCGCCATGGGCCGAAACCTACTTCTGGGGTAGGCAAACACCTACCTTGCCCGCAGGCCGTCGTACCCGCGCCGGCGGTGGCGCACGAGCCCGAAAAAGAGACAGCACCCGAGCCGGCCAAAGCCGACCCGAGCGCTGCGCAGCAGGTCAGAGGGCATGTAGCCCGCCTGCAGACCGTAGGCCCTGTGGGACTCGAACCCACAACCAATGGATTAAAAGTCCTGGCCAGGACATGACGGGCTGTTCCGGACACTGCTTCGGTGTCCGGAACAGCCTGGTCAGAGCAGGTCCGGTCTGAAGACTGGCCTGATCAATCACGGTCAGTGCCACGTCGTCCGCTCACGCATCGCTCACGCAGGAATGCCCGCTGACCAGATGTCTCAGCGCCGCGTCGGCTCGCATCGGTCTCAGCGCAATCGCAGACCGCTTGACGGCGCGTTCATGCTCACGAAGGGCCTGATGGCATCGCCCCAGGCACCCCGACAAGCACCCCGCCGGGGATTGGCACAGGGGGTTGTCCAGGAGCCTGGGCCATAAGTCCCGGTTGCACGGTGACCTCCTTGCTCAGCGCCTTCCATGAGGTCCGGCAGTCGGTGTGAGCCGGCCGGGGAAAGATGATGCCGCCGGGCAACCCGACGTGTAGCGGCTGCCCCTCGGGCAAGAGTGTGAATCCCGCCTCGGCGTAGTAACGAGCAAGGTGGGTCCGAGAAGGCTCAAAGTCCGCAATCAGCAGTCGGCAGCCTGACTCGCGCAACTGCTCTTCGGCGCGCTGAAGAAGCTGCTGGCCAAGCCGCATTCCGCGTGCCTCGGGTGCAACCGCAAGCGCCTCGATGGTAGCCACCGTACGCGCCAGCCCGCTCCGAAGCAGCGAACCTATAGAGGGGTCCTGCAGCCAGTCGAACGGCGATACGGCGACCAAAGCTCCCAGGAGCTTGCCCTCCTTGTTTTCGACGACAAGGTCTACCGAGAGGCCGACCGACTGCGGCATGCCCTGTCCCGAGTCGATCACCCTCTCCAGACTCTCGAAGGACTCCGGATGATCGGGATCCACAGGGCGCACGAGGTCTCGAACCAACGCGCCTTCGCCGGGCCGAGCTTCGCGGATGCGTATGCCTTCACCGGCCAGCTGCCGCCGTACAGCGAGGGCTGCCGCTCTTTCTCTCGATCTACGTCCCATGGATGGATGGTGTCATGCACGGTGAACGGTCCTGCATAAGCTGATCACAAGACCTTCACCAGTGGCATGCTGAGGACGCCGCCAGCACCAACACCGGGGGAAACCTTGCCAGCGCCATTGGATCCGGACATCGCTGAAGCGCGCATGCGGGCGAAGGGGTGGGTGCCAACCATCCCTTTCCCTGGCGCTGACAAACCGTGGCCAGGCTGGTGCAAGTGGTGCAAAGAGCCTGGCAGGCCGCGCTACTCCAATGTCTGCTCGCCCAACTCCAAGCAGGGTCCATGCCGTCCGTGCAGCGGAGCACAGAAGAAGACCGAGGAGGAAGCGCGGGCGATCATGGCCGAGCGTGGCTTGGTGCCTCAGGTCCCCTACCAAAGCAACAACACACCCTGGGAGTCAGAGTGCGGGAACTGCCACGAGGTGACCTGGCCGACGCTGTCGAGCGTCAAGAAGGCGATCACCCAAGGACAGCCGAAGTGCTGTGACCGGTGCAGACGCAACGGCCCAATCCGTCCGGAGGTCGCTGAGGATCTGCTGCGCCGAGCGGGCGGCGAACCCCTCATGCCCTTCCCGGGGGTAAGGAAGAAGTGGCCGGCGCGTTGCCTCAATGCAGAGTGCCGCCGCGACATCGCCCCCTGGTTCGACAGCATCAAGAATGCAGGAACAGGCGCATGCTGCTACTGCGGTGGCTACGGCATCCGAGCCGACGACAAGGCGCTGGTTTACCTGATACTTCATGACCGGTACGCCGCAGGCAAGATCGGTATCGCCAAGTTCGGCAGTCGACGCATGGCCCTGCATCAGGGCAAGGGGTGGGTGCTCGATAGGCAGGTCACCATGCTCGGGGCTCAGGCTCGCGCCGTCGAAGGCCGCGTATTGCAACTGTGGTCTTCACTGGCCCTTCCCTACGGCGTTAGCCCCGCGAACATGCCCTATGCAGGCTTCACCGAGACCGTCAGCCTAGAAGCGCGCCCGCTGGAACAGTTGCGGGGCGACCTCGCCGACGCCTTGTTTGCCGAAGGCATACCGGCCTAGGTGACAGCCTCACGAAGTCCGACTCCACCTGCCCTGCGCCCTCCTTGGCGCCGCCTGCAGCCAGTGCTCGCAGTAAGGGGCATCTGAGGTACAGATGCCCTCATGCTCTTGAGATGGGAGCGTCGACACGCCAACCCACTTGATTCTCGTGCAGAATTGGTGGCTTGCTGGTATCGTCCTACCGTGGAAATCACTCTGCAGCAGGCAGTGAGTGATCTCCAGCAGGTGCTGGAGATCGTCCGGAGCGTCGCGCGCGAGGTGTACGCGACCAACGCCGACCGTCATGACCCGTCGCACGGGGACGACAACGGCACCTTCGCTCAGCTTGTCTGGCGGAACATCGCCAACCTCTCCTACCAGAGGCTCAACCAAGCAGGGATTCCGGTGCGAAAGGTGGCCGGCGGGGCCATCGAGGTCATTTCCAGCCCGTGGGTCGTGAGGATCTACAAGTTCCCGCTGACCGCCCCCAACAAGGTGCGGGACATGCTCGAACAGCTGAGCTGGGACAGCAGCGCCGCTCGCTTCCGAGGGGCCGTGCTGAACAGCGCCACGAAAGGGCAGCTGGCCTTCGACCATGACCCGGACTGGGCTGACAGCTTCGCTGAAGCTGTTCGGCAGGGGCACGTCCGTATCATGCACACGGGCGACCCGGAGACAGGGAACTGCGTCATCGAAGTGGGTCTGCCGCGCGACAACCGCGAAGGCGGCTCGCCTTGGCTTGATGGCACCGTCGAGATCCACAATGATCTCCAGGTGAGCCTCCCGGCTCCGCGGTCGGCAGAGGACGCTCTCCTCGACCAGGGCGGGCTGCCTCCGGCAGGACTTCCGGATCGAGACGACGAGCTGCCGTCTGAAACGGATTCCGACGCGGGCCGACCGGCTGCCGGGAAGGCGCCGAAGGTGCCCGACTACACAGACCTCGAAGAGAACGACCTGCCGCTTCGCTGGCGCACTGAAGAGACGCGCGATGCGCGCGAGAACACAGACTGAGAAACCATGCCGACACCGCTGCGAGGATCGAGAGGCGCTGAACTCGCCTCCCGCTCCTTCGAACCTGAAGCTCTGACCACAGCCCGTCAGCTTCGAGGACTCCGTAAGAATGAGCTCGCCAGGAAGGTTGGGCTCACGCCGGCAGCGGTCAGCCAGTACGAGCTGGGACAGAGTCGGCCTTCGGCCTCGGTCGTCGCGCAGCTGGCCATTGCTTTGGGGGTGCCGGCCACGTTCTTCGCTACAGGGCACCCGCATCCAACAGTGCCCAGCGCCGCCCACTTCCGAAGCCTCAGGGCGACGACACAGCTGCAACGGGATCAGGCTGTGGCCTTCGGCAAGATCGTCTGGCGGCTAGTTACGACGGTCGAGCACTACGTTGAGCTTCCCCCCGTAACACTGCCGCGCCTAGCCCTGCCGACCGAGCCGAGCAGGGCTGACATCGCGGCCGCAGCTCGCGATGCTCGCGATGCCATGGGCGTTCTAAGGGGACCGATCCCCCATGTGACCCGACTGCTCGAAGCCCATGGCGCCGTAGTCCTGGAGCTACCAGCCATGTCCAAACGGGTGGATGCCTTTTCGCATTGGTACGGGAGCAGGCCGCTGGTCTTCCGGAACCCTGCCAAGAATGACAAGGCTCGGTCGCGATTCGACGCAGCTCACGAGGCCGGACACTTGGTCATGCACCTTGATGCTGAGCCCGGAAGCCGCATCGTCGAGAACCAGGCGCATGACTTCGCCGCTGAGTTCTTGATGCCAGAGGCCGAGATCCTTGAAGAGCTGCCGCAGAGACTGGACTGGGAAGCGCTCTACGCGCTGAAGCGACGCTGGGGTACTTCCCTTAAGGCCCTCGTCTACCGTGCTCATGCCCTCGGTGCCTTCCGGGAGACGACATACAAGCGCGCCATGATGATGCTCTCTCAGCACGGCGATCCAGAGCCGTGTGACCTTGGCCCCCGCGAAGCACCCCTCTTGCTTGAGAAGGCGGTCCGCCTCTGCGATGAGACAGGCGTTTCGTTCGATGAACTTGTCTCACGCTCGGGCTTGCCCTTCGAGTTGGCGAACGAGGTCTACGCCACCGCGACCATGACGAGGCCGCGACTTGCACTGGATGCAACCGAGGAGAGTGATAAGGCGACCGTCCCCGAGGTGCTGACGCTATTCCCAGGCTGATCGTCGTAGTTAAAGCAGTTGGGCTTCACCCGCTCCTTGCGCTGCGTTCCTTTGGCTACAACCTTCAACGACGCGTCTTGAGTGGCCCGCCAGCCCCCGGCAGGTAGGTACGGGTCCGCCATTGGCTGTGCGGTGGCTCTTCGACTGTGCGCACCCTCCTCCGCGGGTCCCAACGCATGCTCATCCTGAACCACCATTCCGAACACAGCGTGCGCAGTTGTCTTGTCAGGGGCTGGGGTGCGAAGGTTCCCGTCTCCTCGGGCCCCCGGCGGCGCTTGAGCCACGCGATCAATGCCCAGAAGATGAGACCGGATAGCAGCATCAAGCCACTGGCCCAAAGCAGCCATGAGTCGTCCGAGGGCGTCTCTGGTGTCCGATTGCGCTGGCTGCCAGCAGCCGGCACAACGTTGAGACAGCGTCCGCCCACAATGAACGTCATCGTCACAGCAGCAACCAGCACGGCCACGAGATTCGCGCGCAGGGCAGCTACGGCTCGCACCACGTGAGTGGCAACCGTACCTGGGCTCTTGGCCATAACCTCAGCAGTCTCGGACTGTGTGTAGTCCAGCGCCTTTGTCGCCCACACCGCAGTGCGCTGCTGGGGAGAAAGGTCGTACAACGCCTTATACACAGCCATGCGGTTGGCGACCAGCTCGCTGAAATCTGCGACCTGGATGTCCTCTATTACAGGCCCTGCCCCAGTCAGCTCCGTGACCGGCTCTGTTCGGACGCACCGTCGGCGACTCAAACCCCGAACGTCGTTGCGAATCACCGCGTACAGGTACGCGCGTGGTTCACGAATGCTCGCAGGGGCTCGCAATGCCTTCGTGAACGCACTTTGCACGACATCCTCGGCGCTCGATACAGATTCGGTAAGGCCCTCCTCGGCCATCAGCCGACGAGCGAGCCCTACCATCTCGGCACGCCGATCCTTGTACAGGGCACCAAGGCTTGCCGCTGAGACCTCTGGCTCCTCAACCAAGGTTCCTCCCCCGCTTCCCGTCCAGCTCCTCACCGGTCAGCCCACTTACCACCCCGCGACGCGCTCGGACCAGAGCCGCCCTGGCCTGTGCCCGGTTACGGTAGGCCACACTGTCCACCCACTCCTTCAGTGCCGGGGTGAGAACGACAGCAATGGACAACAACGCGCCGGCTACGTCCACCGGACTACCTCCTCCGATCGGCGGCCCTCCACAGTGCCCTGCACTTCAGGGCGTAGGCCGTACGTATCTGAAGAGGCCGCGCGGGCTCATCCTCATGACAAGCCAGTACAAGTTTTTCTGCCCAGCTTCGTCGGCTCGGGCGTGGCTGAGGAGGGATGGTCGGCTCCGCTGTTTCGCTCCTCGGATGTGGTTCTGCGGCCAGCTGCTCCGCGCGGTCGAGCCGAGACCGCGTCGAGGGCTCGGTCGAGAATGCATTGCCATCCGGCTGCGCAAGGTCTTTAGCCTCTGAAACACGGCAGGCAACAAGCTCTGCTGGCCCCTGCTCCGGGTCAGGCACGCCACGATGACGCCATGCTGATCCCTACTTCCACCCATCCAGCGATACCTGAGGGCCACCGGTGAGATAGCGGTGGAGGGCGCTCGCGGTGGTGTCCACGAACTCCTCCGGGATGGCATCGGCATCGACCCAGCAGACCCGAGCATGCTTGCGAGGTTCGCGGTTCTCCGGTTCGCCGGTCCAGTCGTGCGCGGTGAAGACCACCGTGAGGAAGCCGTTGGGAGCTTCGACGCCCCAAGCGCCATGGATGACGTGGGCGACCTTCAGGGCCTCCGGCTTCACGGTCAGGCCGGTCTCCTCGTACAGCTCGCGCACCGCTGTCTCAGTGATCGGCTCACCGGGTTCGCTCTTGCCAACCGGGAGGTCCCACATGCCCTGGGCGAACTTGGCGTTCTGGCTGCGCTGGAGGAGGACGACGCGGTTGGCGGCCTTGTCGTGGACGATGACGGCGGCGACCAGCAGGGTCATGGATTCGAGGGCGGGCTTGAGGGCTTTGGGGTGGTCGTCGGTTGTCCGCTGAGCCACGGTTGTGTCCCTTCGTCGGCCGGTTGGTGGGCAGCTTAGGCCAGTGCTTCGCGTGCGCGGCGGGCCAGTTCGGCCGCCCCGGGCACCCTGCGCCGCTGGTAGACGGCGAGAGTGGAGCGGAGTGAGGTGATCGCCTTGCGGGTGCGGTCAGAGGTCATGCCCTCCATGAGAGTCAGGGCCTGGGACCAGGCGGCGACGGCCTCGTCGGCGCGGGCCTGTGCTGCGAGGCTGTCCCCGAGGTCGGCGTAGGTGAGGGCGTGGACCCGTTTGTACTTCTCGGGGTCCCAGCGGACCAGGGCGTCGCGGTGTTGTTGCTCGGTGCCTACGTGGTCGGCGAGGTCGGTCAGTGTGCGGGCGGTGTGGCTGGCCACGGTGCCGGCGGCCGGGCCGCTGACGCGGGAGTAGCTCGGCTGTGGGCCGTCGTCGCGTATGAGGGCGTCTTCGGCGGCGAGCAGGGCGCGGGCCGCTGCGGGCTTCTCGCCCACAGCGGCGTACGCGCGGGCATGGGTGATGTGGAGCAGCGCCTCGGTCTGGCCGTCGACGCGGCCCAGGCCGCGGGCCAGTGCGCCCTCGACGAGGTCGACGCAGTGGTAGGGCTGCTTGAGACTGAGGGCCTGGTGGGCGAGGGCACGCATCATCCAGGCGGCGTGGCCGTGCGGGTCGGCTTCGCAGGCGAGTTGGTAGCCGACCTGGTAGTAGCGCTGGGCGGCGCCTTCCTGGCCGAGGTCGTGGTGCTTCCACCCTGCGAGGTAGGCGAGTTCTGCGACGGCCCCGAAGGCTGCCCGGCGTAAGGCTTCGTTCGGGAACCGTCCGCGGAGCATGGGGGCGGCGGTGTCGGCGAGATACGCGGTGACGGTGGTAAGCCCATGGCCGCCACCGAGACGTTCGTCGGCGGCACTGAAAGCTGCGGTGATCTGGCGTACGACGTCCACGTCCTCCGCACCGACCAGGGAGCTGCCGGTGCGGGCTCGAAGCATGCGGGCAGTGGCCTCGTGGTCATACGCGAGGGGCATGGCGACGCCGGCTGCGGTGAAGGCGGCCACGACCAGGAAGCGTCGGCGTTCGACATCGGCACGGCCCAGGTCGGTCGCGGCGAGGACGGGATCAGCCTGCTCGGTCGGTGCCTCGCCCCCGCAGAGACCAATCTCCGTCTCAGTGACCGTGCGGCCTGCTCGCCTGGACAGTGCCTCGGCGAGGTACCGGGCGGTACGGCCGGTCGGCTGGCGGTTGCCGTTCACCCAATGGGAGACAGCCGACTTGTTGGTCTGGAGGGTCTCGCCGTTCTCGGCAGCGATGCGTCGGATGTCCTTCGCCAGAGCCTCAAAGGTGCAGCCCGTCGCCTCGATGGTCTCGCGCAGGCGGGAGTTGGGTTCTCTCTGCGCTGCCACGATCGCCTCCGCTCCGGAGCTGTAAACCGCGTATACCGCCTGGACTGCCTCTCACCGTACCCACTGTGCGTGACGGCGTGTTCACTGGATATCAGCCGCCCGGCCCGGTCCGACACCGCGACCAGGCTCCCCCCCTTCGGCCGGGCGGCTCCCTGAAGTTCCGTACGCCCGCTCCGGGTTCAGGCATGCCTGCGCCCGAACCCGGCCGATCAGAGACGGAGACACGGTGACCACCATCGACACCACGGCCATCACGGTCGAGCTGCCCCAGGCGTTCGACGAGCGCTGGAGCCGCCTGCCGGGCATCCAGGTCGACGGCCGGCGCATCACCATCAACCCGGCCGAGTACTTCTTCCGCTTCGAGTCCAACACCTGGCTCGTCGCTGACTGGGAGCTGGTCAAGTCCCAGCTCCTGGACGTGGCGGAGACCACCGAGAGCGCGATCGAGCAGCTCGCGTTGGACTTCATCAAGGCCCACGGCGAGTCCACCTCGGACGCCGCCCGCGTGCTGTCCACCGCCTACGAGGTGTATGCCTACCTGTTCCGCGACGAGCACCTCGTCGACCTCGGCCTGCCGCAGATCACCGCCGAGCACCTGCGGATGCTCCGCGAGGCGGCCACGCTGATGGCGCTCAACAAGGTCGAGCTGGACGGGCACATCTCCAACGTCGGCCCGTGCTGGTTCTTCCCCGCCGCCACCTCGGTCGTCTTCGACCTGGACGACGAGATGGGCGGGATGCTGGACGAGGTCTACCACGGCGGCTGGTTCAACGAGCACCGCCGCATCGAGTCCATCAAGGCCCACGCCGCCCTCGGCGGACGGCTCGTGCACGGCTGCCAGTCCGTGCCGGACCAGGCCGGCGGAGTCGTCGCACCCTACGGTGCGTCGATGACCGCCTTTCGCGACCACCTCGCAGCCTTCAAGGCCGACTGGATCGAGCAGGTCTACGCCCACCGCGTCAGCCCTGCCGCGTAGCACCACCGCCGCACACCAGGCTCCGGGGCGGGCAGGCACCTCTCGCCCGCCCCGGACGCCACCATCGCACTGGAGAGCCCTTCATGGACGCGACCCTCAACGCCGAACTCCTGGACAACCTGCTGACCCTCGCCAACCGCACCTGCGCATCGCGTGAACAGGTGCGCGTCTGGTCCATGTCCGGCGTCGAGCGCCTGACCTTCACCGACGGCAGCACCGCCATCTTCAAGTACGCCAGAAGGCCCTTCGACTGGGAGGACCAGGCACTCCGGTTGGCAAAAACGCTCGGCGTCCCCGTCCCTTCCGTTCACGCCTCCGCAGTCCTGGACGGCTGGCTCGGGATGCTGCTGGAAGACCTCGGCGCTCCCATCCGCGAAGCCGACGACCTCGACGGCGCCGCCGCAGCCGTGGTCCTGCACCGCACCCACACGGCCGCGGCCCTGCCGGTCCTCGATCAGGAAGGTCTGCGCGGCCTCCCGGCGCGAGCCTTGGAACACCTCGGCCACCTGCGCAAGGCCGACCGGTGGGAGGACACCCACGACATCGAGGACGCTCTCGACGGCATCGCCCAAGCTGCTGAAGCGCGCTCGGGCGGCGCCACGGTCGGCCCGTTCGGCTGGGTGCACTCCGAGTTCCACCCCACCAGCCTCCACATCGGCCGACGCGGCTGGCGCCTGCTGGACTTCGCCCGCGCCTTCACCGGCCCCGGCCTGCTCGACCTCGTCAGCTGGCACGGCACCATCGAGGACCCCGACCCCGTACGTCTGCGCGTCTTCCTGGAGACGTACGTCACCGAGGGCGGCACCCCCGACGCACTCGCCGAGCGAGGCGGGCTCCCGGCCGAGAAGTGGGCGCTGGGCTGGCACCGCGTCTGGGCCGTCGAGTGGTTCATGGAGCAGTCCATCCGCTGGATCAACGACCCGGCCACCGACCCCGCCTACATCAAGGCCGTACGCCGACACCTCACCGACGTCCTCCACCTCCTGGAGGTCTGACGTGCTCGCCCAGGCGTCCCCCTGGTACGTCCACGCCCTCCAGCGCACCACGGCCAGCCCCGCCGAGCCCCTGTCCGTCCCCGCGCGGATGGAATGGACCACGCGGCCCGGAGGCAGCCCCGGCGCCGAAATCCTCGGACCGGATCTGCGCCGCAAGCGACTGCTGGAACTTGGCTGTGGCCCCGGCCACAACGCCGCCCACCTCGCCACCCGCTACGGCGCCCACGTCACCGGCGTCGACCTCGTCGGCCTGCAGGTCCGCCGCGCCCGCTCGCACTACGGCCGGCTGAACAACCTCACCTTCGTCGCCGGACACGCGCTGCACTACCTGCAAGCCTCCGACGAGCACTTCGACGCGATCTACTCCGTCTTCGGAGCGATCGGCCTCGTCGCCCCTGAGCTTCTGCTCCCGGCCATCGCCCAGCACCTCAAACCCGGATGCACCCTCGCCTTCTCCGTCCCCCACCCCCAGCGCGGCGGCAGACGCCCTTCCACTGACGACCGGCCCGGCCGCGACTACGTCACCCTCCCCGACCGCATGCGCCTGCCCATCGCACGCTGGGAGTTCGACGCCGAACGCTGGGAGAAGCACCTCGGACGAGCGGGCCTCTGGCTCGCCTCGGCCCAGGAATTCCACGACGCCCGCCACGGCCTCTGGCCCACCACCCTGCTGATCACCGCGCGCAAGCTCTGACCCCAGCCCCCGGCTCCCTGGGAGAACCCGATGCGCCCGCCCTACCTGCTCCTCGACGTCGACGGCGTCCTCATCCCCTTCCCGGACGCGGAAGGGACCGGTCCCGAGACCCACACCCGCCACGACGTCGTTCCCGCCGACCGAACCGCCGACAACCCGGTCACCATCTGGCTCAATCCAGCCCACGGCCCCCTGCTCATGCACGTGATACGAACCGGCCTGGTCACCCCCGTCTGGTGCACCAGCTGGCGCCAGGACGCCACCACACTCATCGGCCCACTCCTCGGCCTCCCGCCCCTGCCGCACGTCGAGTTGCCGCGTCCGCAGATCACGACCAGCCACCCCAACGGCTACCTGTGGAAACGCGACCACGTCGACGCCTGGCTCGGCGACGCGCCCGCCATCTGGATCGACGACGACTTCACCGACCTCGACCACGAATGGGCCAGGGAGCGCACCGCCCGTGGCCATGTCACCGCCCTGGTTCAGCCGGACCCGCACGTCGGGCTCCTGGCAGAGCACTTGGTCGAGGTCTTGGCTTGTGCCGCCCTGTTGCGCGTCGCGCGGGCTGACGCCTCAGGCGTCCCATGTGAAGCGAAGGTCGCCTAGCGCGGCAAAACCGCAGGAATCGCTGATGCCCTCGTCACCAAGAAGGAGCGAGGGCATCAGCGTTGACAGCTGTGTCGCCGGGAGGCAGGCAGTGTTGGTCCCTACCGACGCTGCCGGTGCTGATGTTCGGTGAGCGTCGATGCCGCAGCTGTGATCTGGTGACCACGGCTCTGGGAAGTGCCGACCGAGCCCGCGATGGTCGAGCGTCGACGGGCGGCTTCGGCGCGGCGGTTGGGGGCCGGGTTTCGGCCGGTGTGCTGGATGCGGGTGATCATGACGCGGGCGGGCTGGCGGGCGGTGGTCAGTTCGCGTTGGGCGGCGGCCTCCTTGAGGAGCTGGTGGGGTTGGTGGCCGCGGGCTTCGGCGTCTGCGAGGACGGTGGCGAGTGCCGGCCAGGCCGGGTCGGTAAGGATCCGCTCGGCGTGGTCGGGGACTGCCGCTCGTACGTCTCCACCACGGCGATCTCGCAAGTACCGGCGCCGGGCGGTACCTGGAGTAGCGTGGTGAGCGCGAGGCGATTCCCGTGTTCGCAACGCATCCCGAACGGGTGGTCCGCTCATGGCCGACTCCGACATATCCCATGCTTCCCGGCATCTGCCAAGTGGTGTACACCATGCCGTGCGACCGGGGAGCGCATTGCTCCGGCTGGAGACGACGGCATCACGCGAAGGCGTCCTCGACGGTGCGTGGTGGCCACGGTCGCGGGACATCGGAGCCGAGTTGCCCGCGCTGCTGAGCGCCCTCGCCGAGCACTTGGGCCCTCTGAGCCGGGTCGGGCTGGACGCCACAGCTTGGGAGGGGCTCCCGACGCGGATCGTCATCGACGACCGCGTGGTGCACGTGGACTCCTTCCCAGTGGGTGATGGCACCATCTTGATCACCCGGGGCGACAGGGACCACTTCTCGCTGCTGGTCATCCCCCCGGAGGCGACGCCCGAGGCCGCTCACGCGGCGATGGCGCAGGCCGTCCTGGCCGGCAACGTCAGCTCTGCGGAGCAGATCCTCATCGACACAGGAGGCGGGCAGACGGCGTCGGGCTGATGAGTCGCCGCGGGCGGGGCAGACTCGGCGGTGCGGTCAGCCGCGCCACTCCACCAGGAGCAGCGTCGCATCGTCCGTGGTCTGGCCACCCCGTGCCCGCTTGAGTGTGTGCGACAGGGCACGCGCCACCGCCCGGACCCCGCGGCCGGTTCTCTCCAGCCCGTTCACCCAGTCGATCAACTGCTCCTCCCCGAACTGCTCCTCGCCCGTCGCGTGCTCCTCGATCAGCCCGTCGGTGAAGCACAGGACGCGGTCTCCCCGTTCCAACCGCAGCGCACTTACCTCCGGCTCCGCACCGCCAAGGCCCACGGGGAGAGTCGTCGGGCCGACCAGTCGGCGCGTGACACGGTGGTCGCGGACCAATATCGGCGCGGGGTGGCCGGCATTGACCCACTGCAGGTGGCCCGTCGTCGTGTCCAGCCGCATCATCTGCGCGGTGACGAAGTGGTCGGCGCCGAACTGCTTCGCCACGGCGTCGTCCATGAAGGCGTAGATCTCCGTCAGGCCGGTGCTCAGGCGGCGGGCGTAGCGGTACGCGCCGATGGCCACGGTGGCCATGGTGGCCGCGCCGAGGCCGTGCCCCATCGCGTCGATCATGGCCAGGTGGAGGACGTCGCCGTTGAGCGCGTAGTCGAAGCTGTCCCCCGCCACGTCGTACGCGGGCTCCAGGACTCCGGCCAGGGCGACGTGCGGCATGATCATGGCCAGGGGCGGCAGCAGCGCCCACTGGATCTCGGCGGCCACGCTCATCGGTTCACGGCGTCGGGTACGGAAGAACAGGTCGGAATATCCGTGTTTGGTCACCAGCAGGTCGGCCACCAGAGCGGAGAGCCGGCGCAGCATGCGGCGGTCGTCGTCGTCGACCCGGTCCAGCGTCACGGCCATGACGCCCACCTGGTCGCCGCCGTCGAGCAGCGGCAGGTGGACGCGTACGCCGTCGCCCTCGGGCAGCTCGACGGGCAGCGCACCGAGAAAGCAGCGGCCCGCGGCGGAATCGTCGATCACCTGGGGGTCCCCGTCCGTGAGGCCCTCGCCGGGCAGGGGTACGAGCAGCAGCTGGCCGTAGTCCTGCAGCAGGATCTGCGGACGGCGGCCTCCCAGCCGCTCCATCATGTCGGCGACCAGTGGGCCGACGAGGTGGGGCGGAAGCTCATGCGCGCGATCGAGAACCGTCCCGAGGAGCGCTTCCCCGAAGCTCTCGGAGCGGTCCGCGCGCGGTTCGGCCGTCATCCGCTCACCCGACGTGATCCACGCGGACACGGGCGGCGGCGGTGGCCGACGAAAGAGCTGCCGGTCCCATCAGTCCATCATGGGCCGTTCCGCTGCCTGCCGCTCTCCTGGCCGAGGCCGTCCTCGACACGGGCGAGGATGCGCTGAGCCGACTGCGTGTTCCGGGGATCGGCGGCGGCCGTCAG
This sequence comes from Streptomyces sp. NPDC002076, assembly GCF_053593835.1. Taxonomy (NCBI): domain Bacteria; kingdom Bacillati; phylum Actinomycetota; class Actinomycetes; order Kitasatosporales; family Streptomycetaceae; genus Streptomyces; species Streptomyces sp. NPDC002076. Next base: position 53,242 of record NZ_JBSFDI010000006.1, read on the forward strand.
CAGCCGGCCGGCCGCTCCCGTCGGCTCGTCGGGCGGGATAACCAGCAGCTTCCAGCGCCCGACGGTGCCGCACTCCAGGGTGATGGCATGCGCTTCGTCGGCGGTGTCGCTCAGGACGACCTCGATCATGTGGTCGGGCGCCGGCACTGTTCCTGGGGCGTCGGGCCACGCGGCACTCCCCACCGTGACGCGGGTGACCGTACCCTGGCCAGGGTCCAACGAGCCCACGAGGGCGGGCAACTCCAGCTCCAGGACGTCACACCGCGGCCACCATGCTCCGTCGAGCGGGCCGTGGCTGGACTCCGGGGTGAGGCTCAACCGTGCCAGCGGCATCCGGGACGTGTGCTCGTCATCCGGTGGCATACCTTCGGCCGGGCGGTGCGAGGGAGTCCATCGTGCGATCCCGTCCCGGGCAGTGAAGGCGCTGCCCTCGTTCGTCACTCGCCGGGAACGGCGCCGCCAGATCGTGCGCCCGACATGCTCTCGGTGTCTCCCAGGCTACGCCCGGCTCGGGCCCAAGGCCGGAGGCGCCGGTACCGGCCCGTTCGCCGGGAACAGGACCAACACGCAGGGTGTGCCCAGACCGGGCAGCCCCACCATCTCCCCGCAATTTCGCCAGCCCCAGGACTCGAATGCGGCCTGGCCGGCCTGGTCTGCCGGACGGATCAGGGCGACTCCGAGCGCGGTGTGCCGGTCTGCCAGCAGACGCTGTTGCAGACGGCGACCGATGTCTCGGTGTTGGGCGTGATGATGCGCCACGACCTGGGTGAGGAGCAGGAACCGGGCACAGCCAGTGAGCCGCTGGACGCTCTCCTGCAACCCCCGGTCCGAGCGGACACCGGGGCCCACCGGGAATCCGAAGGCGCACCCCACCAGCACGGTCGTTTCGGCGACCAGCAGCGCGAAGCCGGGCCGTCGGGCACTGACGGCAAGCCGCCCCAAGAAGTCGCCCCGCGCCCGGTCCGCGCTCGCTGACAAGCCCGCGACGGGTTGCACGGCCAGGTCGGCGATGTCCTCGCTCATGTCCTCCGCCTGCCAGCGGGTCAGGCGGCGGAGACGGATCCCGTCCTTCACGACTGGTGCACTGGCAGGGTCGCCGCCGCCCTGCTGCTCGTCGGCCGATGGAGACGCTCCCGGCAACTCACTGAGCAGGGAGGCGGAGCCGGTGACGGCGAGAAGTCGGGTGATCTGCGCGCACGGATGGTGCAGCCGCACGAAAGCATGCACCCGGTCCGCGCGCTGCGACGCCGTCAGGAAGACGTCCAGGCCCTTGGAGTCACAGGAGCCGACCGTGGTGAGATCTACATCGATGCCGGTCACGCCGTCGCGCAGGCACTGCTCCAACGCGGTCCGCAGCAAGGGCGCTGTGGCCGGCCCGATCGCGCCGACGAGCGTGACGAGGGCCCGCTCTCCCCGGTCACGCCGGTGAATGTCCAGCCGCTGCACGACCGTCACGCCGCCCCTCGGCAGGGAAGGGCGATAACCGGGGAGGGTCGCGGAGTTGCTGTGCTCGCCGTGGCCATGATGCCGACCCGTCTCCGCACCGTCCGCTCGGGCGGCCCGGGTCTCGTCTCTCGCCGAGGACGACCCGACAGGACAGCCGGAGTGCGTGATGCCCGCGGTACTTTCACCGTACGTCGCCGGCAACCGGGAATGTGGCGCCGGGCAGACTCATCCGCGCCGAGCACACCGCCTGCCGAACGGTCCATGGAGACCTCCGCGGCAGACGGCCCACTCGTGGGCACTCTGCCTGACCCCATACCTACGGGGTATCCACCGCCCCTGGGCCCAAGCACGTTCCGCAGGCCACGGGCACATCCGCTCACGCATCGCTCACGCACTGGCTCGAAAACGAAGCAGCGCCCGAGCCAGCCGAAGCCGACCCGAGCGCTGCGTAGCAGGTCAGGGGCCATATCCCCCGCCTACCAGCCGTAGGCCCTGTGGGACTCGAACCCACAACCAATGGATTAAAAGTCCACTGCTCTGCCAATTGAGCTAAGGGCCCAGGCGATGTTGCCTGTCCGAGCATAGCCGGACGCGGCCGTGTCTCCGATCGGGTATCGGTGACGCGGCCGCGTCGGGAGGGGAGCAAGGCTCCGGATGGTCACTTTTCGGCCAGCTCCGGGGCCCGGGTCCGCTCCTCGCGGAGGAACCAGTGGCGGGCCGAGGCCAGCCACCAGGTCGCGGCGAAGCCGAGGACGACCAGGACGGCGACCGGGGCGTAGTTGAAGGTCTTCCAGGTGACCGGGGAGACCTGCGGGAGCATGAAGAGGATGGTGATCGCGGCCACCCACAGCACCGAGACCACGCCGATCGCACCCGACCAGCGGCCCAGGTGCCAGGGCCCGCGTTCGAAGGCGGCCCCCTTGCGGACCCGCAGGAAGGTCGGGATGACGTACGCGATGTAGAGGCCGATGACGGCGATGGAGGTCACCGCCGCGTACGCCGTCGAGTTGATCAGGTAGGGCAGGCCGAGGACGAGGGCGGCCAGCGCGGCCAGCCAGACCGCGGCCACGGGGGTGCGGGTGCGGGGGCTGACCGTGTGCCAGACGCGGGAGAAGGGCAGCGCGCCGTCGCGTGAAAAGGCGTAGATCATGCGGCTGTTGGCGGTCACCGAGGCCATGCCGCAGAAGAGCTGGGCGCCGATCACCACCAGCAGCAACAGCTTCCCCGTCGTCGCTCCGAGCGCGTCCAGGAGGATCTGGGCCGGGGGCACGCCCGTCGGGGACGCCAGTTCCTTGTCGTACGACTGGATCGCGAACGTGAAGCCGAGCAGGAGCACGAAGCCGGCGATCCACGACGTCCAGATCGAGCGGACGATGCCCTTAGGGCCCGCCGTGGAGGCGTCGTGGGTCTCCTCGGTCATGTGGGCGGAGGCGTCGTAGCCGGTGAAGGTGTACTGGGCCATCAGGAGGCCGAGCAGGACGACGTAGGTGCCGCTGCCCCAGCCCGTCTCGTTGACGAACTTCGTGAACACGAACGTCGCCGACTGGTGGTGGTCGGGGACGAAGGCGAGCGCGCCGACGATCACGGCGACGCCCAGCACGTGCCACCACACGCTCACGTCGTTCAGAACCGCGACGATCCGGACACCGAAGGTGTTCAGCAGGCCGTGCAGGATCAGGATCGCCGCGAAGATGAGGACCGTGCGGCCCGGGGTCACCTTGAAGCCGAACTGGAGGTCCAGGTACGCGCCCAGGAAGGAGGCGGCGCCGAAGTCGATGCCGGCGGTCACCGCGACCTGGCCCAGCACGTTGAACCAGCCGGTGAACCAGGCCCAGGCCGCCGCCGAGCGGGGTGGTGCGAGGCGGTGCGCCCAGAAGTACAGGCCCGCCGAGGTGGGGTACGCCGAGCAGATCTCGGCCATCGACAGGCCGACGAACAGGGTCATCAGGCCCACTGCCACCCAGCCCCAGGTGATCACCGCGGGGCCGCCGGTGGTCATGCCGAAGAGGTAGAGGGTCAGGCAGCCGGACAGGACCGAGATGATCGTGAAGGAGACGGCGTAGTTCGAGAACGCCGACATCCGGCGAGCGAGGACCTGTGTGTATCCGAGCTGGGCCAGCCGGTCCTCGTCCGACAGCCCACTCACTCTCGCGTCATCTGTCATGCCCCCAGCAATTCCCTCGCCGGGGGCGTGACATGCGCCACGGGGTGGCTGAAAACGGGGCTAGAAGAGGCCCTTGTATCCGCCCCAGCCGCTCCCGATCTTCGTAGGGGCGCCGAACGACCCCTTTCCGTCACCGGCGCTGCGGTACAGATTGCCCGCGGTGTCCCGCTCGACCAGGTCGTTCTTGCCGTCACCGGTGATGTCGCCGACGCCGACGACCGCGTTGTACGCGGCACCCCACTTCGTGAAGACCTTGACCCGCGTCTTCAGCTTCCCGGCCCCGGCGCCGTCGTAGCGCCACAGCGTGCCCGAACCGTCCCGGGTCAGCACGTCTCCGATCCCGTCGCCGTTCAGGTCCCCGGCACCGACGATCTTCGTGTAGCCCTGCCAGGCCGAGGCGATCTTCTTCCCGGCCGCGAGCGTGCCGTCGCTCTTCGCGGCGAACAGGTACACATCCCCGGTGGACGCCTTGCGCGCCAGCAGGTCGGCCCGCCCGTCGCCGGTGAGGTCGCCCGGCGAGGTGAGCACGTTGTACGCGTTCCAGCCGGTGCCGAGCTTCGTGTACGGCGTGGACGTGCCCGGCGCCGCGCCGCAGGGGACCTTGTAGCCGCGCAACGAACCGTCGGTCATGCGCACCAGCACGTCGTTGCAGCGGTCCCCGTTCAGGTCGCCGAAGGGCACCGCGACCGCCTTCGTCGACCAGCCCCCGGCCGAGACCTTCCCGGTGAATCCGCCCTTGCCGTCGCCCTGCTGGAAGGTCAGGGTGCCGGAGGAGCCGAGGGTGAGGAGGTCGGCGAGGCCGTCCCGCCCGACGTGGTCCCGCCGCACCGGCGCGGCGAGGGTTCCGGCGGGCAGGATGTGGATGCGTTCGGCCGCGTCCACGTACGCCACCCGGTTCCCGTTCGCTTCGAGCGTCCAGCGGATGCCCCGGTCGGAGGCGACGCGCCCGTCCAGGTTCGGCGTCGCGGGCAGGTCGGCCACGTCGGCGGTGACCGCCTTGCCGGAGCGGACATCGGTGCGGACCAGCTTGCCGCGGGCGGTGTCGTGCCGGATCAGGAAGCCGTCGGCCAGCAGGGCGTCACCGGTCGGCACGGCCACCGAGCGGCCCCGGGAGCGGTCGAACACACCGGCCGTCCCCCGCGCCGTACAGGCCCAGTAGACCCAGCGGCCGACGGCCTGCACCTCGTCGGGCACACAGCCCGAGCCGACGTTGACGTCCACGGCCGGGTTGCTCGTCCCGAGCCGGGTCAGGGTCAGGTGGCCGGCGGTGGACGCGGTGGTCCACAGCTGGCCGGCCCAGACGGTGGCGGCCGTCGCCGTACGCGTCGCGACGACCTTCATCTGCGTCCAGTCGTAGACGTACTGCTTGGTGTCGTCGGACACGACCGTGTACCGGCCGTCCGCCGCCACCACGTGGGAGTAGGGCCCGCCGACCGTCACGGTGTCCACCAGGCCGGAGGGCCGGCGACGGTAGAACGCTCCGCCGGTGCCTCCCGGGGTGTCGTCGTACACGACGGAGCCGTCCCCGAGGCCGAAGAGACGCACACAGGCCCACTGCGTGGGGCACGGCTTGACCCAGCCGCCGCCCTGACGCACCGGGCCGACCTGCGCCGGTGAACCCGCCGAGACCGTACGGGAGTTCCACATGACGTCGTACGACGGAGGTGCGGTCTGGTCGGTGTAGGTGAGCGTGCCGCCCGCGAGGGACACCCCGTCGACGGGCGCCGGCACCGGTGGAAGGTCGACGATCTTCGTGACCGTCAGCTCGCCCCCGGACGACTGGGCCAACCGCCGCACGCCCCAGTCCTCCGGTCCCGAGCCGCCCTCGACGACGGCCGACCCGTCCGGCGCCGCCTGGAGGGAGATCTGCGCCCGGGGCACCAGCTGCTGCCAGTCGCCCCCGCTCAGAGGCATCGTCAGCAGCGCACGGGTGCTGTCGTCGACGGCGACCAGGTGGTCCCCGACGACGGTCAGCGCGATCTTTCCGGCCGTGGCGGACGCCGGGATCTCGACGGCCGGTCCCTGCGGGTCGTCCCGGCGGACCAGCCGGGCGCCCAGGCTGGGCTTCCACCAGCCCACGTAGTCGTGGGTGAGCAGCGGATTCCAGGCCAGACTCGGCTTGTACGGCTCGAAGACGGGGGTGACCGTCGCGTTCCGGACGTCGACGAGGGCGAGTTGGGTGAGGAAGATGTTCGGGTCGTCCGTGGGCACGCGGTAGTGCAGCAGCAGCGAACGCGCGTCCCGCGGACCCGGCGTCTGGATCTTCGCGCCCTCGGGGAAGCCGCTCACGACCGTGTCGGACGTGCCGCCGTCGGCCGTGGGTCTGAGCACGTGCACCGCACGCATGTCCAAGAGGCCGCTGCCCTCGTAACCGACGACCGCCACGCCCGCCACTCCGGCCGAGTGCAGGGTGCCGGGCAGGGTGACCGTGCCCCGGTCCGCGCCGGTGGCAATGTCCCGGAACCGGGCGGCGTACGGGCTCCGCCCCAGCACCTCGACCGCCGTGTCGGACTGCGCCAGACCGAGCTGCCCCTGCGTCCCGTCCCAGCGCGAGAACTCGGTCAGGTCCCGCGACTGGCCCGTCGCGTAGTCGGTCCACTGCTGATGGGCCACGCCCTCCGGCTGCGACAGCAGCCCGGTGTCGCCGTACCCCTCCAGCCCCGCATAGCGCGGGGCGGTCCTGACCCCGGCGGGCAGCATGGTCTCGCCCACCGCACCGGCGGCCGTCGCCGCCCCAGCTGCCCCGACAACCCCTGGTGAACCCACGGCAAGCGCGAGAACGGCGGCCATCGCCGCGCCCCCGAGCAGCCGCCGTCGTACGAACGTGCGGCCCTTCACGGAACCCCCCGGTCCCTCGACCCGTGACTGTGAATGAAATGTGCATGTCCTAAGTGGGCGACGGGAGCGTATCAGTGAGTGGTCCTGGTGCCCGCCGGGGATTTCGGAACACGCCGAAGTCCCGGGCCGGCCGGGTTTCCGGGGCATGCGAAAGGGCCCGTACGAACGGTGTCGTACGGGCCCTTGTCAGGTCATGCAGGGTGAGGCGTGGCGTCAGCCGTTGCGCTTCCAGCGCGGCTTGTCCTCGCGGCGGCCGAAGGAGGAGCCGTTGCCGCGGTGGTCGTCACGGCGGCCGTAGGGACGCTCGTGGCCGCCGGTGCGGAAGCCCGGACGGTCGTCGCGGCGGTCACGGTTGAACGGACGGTCGCTGCCCCGGTGCCCACCGCGCTCGTCGCGGCGGAAGCCGCCACGGTCGTCACGACGCTCGAAACCACGGCCACCCCGGTCGTCACGGCGCTCGAAGCCACGGTCGGCGCGGTCGTCGCGACGGTCACGGTCGAACGGACGACGGTCGTCGCGACGCTCGGCGCGGTCGCGGTCGAAGCCACGGCCGCCACGGTCGTCACGGCGCTCGAAGCCACGGCCACCGCGGTCGTCACGGCGGTCACGGTCGAACGGACGACGGTCGTCGCGACGCTCGAAGCCACGGCCGCCACGGTCGTCACGACGCTCGAAGCCACGGTCGTCACGGCGGTCACGGTCGAAGGGGCGGCGGTCGTCACGACGGTCGCGGTCGAAGCCACGGCCGCCACGGTCCTCACGACGCTCGAAGCCTCGGTCGCCGCGCTGCTCACCCCGGTCCCGGTCGAAGCCGCGCCGCTCCCGGCGCTCGTACGGCGCCGAAGCCGCCGGACGCTCCTCGCGCTCGGTCTCCCGCTGCGCCGGCACCTCGGCCACGGCCGCGAGTTCCTCCGCCGCCGTCGCCTGAGCCTCGGCCACCGCGGCCTCCGGGTCCTCGCCGCGCTCGCGGGCGACCCGGGCGACCAGCCGGTCGGCCTCCTCGCGCAGCTCGGTCGCACGGCGCTGGGCGCGCTCCAGCTGCTTGGTGAGCTGGGCGACCTCGCGCTCGGCCTGCTGGGCGGCGTTGGCGGCGGACTCGGCCTGGACCTCGGTCATGGAGCGGGCGCCGGTGATCTCGGCGACCTCCGGGTCGAAGGCGGCGCCGCCCTGGATGATGTGGCGGGCCGCGTCGACGCCGGCGTCCTCCATCAGGCGGAAGATCTGGCGCCGCTGGTGCGGCAGGGAGAGGGAGACGACCGTGCCGGTGCGGCCCGCGCGGGCCGTACGGCCGGCGCGGTGCAGGTAGTCCTTGTGGTCGCCCGCCGGGTCGACGTTCAGGACGAGGTCGATGCCGTCGACGTGGATGCCGCGGGCGGCGACGTCGGTGGCGACCAGGACGTTGACGTACCCGTCCTTGAAGTCGGCCAGGGTGCGGGTGCGGGCGCCCTGGGTCATGCCGCCGTGCAGCGCGTCGGCCTTCACGCCCGCCTCGCGCAGCTGCTCGGCGACGCGGTCGGCGCCCAGCTGGGTGCGGACGAAGATGATCGTGCGGCCCTTGCGGGAGGCGATCGCGGCCGTGACCGGCGCCTTGTCCTTGGGCTTCACGATGAGGATGTGGTGCGACATGGTCGTCACCGCGCCCTGGGCCGCGTCCACCTCGTGGGAGACGGGGCTGTTCAGGTAACGGTCGACCAGGGTCTGGATCTCGTTCTCCATGGTGGCGGAGAAGAGCATGCGCTGGCCGCCGGCCGGGACCTGGTCGAGCAGCTCGGTGACCTCGGGCAGGAAGCCCAGGTCGGACATCTGGTCGGCCTCGTCGAGGACGGCGATCTGGACGTCCTGGAGGGAGCAGGCGCCGCGGTTGATGATGTCGCGCAGGCGGCCCGGGGTGGCGACCAGGATGTCGACGCCGCGCTCCAGGGCGTAGATCTGGTTGCCCATCGAGGTGCCGCCGCAGACGACCTTCATCTTCAGGCCGACGACGTCGCCGTACGGCTGGAGGGCGTCGGCGACCTGCATGGCCAGCTCGCGGGTCGGGGTGAGGATGACGGCGCGGGGCCGCTTCTTCTCGGTGCGGCCGCCGGCCAGCTGGGCCAGGGTCGGCAGACCGAAGGAGAGGGTCTTGCCGGAGCCGGTGCGGCCACGGCCGAGGATGTCCTTGCCGGCCAGGGCGTCCGGGATGGTCGCGGCCTGGATCGGGAAGGGGGTCGTCACGCCGTTCTGCGCGAGCTTGCGCACAACGCCCTCGGGCAGGCCGAGGTCGGCGAAGGTGGTCTGGGGGGTGGTGTCAGCGGCCTCGGGGGCCTCGGTGATCTCGGCCGTCGCGTCGGTGAGCTCCTTGTCGAGCTCATCGAGCTCGTTGAGCTCGTTCTCGGACACGACGAACTGATCAGTACTGGACACGGACATGCGAATGCGAAACCTTCCGGAGTCTCGTCGGCACGCGCCCGTCAACTCCGTGATTCGCTCACGACCGCCTCGATGCGGTCCGCCACGGCAAAGGAGAGTACGCGCCACACGGCGCGCTCTGTGGTGGCGCCGGGCAAATGGGATCAAACGATCTGCCACCATACGCACTCACTGCCCCTGATGGCAAACCGGCTCCATATCCGCAGGTGAGCCGCACCTTTGGTGCGTCCGGAGATCACGCCGCGACGTTCGCCCCGGGCTCCGGTGCCGGTTCGCGCTCGACGAGCTGTGTCCCCGGCCCCTCATGGGCCGAGGAGGACGGCTCGGCCGACGGGGGCTCGGAGGTCGCCGGTGGCGGGGTGGAGGCGGGCGGCGGGGGCGGGGCGGAGGTGACCGGAGGCGTCGGCGGGGCGTTGGTCGGCGCCGGGCCGCCGGGGTCGGCGGTCCCGCCGGGCTTGCCGGGCTTCGCCGGGACCGCGGGCGAGCTGCCCTCGCCGGACGAGGCGGTGGCCGACGAAGAGGCCGATTCCTCTCCCGGCTTCTTCTTGCCGCCGTGCTCGTGCTCGCCGTCACCCCTCGCGCCGTCGTGCCCGCCGGGGCCGCCGGCGTCGTCCACCGGGCCGCCGTCGGACCCCCCGCCCCCGTGCCGCCCCACGGAGTGCGAGGGCCTGGTCCGGCCCGCGTCGTCGCCCACGTTCACACAGCCGGCGGCAGCGGCGAGGGTCAGCACCGTGACGGTGAGCCGGACGGGTACGGACAAGGGGCGCACGGCGGCCACCTCCGGAGGCAAGGAAAGGAGTCAACCTCCCCAACTCCCGCCGCCCACAAGAGGACACGCGCCCCGCACGCATCCCCGCGCGACCACACGCCCCTCACGGCCGCCCGGCCGCGCCCGCGTCACCCCCGGCGCCCACCGATACCCGGGGCTGTCTCACCCATACCCAAGGGTGTGCAGCCGGGCATCGTCGATGCCGAAGTGGTGGGCGATCTCGTGCACCACGGTCACCTCGGTCTCCACGACGACGTCCTCGCGCGACTCGCACATCCGCAGCGTCGGCCCGCGGTAGATGGTGATCCGGTCGGGCAGCACCCCCGCGTACCACTCGCCCCGGTCGGTCAGCGGCGTGCCCTCGTACAGTCCGAGCAGCCCGGGGTCGTCGGCGGGCGGTTCGTCCTCCACGAACACCGCCACGTTGTCCATGAGCCGCATCAGCTCCGGCGGGATCCGGTCGAGCGCCTCGGCGACCAGTTCCTCGAACTCCTCGCGCGTCATCTCCAGCACAGGGTCATTGTCCGGTACGAGGGCCCGTACGAGAGCGGTGCGCCACCGCATATCCGCCCGGGTACATGGGCATACGGCACCAATGGTCCGCGTCTCCGTCGCAGCCCTCCGCACGATGACGAACCGCATGCGCAGCACGACCATCCCGCTGCGCCCCCACCGCCGCGGCACCCACCGGCTCCCCGCGCTGGAACTCGCCGCCCGCCCCCGCCCCTGGCTCCGCGCGCTCGGCCTCACGGCTGTCGTCCTCGTCGGCGCCTGGCTGGGCCTGCTGATCGTCGGAAACGTACGGGCCCCGGTCGGCCCGATGAACACGACGATGGCGCTGCGCCCCTCGCTCACCGGCGGTACGAAGATCAACGTCTCGCCGCTGGGCGCGCTCACCCTGGACAGCCATGTGGCCCCGCTCCGCCTGGACGTCAACGTGGACCAGCTGGATCCGCTCCGCGCGCAGGCCCTCGTCGACCACCCCGAACGGATCTCCGGCCTCCAGGACGAGGTCGCCAGGGACGTCGAGCACGACACGCTGGACCTGGCCCTGCGCTCTTGTGTCGCCGTGGTGGCCGGCGCCTCGGCCCTCGGGCTCGCCGTCTACCGCAGCCCCCGCCGCGCCCTGGCCGCGGGCGGCCTCGCCCTGGCCCTGCTGGCCGCGTCCGGGGCGAGCGCGTACGCCACCTGGAACCCGAAGTCGGTCCTGGAACCGAAGTTCTCCGGGCTGCTCACCTCGGCACCGGCGGTGGTCGGCAACGCGCGCAGCATCGTCACCGAGTTCGATGTCTACCAGAAGGAGCTGGCCCGCCTGGTGACGAATGTGACGAAGCTCTACGACGTCACCTCCACACTCCCGGCCTACCAGCCGGACCCCTCCACCATCCGGGTCCTGCATGTGTCGGACATCCACCTCAACCCGGCGAGCTGGAAGATCATCGCCTCGCTGGTGGAGCAGTACAAGGTGAGCGTGATCGTCGACTCCGGCGACACGATGGACCACGGTACGGCGGCGGAGAACGGCTTCCTGGACCCGATCCGGGACCTGGGAGCGCCGTACGTCTGGGTGCGGGGCAACCACGACTCCCGGACCACCCAGCGCTATCTGGAGCGGATGAAGAACGTGCACGTTCTGGACGACGGCCGGGCGCAGACGGTCGCGGGCCTGCGTTTCGCGGGCATCGGGGACCCGCAGTTCACCCCCGACCGCTCGGTGGTGCCCGGCGGCAACGCGGCCGAGCAACTGGCCGGCGACCGGCTGGCCAGCGCCCTGCGCGACCAGCGGGTGGCCGGCACCCCGGTCGATGTCGCGATCGCCCATGAGCCGTCGGCGGCCCGTGAGACGGACGGCGCGGTGCCCCTGGTGCTGTGCGGCCATCTGCACCACGAGGGGGACGAGATGCTGCCCTACGGCACCCGGCTGCGCATGGAGGGTTCCACGGGCGGAAGCGGGCTGCGGGCGCTGGAGCGCACGTACCCCGCGCCCATCGAGGCCTCGATCCTCTATTTCGACCGCGACAGCCACCGTCTCCAGGCCTGGGACGCGATCAAACTGGGCGGGCTGGGCGAGACGACGGCCGAGGTCAGCCGCCATCTGGCGGACGAGAACCGACCGAGGACCACACCTTCCCCGGGCACCCCGTCCCCCTCCTCCCCCGCCTCGTCGGCCCCCTCGCCGTAAACCGTTTTGGCGATACTCCCCGCCATCCCATATGCTTCTCACGTCCCCGACGCGCTGAGAAGCGCCCAGGCGGGCCGATAGCCCTCATCGTCTAGCGGCCTAGGACGCCGCCCTTTCAAGGCGGTAGCACGGGTTCGAATCCCGTTGGGGGCACGCAATACCGTGTGCGACACTGTTGCACGCAAGCTTGGTCCTGTGGAGCAGTTTGGAGTGCTCGCCACCCTGTCAAGGTGGAGGCCGCGGGTTCAAATCCCGTCAGGACCGCTGGTGTTTCACGTGAAACACCGTGGCTGGGTAGCTCAGTTGGTACGAGCGTCCGCCTGAAAAGCGGAAGGTCGCCGGTTCGACCCCGGCCCCAGCCACAACCGCCCTGACCAGGGCTTGAGCCCCTCCCCGATTCCACCGGGGAGGGGCTCTTTCGTGTCGCCCACCACCTAGGGGGCGAGCCAAGCGGCGATGACCTGGGCTTTCCCAGGTCATCGCCGTTTTTTCAAGAACGTACGCTCAGGGCACGTACGACCGAGTGTTGCTGGCCCACAGGGCGCCGCCCTTACCGGGACCGCCGGTGCTCGTGTAGACGACGAAGTTGCCGTCCGTCTGCAGCAGGGCGTACGCGCCGCTGTGGCCGTTGGTGTGGGTGGACCAAAGCGCGCTGCCGGTGCTCGAGTAGACGACGAGGTTGCCGTCGGTCTGCATGTAGGCGTAGGCGCCGGAGTGGCCGGAAGTGCCGGTGGACCAGATCGCCTTGCCGTCGTGCTTGCGGTAGATCACGAAGTTGCCGTCCGGCTGCATCACCAGGCGGGTGTACTGAGTCTGGGCCCACCAGCCGCCCTGGAGCTTCTGACCCGAGCCGATCTTCGTCGACCGCGTGTAGGTGCCGTCCGACCACAGCGAGCCGCCGGTGCCGGGCCCACCGCCGGAGCCGTAGACCACCATGTTGCCGTCGTCCTGCACCAGGAAGTAGGCGCCGCTGTGGCCGTTGGTGTGGGTGGACCAGAGCGCGCTGCCGGTGCTCGAGTAGACGACGAGGTTGCCGTCGGTCTGCATGTAGGCGTAGGCGCCGGAGTGGCCGGAGGTGTGGCTGGACCAGATCGCCGGGCCACTGCTACTCGTTCCGTTCGTCTTGAGGTAGGCGACCAGGTTGCCGTCGCTGCCCATCGCAAGCGTGATGTTCGCGCTGCTCAGACGGTGGCCGGTGGTGAGCTTCTGGCCTGGCTGCAGCGAGTTGACCGTGCCCGCGCCGCCGGCGAAGGCGGTGGTGCCGTTGGGGGTGCCGAGGCCGGTCGGGCCGTCGTAGCCGTTGCCGGCGGTGCACAGGTAGCTCGGTGAGCAGGTGCCGTCGCTGCCCGAGGTGACGTCGTTCAGCGCCGACGTGTGGCCGTAGAGGTACGAGGACGGGTAGCTGTTCGCGGTCGGGGTGCCGGCGAGCGCGTAGGTGGCCGCGATGAGGGGCGAGGAGGCGCTGGTGCCGCCGTAGACGTCCCAGCCGGAGGCGCCGTAGGTGTCGTAGACGGCGACGCCGGTGGCCGGGTCGGCAACCGCGGAGACGTCGGCGACGGTGCGCTTGCTGCAGCCGGTGTCGGACTGCCAGGTGGGCTTGGCCTCGTCGGCGGAGCAGCCGGATCCGGTGCCGTCGGTGCTGTCGCTGGACCAGACCGACTCGCTCCACCCGCGGGTGTTGCTCGCGCGGCTGAGGGAGGTGCCGCCGACGGCCGTGACATACGGGGAGGAGGCCGGGTACTCGGCGCCGTAGCCGTTGTCTCCGGCGCTGACGGTGATGGCGACGCCGGGATGGTTGAAGTACTGGACGTCAGCGGTGGTCTCGGTCGGATCCTCGGGGCCGCCGAAGGAGTTGGAGACGTACTTCGCGCCGAGGGCGACGGCCTCGTTCTCGGCCTTGCCGATGTCGGTCATGTCGGTGGAGGAGGCCTCGACGAGCAGGATGTGGCACTGCGGGCAGGCGGCGCTGACCATGTCGAGGTCGAGCGAGATCTCGCCGGCCCAGCCGGAGTCCGCGCTCGGGTAGGTGGTGCCGCCGGTCTGGTTCACCTTCTTGAAGCAGCCGTTGGCCGTGGTGCAGGCGGAAAGGCCGTACTGGGACCGGTAGGCGGCGAGGTCGGACTCGGCGTTGGGGTCGTCCATGGCGTCGACGACCGCGACGGTGCGGCCCGAACCGGCGGTGGCGGACGGCAGGTTGTAGGCGCTCTGCAGGTCCGAGGGGCCGTAACCGGACGGAGTGGTGTTCGGGCTGACGCTCAGGTGCTGGACGACGTCGGTGCGAGCCTCGGCGAGGCACGCCACGTGGCCCGGCGTGGTGGCGTGGGCGCACAGGTGTTTGACGTGGGACGCCCCGGTGGCCGACGGTGCGGCGGACGCGGTAGCCGTGAGCCATCCGGTCGATATGAGTGCCGTGGTGGACAGCAAGGCGGCGGTGGATGCCGCCCGACGTCTCCTTGAGAGCAAGGAAATGCCCTTCTTGTGGTGGTGACGATGGGGACCGAGTGGTCTGCCCATGCCAATCGGATGCCGCCGATCAATGCCGATGCGAGATCCGCAGGTGGGGGCGCAGGAACGCTAGCCACACGGCCGACCACGAACAACGCGGAACAGGTAAATCCTTGATCTGAGTTGCCTACGCAGCCGACGGGGTTCAGCCCTATGATCAAGGCGCGCCCCACCTGGACGCGGCCCGAAAAGCGGAAGGTCGCCGGTTCGACCCCGGCCCCAGCCACAGCCGGAAGGCCTCGTTCGGCGAACGGGGCCTTCGTCGTAGGGGGACATTCATGGCAGGCGATTTCCGGGGCTTCGACATCGCTCGGCGTGGTTACGGCCGTGCCCAGGTGGGCGCCTATCTGACCCGGCTGGCCGAAGGCACGGCACGCGGAGCGCCGCCACTGTTCGACATCGTCCGGCGTGGGTATGACCGGGCTCAGGTGGACGCACGGGTCACAGAGCTGCTGAATGGAGGAACGGGGAGATGAGCCAGGACCAGGCCGCCGCCGTGACGGGGGACACCCAGCTGGAGAAGGTCCGGGCGCGGTACGGACTGCTCGCGATCGTCATCAGCAATCTCGCGATCGTCACAGTCGCGATCATCGGGGTGTGGCGGCTCGACGGGGACAAGTCCGTGATCGTCGGCATCCTGACCGCCGCGTTCACCGCCGTGAGCAGCATGACGACCGCCTACCTGGGCATCAAGGCCATCTCCAACACGGCGAAGTCGATCGCGCTGGGCCAGCAGAGCGGTGCGCAGGCCTCCGCGCCGCCGGCCCAGCGCACGTCCTAGGGAAACCGGCCCAGCGCACGCCCTGGGGAAAGCGCCGGCTTCTCGCCGCGGGGGTGTCCCGCACCCCTTCGGGGCGCTCCCCCGTACCCCGCGTCAAATCGTTCGCGTGTTTTTCGGACGGGATGAGATCCTGGACCGCGTATGTCTACGCATCCCGCCCCCGCTCTCGGCACCCTCGCCCCCCGCCTGACCGAGCTGTCGCTGCGCGACGCACAGCGGCTCGGTCGGCGGCTCGAGGGCGCGCGCAAGATCCGTAAGCCGGAGGCCCGCGCCGCCGTCCTCGCCGAGATCGAGGCGGAGGTCGGCAAGGCCGAGGCCCGCATGGCCGAGCGGCGCTCCCGCGTGCCCGCCGTCGGCTACCCGGAGCAGCTGCCGGTCAGCCAGAAGAAGGACGAGATCGCGGCGGCCATCCGCGATCACCAGGTCGTCATCGTGGCCGGTGAGACCGGTTCCGGCAAGACCACGCAGATCCCGAAGATCTGTCTGGAGCTGGGGCGCGGGGTGCGCGGCATGATCGGGCACACCCAGCCCCGTCGTATCGCCGCCCGTACCGTCGCCGAGCGCGTGGCGGAGGAGCTGAGGACGCCCCTCGGCGAGTCCGTCGGCTGGAAGGTGCGTTTCACCGACCAGGTCAGCCCGGACGCCACCTTCATCAAGCTGATGACGGACGGCATCCTGCTCGCCGAGATCCAGACCGACCGCGAGCTGCGCGCCTACGACACGATCATCATCGACGAGGCCCACGAGCGGTCCCTCAACATCGACTTCCTGCTCGGCTACCTGGCCCAGCTGCTGCCCAGGCGGCCGGATCTCAAGGTCGTCATCACCTCGGCGACCATCGACCCCGAGCGCTTCTCCCGGCACTTCGACGATGCCCCGATCGTCGAGGTCAGCGGCCGGACGTACCCGGTCGAGGTGCGCTACCGCCCGCTCCTCGAACAGGACTCGGACGACACCGACCGGGACCAGATCACCGCGATCTGCGATGCGGTCGAGGAGCTGCAAGGCGAAGGCCAGGGCGACATCCTCGTCTTCCTCTCCGGTGAGCGGGAGATCCGGGACACCGCCGACGCACTGGAGAAGAAGAAGTATCGGTTCACGGAGATCCTGCCCCTCTACGCCCGGCTCTCGCACGCCGAGCAGCACCGGGTCTTCCAGCCGCACACCGGGCGCAGGATCGTTCTGGCCACGAACGTCGCCGAGACGTCCCTGACCGTCCCCGGCATCAAGTACGTCATCGACCCCGGCTTCGCCCGGATCAGCCGCTACAGCCACCGCACCAAGGTCCAGCGGCTGCCCATCGAGCCGATCTCCCAGGCCAGCGCCAACCAGCGCAAGGGCCGCTGCGGCCGTACGAGCGACGGTATCTGCATCCGGCTGTACTCCGAGGACGACTTCCTCGCCCGCCCGGAGTTCACGGACGCGGAGATCCTCCGTACCAACCTGGCCTCCGTCATCCTGCAGATGACCGCGGCGGGCCTCGGCGACATCGAGAAGTTCCCCTTCATCGACCCGCCGGACCACCGCAACATCCGTGACGGCGTACAGCTGCTGCAGGAGCTGGGCGCGCTCGACGCCGCCCAGAAGGACCCGCGCAAGCGCCTCACCGACACCGGCCGCAAGCTGGCCCAGCTGCCCGTCGACCCGCGTCTGGCCCGCATGGTCCTGGAGGCCGACAAGAACGGCTGTGTCCGCGAGGTCATGGTCATCGCGGCCGCGCTGTCCATCCAGGACCCGCGCGAGCGCCCCGCCGACAAGCAGGCGCAGGCCGACCAGCAGCACGCCCGCTTCAAGGACGAGACCAGCGACTTCCTCGCCTACCTCAACCTGTGGCGGTACATCCGCGAGCAGCAGAAGGAGCGGGGATCGAGCTCCTTCCGGCGGATGTGCAAGCAGGAGTACCTGAACTTCCTGCGCATCCGCGAATGGCAGGACATCTACACCCAGCTGCGCACGGTCGCCAAGCAGATGGGCATGCACCTCGAGGAGCCTGCGGCGGGTACCGACGCCCCCGCCGACCGCATCCACACCTCCCTGCTCGCCGGCCTGCTCTCCCACATCGGGATGAAGGACGTACGCGACGGCAACAAGAACGAGTACCTGGGCGCCCGCAACGCCAAGTTCGCGATCTTCCCGGGCTCGGCGCTGTTCAAGAAGCAGCCGAAGTTCGTGATGTCGGCCGAGCTGGTGGAGACGAGCCGGCTCTGGGCGCGGGTCAACGCCAAGATCGAGCCCGAGTGGGTCGAACCGCTCGCCGGACACCTTCTGAAGCGGACGTACAGCGAGCCGCACTGGGAGAAGGACCAGGCGGCCGTGATGGCGTACGAGAAGGTCACGCTGTACGGCGTCCCGATCGTCGCCCAGCGCAAGGTGAACTACGGCCGCATCGACCCGGAGACGAGCCGCGAGCTGTTCATCCGCAACGCGCTGGTGGAGGGCGACTGGCGCACGCACCACAAGTTCTACGCCGACAACCGCAAACTCCTCAGCGAGGTCGAGGAACTGGAGCACCGGGCGCGGCGCCGCGACATCGTCGTCGACGACGAGACGCTCTTCGACTTCTACGACCAGCGGGTGCCCGAACACGTCGTGTCCGGCGCGCACTTCGACTCCTGGTGGAAGCGGAAGCGGCACGAGCAGCCCGACTTCCTGGACTTCGAGCGGGAGATGCTCATCCGGGAGTCGGCGGAGGCGGTCACCAAGGCCGACTATCCGGACTCCTGGCGGCAGGGGCAGCTGAAGTTCCGGGTGACGTACCAGTTCGAGCCGGGCGCGGACGCGGACGGCGTCACGGTGCACATCCCGCTCCAGGTCCTCAACCAGGTCACGGACGAGGGCTTCGACTGGCAGATCCCGGGTCTGCGCGAGGAGGTCGTGACGGAGCTGATCCGCTCGCTCCCGAAGCCGATCCGCCGTCACTACGTACCGGCGCCGAACTACGCGAAGGCCTTTCTGGAGAGGGCGGTGCCCCTGCAGGAGCCGCTGACGGTGACGATGGCCCGCGAGCTGAAGCGGATGGTCGGCGTCCCGTTCGAGGCGGACGACTTCGACTGGTCCAAGGTCCCCGACCACCTCAGGATCACCTTCCGGATCGTCGACGAGCGGCGCCGGAAGCTGGCCGAGGACAAGGACCTGGAGGCGCTGAAGCTCAGGCTGAAACCGAAGGCGAGGAAGGCGCTGTCGCAGGCGGCGGCAGCGACCGCGTCCCGGGAGGGCGGCGAGTCACTGGAGCGCAAGGGGCTGACGGACTGGACGATCGGAAGCCTCACCCGGGTCTTCGAGACCCGCCGGGCCGGCCACCCGGTGAAGGCGTACCCGGCACTGGTGGACGACGGCGACACGGTCTCGGTGCGGCTCTTCGACACGGAGGCCGAGCAGGCCGAGGCCATGTGGCAGGGCACCCGGCGGCTGATCCTGCGCAACATCCCGGTGAACCCGGCGAAGTTCGCGTCCGAGAAGCTGACGAACGCCCAGAAGCTGGCGCTCTCCGCGAATCCGCACGGATCCATCCAGGCATTGTTCGACGACTGCGCGATGGCGGCGGCGGACAAGCTGATCGCGGACTTCGGGGGGCCGGTCTGGGACGAGGAGTCGTACCGGAAGCTGTACGACAAGGTGCGCGCGGAGATCGTCGACACGACGGTCCGCACGGTCGCCCAGGTCCAGCAGGTCCTCGCCGCCTGGCAGGCCTGTGAGCGCCGTCTGAAGGCCGTGAGCAGCCCCGCGCTGCTGGCGAACCTGACGGACGTACGCAAGCAGCTGGACGCCCTCGTGAAGCCGGGATTCGTCACCTGGGCCGGCATACGGCGCCTGCCCGACCTGATGCGCTACCTGGTGGCCGCGGACCGGCGCCTGCAGCAGATGCCGACGAACGTCCAGCGGGACACCACGCGCATGGAGAAGGTCCACGAGATGCAGGACGAGTACGCCTGGCTCCTGGAACAGCTCCCGAAGGGCCGCCCGGTGCCCTCCTCGGTCCTGGACATCCGCTGGATGATCGAGGAGCTGCGGGTCAGCTACTTCGCCCACGCCCTCGGCACGGCGTACCCCGTCTCCGACAAGCGGATCGTGAAGGCGATCGACGCGGCCGCGCCGTAACCGCTCGGGCACAGGGGGTGAGTTCGACCAGGCGGCCCCACCTCCTGTACAGTCTCTTCTCGCAGCGCAGTGCACAAGCCGAGCGCCGCGAAACCTGGTCCTGTGGAGCAGTTTGGAGTGCTCGCCACCCTGTCAAGGTGGAGGCCGCGGGTTCAAATCCCGTCAGGACCGCATCGAAGAAGGGCCCGCATCCATCAAGGAAGCGGGCCCTTCGGCTTGCCAGGAGGCCGTGCCCGCACCTGAGCCGCAATCGGCCAGGGCACATCCCGCCAGGACCACCCCCGAAAGCCCCACACCCACCACAGAACCGGGCCCAACACCCCCCACCGAAGCCGCACCCACGGCACAGCCGCAGTCAGACAGGGCACATCCCGCCAGGACCGCGAGCCCGCACCGGCTACGGACGCGGGCCCTTCCGTATGCCGGCACATCCCGTTGGCCTCTTGGTGCCGGTCCGTGTCCAGCCCGTCCGGCGATTGAGGACGAGACCCGTTCAGGGCCGTGGCGGGGGTCCGGGGGCGCAGCCCCAGGGCGGCCCGGTCGAGGGGACCCCCGGGAAGCGGCTGAACCGGCGCAGCCACCCCGTGCCCTTGACGACGTCACATTCCGCCGGTACCCAGAAGACAGGGCCCGCGTGCCTCTACGGGGGCCCCTGGAGGTGGGGTATGGCGGCTTCGGGCAGGCATGAGACGCGGGCGCTGCTCAGGGCCCATCTGGCGGCCGCCTCGTCCTACCGGCATCTGACCCGCCACTGCCCCGTCTGCCATCACCTGCTGCGGCTCGCACTGGACGCCGGCCCCCGGTACCAGGAGACGGGCGAGGAGGCCGTCGCGGACGAACGTCCTCGTACCGCGTGACCAGCTGCGGCCCCAACACCCGTACGTGCGTGGGACCCTGGAACACAGGCTTCCACTAGCGCACACACGCCGGGGGCAACAAGCATCCCGGCATGTGACGGGAGTCACCGCATGAGTTTTTGAAAGGGCGGTACTTACCCCCTTCCTACAACTGGTCAATTTAATATGTGCAATTGCACCACCCTCAGGGCTCACGCACAGCCGTTCCGACAGCCCTGCCCACACTCCGACAAGGCCGCGCACAGAGACCCGTCCGCACCCCGACCAGCGCACAAAAAAGATCGCGCTGGACCCGGCGGAGTCCAGCGCGATCTACGACGCACCCTGTGTCGCTGCCTACAACGTTCTCTTCGGCTTGGGCGAGGGCCCTGTTGGGGCAGGTCCCGCGTCGCTTGGAGCTAGGGTTTCGGGCGCCTCGGCCGGTTGGGGGACCTGCCGGTTTGCCCGGTTATTCGGTTGTTCAGGCCTCGCTGCGCTGCTGCGGGATGCCCGCGAGCAGTGCGCGGACCTCGGCCTCGCGGTAGCGGCGGTGCCCGCCGAGCGTGCGAATGGACGTAAGCTTGCCGGCCTTCGCCCACCGCGTGACCGTCTTCGGGTCGACGCGGAACATCGTGGCGACCTCAGCCGGGGTCAGCAGCGGCTCGGCATCAGGGGTGCGAGCGGTCATGAGCGGCCTCCTCGGGAGAACCGAACCTTCTCGGTTCTTTCCTCTAAATTCTGCACCTTGACCCGCGTTGCCCGAAATGGCGGACGCGAGTCGAGTCGGTTATAGGACGAACGGCTTGTCCTCGGCACTACAACTACACCATCTGTCCAGCCGCGTCGGCCAAACCGATGGAATTGCCCTCCCAGGTGTTCATCAGCGACGGAAGCCGATGGACCATGCCATAGCGGACAGTCACGCCACTGTGACGATCAGTCACAGGACGATCAGGAGTCACCAGACCCCCCAAAGCGTGCAATGCTGAGATTCCGCCCACAATGGAGCACAGGTGGACGGACGGAGCCTTCCCCGGACTCCTTGTCCTATTTTGGCATGAGGAGCGGCAAGCGGCGCAAGGGCCGTGTAAGTGCCGTCCATCACCCTTGGGGCAAAAGTCCGGATCGGGACCAACGTCCCGTCACAGGGTCAAGTGGCCTAGACCGTACGTCGTTCGACGCCGTTTGGGCCGTGACGTAGGTCACTCTTCGAGCGTTTTCGGAACTTCAGTTCGCCGAACGCCGGTCCCGGACCGCCCGCCACCGCTCCACGAGCCGCACATAGGCTTCGCCGGCCGCCGCGCCGTCGCCCATGCGCAACGCCTCGATGCCCTCGGCCACGTCCGCCGCCGAGTGGTCGCCCTCCAGCTCACCGGCCGGCAGCACATGGACCAGGCCGCCGTAGTCCAGCTCCACCAGCGAGCGCGGGTGGAACTCCTCCAGCCAGCGGCCGACGTCCACCAGACCGTCGATCAGCGGGCCCTCCTCGACGGCATCCTTCAGCGTGCGCAGCGCCCGCGCCACCCGCCGCCGGGCCTGCACCATGGGCGTGCGGTAGCGCAGCAGCGGCGGCACCTCGGCGGTGCCCTTCTCGTAGCACCGCTCCTCGTCGGAGACCAGCACGAACCAGTTCAGCGGCACCTGCCAGGTCGCCGTACGGATCCACGGGCGGGCGTCGGGATTGCGGGCCAGCCAGCGCTCGTAGTCCTGGGCCGCCTGGCGCCGCACGACCGGCGGCAGCACCGCGTCCAGCACCGGCGCGGGCAGCTCCTCCGCCAGCTCGCCGAGCGCCTGCCAGCCGCGCAGCCGGGTCCGCCAGGGGCAGACGCAGACCACGCCGTCGACCTCCAGCACGAAGGCGTCGCTGCTCTCGTGCACCGGCACCGCGACCGGCGGGGTGGGCAGCAAGTCGGCCAGGGAACGGCGCAGTTCGTCCTGGTAGGAGGGGCGGTCGGGGCGGCGGGCGTAGCGCGTCCAGTGGCCGCGCTCCGGCTCCGGGAAGGCGCCCAGCGGCTCGTACACGCGCAGGTACGCGGCATAGGGGACGACCACGGAGGACACCTTCGGCACGCCTGCTCCCTCCCCATCGGGCCCGGCTCGAAACCACTGCAAATCGTGCCATGGTCATGCGTGCGGACGAGGCGCGGGAGAGTGATCCTGAACACTGCACGGATGGTGGTCGCGCCAAGGCTCTACGCTCATGCCACGGCACCCCGCCACCCGTACGGGGTCCGACCCCACTCGCCGCTATTTACACAGGAGTCACCACAGTGACCGACGTAACCGGCGCGTCTGCTGATGTCCTGCACACCCTGTTCCACTCGGACCAGGGCGGCCATGAGCAGGTCGTGCTCTGCCAGGACCGCGCCACCGGCCTCAAGGCCGTGATCGCCATCCACTCCACCGCCCTGGGCCCCGCCCTCGGCGGCACGCGCTTCTACCCCTACGCGACCGAGGCCGAGGCCGTCGCCGACGCCCTCAACCTCGCGCGCGGCATGTCGTACAAGAACGCCATGGCCGGCCTCGACCACGGCGGCGGGAAGGCCGTGATCATCGGCGACCCGGAGCGCGACAAGACCGAGGAGCTGCTCCTCGCCTACGGCCGTATGGTCGCCTCGCTCGGCGGGCGCTATGTCACCGCGTGCGACGTCGGCACGTACGTCGCCGACATGGACGTCGTGGCCCGCGAGTGCCGCTGGACCACCGGCCGCTCCCCGGAGAACGGCGGGGCCGGTGACTCCTCCGTGCTCACCGCCTTCGGCGTCTACCAGGGCATGCGCGCCTCCGCCCAGCACCTGTGGGGCGACCCCTCGCTGCGCGGCCGCAAGGTCGGCATCGCCGGCGTCGGCAAGGTCGGCCACCACTTGGTGAAGCACCTGCGGGACGAGGGCGCCGAGGTCGTCATCACGGACGTGCGCGCGGACGCCGTCCGGCGGATCGTCGACCAGTACCCGGAGGGCGTGACGGCGGTCGCCGACACCGAGGAGCTGATCCGGGTCGAGGGGCTCGACATCTACGCCCCCTGCGCGCTCGGCGGCGCCCTGAACGACGCCAGCGTGCCGGTGCTCACCGCAAAGGTGGTGTGCGGCGCGGCCAACAACCAGCTCGCGCACCCGGGCGTGGAGAAGGACCTCGCGGACCGCGGCATCCTCTACGCGCCGGACTACGTGGTGAACGCCGGCGGAGTGATCCAGGTGGCCGACGAGCTGCACGGGTTCGACTTCGACCGGTGCAAGGCCAAGGCGGCGAAGATCTTCGACACCACCCTGGCAATCTTCGCACGTGCGAAGGAAGACGGGATTCCGCCGGCCGCCGCGGCCGACCGGATCGCCGAGCAGCGGATGGCCGACGCGCGCGGCGGCCACGCCGCGCACTGAGTCCGTCGCACAGGTGAGCGGTACCCGCCGGTGGGGACTTGGAGAGAACTCTCACTTCCATCGGCGGGTCGTTCCCCGATAAGTGGTTAAAATCGCCACTGACCAGCGAGGACGGGGCGCCTCGAAGGTCCAGGGCACACGCGCGTGCTGCGGGCGACGTACCGTATGGGCGCGGGCTCAGGTACCGTGGAAGCCCTACGGACCGGCCTCTCCACGGAGAGTCCGTTCCGGATCATGAACGCGTGTCAGACTCTGGGGCCGTCGAGCCCCGTCGTTGAGGGGGTCGAGCCATGGGGCGCGGCCGGGCCAAGGCCAAGCAGACGAAGGTCGCCCGCCAGCTGAAGTACAACAGCGGTGGGACGGACCTCTCACGCCTGGCCGAGGAGCTGGGCGCATCGACGTCGAACCAGTCGCCGAACGGCGACCGCTTCGAGGACGCCGATGAGCATGACGACGACGACCTGTACTCCCGTTACGCCGACCTCTACGAGGACGACGACGAGGACGAGGACGAAGGTCCCGCACAGCACCGTCGAGGCGCTTGACCTTGCACTGAGCATCAGTCCGGTCGGTGGCACAGCCACCGACCGGCTTCTGTGCTGTCTGCAGGATCATCGCAGCCGACCGGATCACCACGGTCCGCGGGATCACCACGGTCCGCGGGATCGCCGCCGTCCGCGGGATCGCCGCCGTCCGCGGGATCACCGGCGGCCAGAGGACCGCCGGCGTCCCCGGATCGCCGGCGCCCGGATCAGGCGGCGTAGTCCCCCACCAGCTCCGCGCCCGTCTCCTTGTCGCCGCGGTCGGTGATCTCGCCGGCCACCCAGGCGTCGACGCCGCGGTCGGCCAGGGTCGCGAGCGCCACCTCGGTGGACTCCGCGGGGACGATCGCCATCATGCCGACACCCATGTTGAGGGTCTTCTCCAGCTCCAGGCGCTCGACGTTCCCGGTCTTGCCGACCAGGTCGAAGATCGCGCCCGGGGTCCAGGTGGAGCGGTCCACGCGCGCGTGCAGCGCGTCGGGGATCACCCGGGCCAGGTTGGCCGCGAGTCCGCCGCCGGTGATGTGCGAGAACGCGTGCACGTCCGTGGTGCGGGTCAGCGCCAGGCAGTCCAGCGAGTAGATCTTGGTGGGCTCCAGCAGCTCCTCGCCGAGGGTGCGGCCGAGCTCCGCCACTTCCGCCTCCAGGGCCAGGCCGGCCGTGTTCAGCAGGACGTGGCGGACCAGGGAGTACCCGTTCGAGTGAAGCCCGGAGGACGCCATGGCGATCACTGCGTCGCCCTTACGGATGCGATCCGCGCCGAGCAGCCGGTCGGCCTCCACGACGCCCGTACCGGCCCCGGCGACGTCGAAGTCGTCCGCACCCAGCAGCCCCGGGTGTTCGGCCGTCTCGCCGCCCACCAGGGCGCATCCGGCGAGCACACAGCCCTCCGCGATGCCCTTCACGATCGCCGCGACGCGCTCGGGGTGGACCTTGCCGACGCAGATGTAGTCCGTCATGAACAGCGGCTCGGCGCCGCACACCACGATGTCGTCCATGACCATGGCGACCAGGTCGTGGCCGATGGTGTCGTAGACGCCCATGCGGCGCGCGACGTCCACCTTCGTGCCGACGCCGTCCGTGGCGGAGGCGAGCAGCGGGCGCTCGTAGCGCTTGAGGGCGGAGGCGTCGAAGAGGCCGGCGAAGCCGCCGAGGCCGCCGAGGACCTCGGGGCGCTGGGTCTTCTTCACCCACTCCTTCATCAGCTCGACCGCGCGGTCGCCCGCCTCGATGTCGACGCCCGCCGCTGCGTAGCTGGCACCAGTTGTCTCAGACATGACTGTGAGAGCTTTCGTGTCGTACTGCGGTGTTACGGGCGACGGATCGCGTCGGCCGCGGCCGTGGCGGCGGGACCGGCCGCCAGCTCGGTCTCCAGGAGCTGCTTGCCGAGCAGCTCGGGGTCCGGCAGCTCCATCGGGTACTCGCCGTCGAAGCAGGCGCGGCACAGGTTCGGCTTGGCGATGGTGGTCGCCTCGATCATGCCGTCGATGGAGATGTAGGCGAGCGAGTCGGCGCCGAGCGAGGTGCCGATCTCTTCGATGGTCATGCCGTTGGCGATCAGCTCCGCGCGCGTGGCGAAGTCGATGCCGAAGAAACAGGGCCACTTCACGGGCGGCGAGGAGATCCGGATGTGGACCTCTGCGGCGCCGGCCTCGCGGAGCATGCGGACCAGGGCCCGCTGGGTGTTGCCGCGCACGATCGAGTCGTCGACGACGACCAGGCGCTTGCCCTTGATGACTTCCTTCAGCGGGTTCAGCTTCAGGCGGATACCGAGCTGGCGGATGGTCTGCGAGGGCTGGATGAAGGTACGGCCGACGTACGCGTTCTTCACCAGGCCCGCGCCGAAGGGGATGCCGGAGGCCTCCGCGTAGCCGATGGCGGCCGGGGTGCCGGACTCCGGGGTCGCTATGACCAGGTCGGCCTCGACGGGCGCTTCCTTGGCCAGCCGGCGGCCCATCTCCACGCGGGACAGGTACACGTTCCGGCCGGCGATGTCGGTGTCCGGGCGGGCCAGGTACACATACTCGAAGACACAGCCCTTGGGCTTCGCTTCTGCGAATCGGGAGCTGCGCAGGCCGTTCTCGTCGATGGCGACGAACTCGCCCGGCTCGATCTCGCGGACGAAGCTGGCACCGCAGATGTCCAGGGCGGCGGACTCGGAGGCGACCACCCAGCCGCGCTCCAGGCGGCCGAGGACCAGCGGGCGGATGCCCTGCGGGTCACGGGCGGCGTAGAGGGTCTGCTCGTCCATGAAGACGAGGGAGAAGGCACCCCGCACCTTCGGGAGGACCTGGTGGGCGGCCTCCTCGATGGTCAGCGGCTTGCCGTCCTCGTCGACCTGGGCGGCGAGCAGCGCCGTCAGCAGGTCGGTGTCGTTGGTGGCCGCGACCCGGCTGGAGCGGCTGTTGTTGTCGTTCGGCAGGTCGGCGACCATCTCGGCGAGCTGCGCCGTGTTGACCAGGTTGCCGTTGTGGCCGAGCGCGATCGAACCGTGCGCCGTGGCCCGGAACGTCGGCTGGGCGTTCTCCCACACGGAGGCGCCGGTGGTCGAGTAGCGGGCGTGTCCGACCGCGATATGACCCTGGAGCGAACCGAGCGAGGTCTCGTCGAAGACCTGGGAGACCAGGCCCATGTCCTTGAAGACGAGGATCTGGGAGCCGTTGCTGACCGCGATTCCCGCGGATTCCTGACCCCGGTGCTGGAGGGCGTAGAGCCCGAAGTACGTGAGCTTTGCGACCTCTTCACCCGGAGCCCAGACACCGAAGACGCCGCAAGCGTCCTGGGGGCCCTTCTCGCCGGGAAGCAGATCGTGATTGAGTCGACCGTCACCACGTGGCACGCCACCGAGTGTAGGCGAGGTCGACCACTGGTCCGAATTGGGGATACGTGCCCTTGACAGACAAGCGCTTCCCGATCACCTTGGCGGTTTCCGCGTTTGCGCAGGTCAACGAGGCGCGCTCGCGGATCTGAGCGTCGGTGGCGGCAGTGCGGGCTTCGGTCGCGGGCCGGTTCGCCGGGGAGCGAGTGAGGTGTCGCACATCATCCGGGCGCGTTGCGGCTGAGGTGGATGCGGTCGCCGTCGCCGTCCGTGAGCGTCAGTTTCGCGTGTTGCGTCTCGGCGACGAGCGTGCCGGTGGTGAGCGCGCGGGCGAGCGCGCGCTCGAAGTCCATCCGGTCCGGGGCGCAGGCCATCCGGGTCGTGCGCAGGTCGCCGAAGGTGAGGTGGTCGCCGTGCACGGTGACCCGCGCACTGAACTGGTTGCAGCCGAGGTTGCCCGCCGCCTTGCCGTCCGCCTCGATGCGCAGGCGGGCCGAGGCGGGCGCGTGCCGGGTCGTACCGCCGACGGTCAGGCTGTCGACCCGCCAGTCGACGCCGGTCACGGGCTGCTGGACGGTCACCGCACCACTGTCCGCCCTCCCATTGCCGCACGCCACTGTGAGGACGGCGAGCACGGCGGCCGCCGGCGCGAGGATCATGCGCTGCTTGTACCGGTTCATAGCGATTCGACGGTAGACCGGCCGGATGGGTTCCGCTACGCCATCAGCGGCAGCAGCCCCCCGATGTCCGCCCGCTCCCCACTGGCGCTCACCTTGGCTTCCTCCAGGGCGTCCTGCCAGCTCAGACGGCCGGTGGCGAGCCGGATCCAGGTCAGCGGGTCGGTCTCCACGACGTTGGGCGGGGTGCCGCGGGTGTGCCGGGGCCCCTCGACGCACTGCACCACGGCGTACGGCGGCACCCGCACCTCCGTGGAGCCGCCGGGCGCCTTCGCGGCGAGGGCGTCGGCGAGCAGCCGGGTGGCGGCGGCCAGGGCCTGGCGGTCGTACGGGATCTCCAGTCCCGGGACGGCGGCGTTGAGGTCGTCGGTGTGGACGACGAGTTCGGCGGCGCGGGTGACCAGGTAGTCGTCCAGGGGCATGGCACCGGCGCTCGTCTGCAGGATCCGGGTGCCGGGGTGCTCGGCGAGCAGGGCGCGCGTCGACCGGTCGACATCCGTGAGGTAGGCGCCGAGGTCGGGGTGTTCCCCGGACAGGTTCCGGGTGAACTCGTCGATGGCGGCGGCGTTGGCCGAGGTGGCGAAGGGCCAGTCGAGCAGGACGGCGTCCGCCTTGGCCGGCTCGGGCAGGGCGAGCGAGCGGTGGACGGCGGTGAGCGCCATGCCGATGTGCACGGCCAGGTCGCGTACGGTCCACTCGCCGAGCCGGGTGGGCAGCGCGAGCTGCTCCCGGGTGAGGCCGCGCACGGCCTCCCTGACGCTTCCGAACTGGGCCAGGACCGCGGCACGGGTCCTGGCGGGGTCATAGCTGCGGGCACGCTTCTTGGCCGGTGGCATGGCGGTGAGCCTATGCCTACACGGCGTTCCCCCTCGCCGTGTGGCCGCATGAGGAAGACCCCGTCCGGGCTCTCCGGACGGGGTCCTCACATGGCCGTACGGCGATTACGCCAGCAGTGTCGGAATGGTCTCCTCGTGAGCCTTCCGCAGCTCCTCCAGGGTGAGCGCGAACTCGCCCTGGACCTCTACCACTGCATGCGGATCAGACGCAGTACCGTCCACGACACCGATCCGGGTGGCCGGCAGGCCCCGCGCACCGCACATGTCGTTGAAGCGGACCTCCTCCGAGCGCGGCACCGCGACGATCGCGCGGCCGGCCGACTCGGAGAACAGGAAGGTGAAGGCGTCCAGGCCGTCCGGCACGACCAACCGAGCGCCCTTGCCGCCGAGCAGCGCGGACTCCACGACCGCCTGCACCAGGCCGCCGTCGGACAGGTCGTGCGCGGAGTCGATCATGCCGTCGCGGGAGGCGGAGATCAGGATCTCGGCCAGCAGGCGCTCGCGCTCCAGGTCGACCTTCGGGGGCAGGCCGCCGAGGTGGTCGTGGACCACCTGGGACCAGGCCGAGCCGCCGAACTCCTCGCGGGTGTCGCCGAGGAGGTAGAGCAGCTGGCCCTCCTCCTGGAAGGCGACCGGCGTGCGGCGCGCGACATCGTCGATCACGCCCAGGACCGCGACCACCGGGGTCGGGTGGATGGCCGCCTCACCCGTCTGGTTGTAGAGCGAGACATTGCCGCCGGTCACCGGGGTGCCCAGCTGCTGACAGGCGTCCGCCAGACCGCGCACGGCCTCCGCGAACTGCCACATCACCGCTGGGTCCTCGGGCGAGCCGAAGTTCAGGCAGTCGGAGACCGCGAGGGGCTTGGCACCGGTGGTGGCCACATTGCGGTAGGCCTCGGCCAGGGCCAGCTGCGCACCCGTGTACGGGTCGAGCTTGGCGTAACGGCCGTTGCCGTCCGTGGCGATGGCGACACCGAGGCCGGTCTCCTCGTCCACGCGGATCATGCCGGAGTCCTCCGGCTGCGCGAGGACGGTGTTGCCCTGCACGAGGTGGTCGTACTGCTGGGTGATCCACCTCTTGGAGGCCTGGTTGGGGGAGGCGACCAGCTTCAGGACCTGGTCCTTCAGCTCCTCGCTCGTCTCCGGCCGCGGCAGCTTGTTCGCGTCGTCGGCCTGCAGGGCGTCCTGCCAGTCCGGGCGGGCGTACGGACGCTCGTACGTCGGGCCCTCGTGGGCGACCGTGCGCGGGTCGACGTCCACGATCTTCTCGCCGTGCCAGAAGATCTCCAGCCGGTCGCCGTCGGTCACCTCACCGATGACGGTGGCGATGACGTCCCACTTCGCGCAGATCTCCAGGAAGCGGTCGACCTTCTCCGGCTCCACGACCGCGCACATGCGTTCCTGCGACTCGCTCATGAGGATCTCCTCGGGCGAGAGCGTGGAGTCGCGCAGCGGGACGTCGTCCAGGGTGACGCTCATGCCGCCGGAGCCGTTCGAGGCCAGCTCGGAGGTGGCGCAGGAGAGACCGGCGGCCCCGAGGTCCTGGATGCCGACGACCAGCTTCTCCTTGAAGGCCTCCAGGGTGCACTCGATGAGCAGCTTCTCCTGGAAGGGGTCGCCGACCTGGACGGCCGGACGCTTCGACGGCTTGGCGTCGTCGAAGGTCTCGGAGGCCAGGATCGACGCGCCGCCGATGCCGTCGCCGCCGGTCCGGGCGCCGTACAGGATGACCTTGTTGCCCGCGCCGGAGGCCTTGGCGAGGTGGATGTCCTCGTGCCGCATCACACCGATGGCACCGGCGTTGACCAGCGGGTTGCCCTGGTAGCAGGCGTCGAAGACGACCTCGCCGCCGATGTTGGGCAGGCCCAGGCAGTTGCCGTAGCCGCCGATGCCCGCGACCACGCCCGGGAGCACCCGCTTGGTGTCCGGGTGGTCCGCCGCGCCGAAGCGCAGGGGGTCGACCACGGCGACCGGGCGGGCGCCCATGGCGATGATGTCGCGGACGATGCCGCCGACGCCCGTGGCCGCGCCCTGGTAGGGCTCGACGTAGGAGGGGTGGTTGTGCGACTCGACCTTGAAGGTCACGGCGTAACCCTGGCCGACGTCCACCACGCCCGCGTTCTCGCCGATGCCGACGAGCAGGGCGTCCGACTGGGGCGCCTTCTCGCCGAACTGGCGGAGGTGGACCTTGGAGGACTTGTACGAGCAGTGCTCGGACCACATGACCGAGTACATGGCGAGTTCGGCGCCGGTCGGGCGGCGGCCGAGGATCTCGACCACACGCTCGTACTCGTCCTTCTTCAGGCCGAGTTCGGCCCAGGGCAGCTCGACGTCGGGGGTCGCGGCCGCGTGCTCGACCGTGTCCAGAGGCGTCCGGCTCATGCGCCCACCAGCTTCTTGAGGATCGAGGTGAAGAACGGGAGCCCGTCGGTACGGCCCGTACCGACCAGCGGCTCGACGGCGTGCTCGGGGTGCGGCATGAGGCCTACGACGTTCCCGGCCTCGTTGGTGATGCCGGCGATGTCCCGCAGCGAGCCGTTCGGGTTGAAGTCGAGGTAACGGAAGACGACGCGGCCCTCCGCCTCCAGCTTGTCCAGCGTGTACTCGTCGGCGACGTACCGGCCGTCCATGTTCTTCAGCGGGATGTGGATCTCCTGGCCGGCGCGGTAGTCGCTGGTCCAGGAGGTCTCCGCGTTCTCCACCCGCAGCTTCTGGTCGCGGCAGATGAAGTGGAGGTGGTCGTTGCCGAGCATCGCGCCCGGGAGGAGGTGGGCCTCGGTGAGGACCTGGAAGCCGTTGCAGATGCCGAGGACCGGAAGTCCGGCCTTCGCCTGCTCGATGACCGTCTCCATCACCGGCGAGAACCGGGAGATGGCACCGGCGCGCAGATAGTCGCCATAGGAGAAACCGCCGGGCAGGACCACGGCGTCGACCTGCTTGAGGTCCTTGTCCTTGTGCCACAGGGCGACCGGTTCGGCGCCCGCGAGGCGGATCGCGCGCTGGGCATCGTGATCGTCGAGGCTGCCCGGGAAAGTGACGACGCCAATACGAGCGGTCACTTGGCCGCCTCCGCGACTTCCGTGGCCTCTTCCACCTTGACGGTGAAGTCCTCGATCACCGTGTTGGCGAGGAAGGATTCCGCAAGATCGTGGATGCGGGCGAGCGCGGCCTCGTCGACCGGCCCGTCAACTTCCAGTTCGAAACGCTTTCCCTGACGTACGTCCGAGATCCCTTCGAATCCCAGGCGCGGCAGCGCACGCTGGACCGCCTGGCCCTGGGGGTCGAGGATCTCCGGCTTGAGCATGACGTCGACTACGACGCGTGCCACTGGCACTCCCGGTGTGTGGTGCTGAGCAGGTCCCTTCAGACTACCCGCACAAAATTTCTACGCGGGTAGAGTTGTAGGAAACTACGTGAGGCGCATCACGATCGGGTGTCGAAGCCGTACTCCCGTGAAAAGTTCTGGGAAAGTTCCCCAGTCCGCCCCGTTCACCTATTGTCTTCGGACACGCGGACGGATTTAGTCGGGCTTCACTTTGCATTGCTGAGCACTGTACAAATGAATTGGCAATAGCCGATACTCGGCACGTCGTCGCCGCTGAGCTGTATCGACGTGCCGCACGAAGGGACCGATATTCGTGGCGCAAAAGGTCGTGGTCACGCTCTTTGACGACATCGACGGCTCGGAAGCGGCGGAAACGATCGCCTTCGGACTCGACGGGAAGTCGTACGAGATCGACCTGAACGAAACCAACGCCAAGAAACTGCGCAAGGCGCTCGCGCCCTACGTCGAGGCCGGCCGCAAGCGGTCGCGGTCCGGCAAGGCGTACAAGCAGACGGAGGTCGCCCCCGACCCGGCGGCCGTCCGCGCCTGGGCCCAGGCCAACAAGATGGACGTCCCCGCCCGCGGACGCATCCCCAAGAAGGTCTACGAGGCGTTCAGCGCCGCACAGTGAGGCATGCCGGGAGCCGTCGCGAGCGGCCGGCCGCATGAGCCCGCGAAGGGGCAGTCCTCAGGGTTCGTCAGCGGACCCTGAGGGCCGCGCACTTGGGCATACCGGGCACCAGGGGAAGTCGACTTGCGTCACCCCCCTGTTGATCAGCTAATGTCTGGAGCACGCCGAGGGGCGAGGCCGGAAGGCCGGAACCCCGAGGAGCGTGCGGGTGTAGTTCAGTAGCAGAACATCCCCCTTCCAGGGGGAAGGCGCAGTGTGCGATTCCTGTCACCCGCTCCGGCACCGGTTGTCACGACCACTCTTGTGGATCAGGTAGGCTGGTGCTCGCACCGATCGGTGGGAGCCGGTCGGGAGCAGTGCGGACGTAGCTCAGTTGGTAGAGCGCAACCTTGCCAAGGTTGAGGTCGCGAGTTCGAGCCTCGTCGTCCGCTCGGGAATGAGACCCCGGTCCACTGGACCGGGGTCTTTTCGTTGTCCGTGATCCGCTCTGACATTTGTCATGCCGGGCGATGACATCGCGCACTGCCGCACCGCTCCGGCCGCCGGGACGCTGGCGTCATGGACTACGACGAACACGAACACGTGATTGAGGTGACCGACCTCAAGCGCGTCTACGGGGGCGGGTTCGAGGCCGTACGCGGAGTCTCCTTCTCCGTCCCGCGTGGGGAGATCTTCGCCCTGCTGGGGACCAACGGCGCCGGCAAGACCTCGACGGTCGAACTGCTGGAGGGGCTGGCCGCACCCGCCGCGGGCCGGGTCCGGGTCCTCGGCCACGATCCGTACCGCGAGCGGGCCGCCGTACGGCCGCGCACCGGTGTGATGCTCCAGGAAGGAGGCTTCCCGGCCGAGCTCACCGTCGCCGAGACGGCCCGGATGTGGGCGGGCTGCACGAGCGGGGCGCGGCCGGAGGCGGAGGCGCTGGAGCTGGTGGGGCTGAGCAGCAGGGCCGGCGTCCGGGTCAAGCAGCTCTCCGGCGGCGAGCGGCGCCGGCTCGACCTGGCGCTCGCCCTGCTCGGCGATGCCGAGGTGCTCTTCCTCGACGAGCCGACGACCGGGCTCGACGCGGAAGGCCGCCGGGACACCTGGGAGTTGGTCCGCGCGCTGCGCGACGCCGGTACGACCGTGCTGCTGACCACGCACTACCTGGAGGAGGCCGAGGGCCTCGCCGACCGGCTCGCCATCCTGCACGAGGGCCGTATCGCCGCCTCCGGCACCCCGGCCGAGGTCACCGCCGGCCGCCCTTCCCGGATCTCCTTCCAGCTGCCCGACGGCTACTTCCTCGGCGATCTGCCCCCGCTGGCCGAGCTCGGCGTGTGCGCGCACGACACCGACGGCAGGGTCGTACGGCTGCGGACGCGGGAGCTGCAGCGCACCGCGACCCGGCTGCTGGCCTGGGCCGAGCAGGCGGGGGTCGAACTGCGCGGACTGGACGTGCGGTCGGCCTCGCTGGAGGAGGCGTTCCTCGGGATCGCACGCGAGCGGGAGACAGTGGCATGAGCGGGATCGGAACGGGCGCGAGGGGGCGAGGAATGCGCGAGGTGGGAGCGCGAGCCGCCGTGGGCCAGGGCGGGACCGCGGCGGAGGCCGAGAGCCGTGGCGTGAACGGCGTGCGCGGGGCGGAACGCGGCGGGTGGACGTCGGCGGGCCGGCGCATGTGGGCGCTGGCGCGGGCCGAACTCACCCTTCTCGGCCGCAACCGGGGGGTCGTCTTCACCGCGCTGGCCGTACCGCTCCTGCTGCCGGTCAGCGTGCGGCCGGCCATGGACCAGCTGGATCTGAAGAAGCAGGGGCTGACCATCGGCACCACCCTGCTGACGGCCGCGATCGGCTTCTCCTTCCTCTTCGCCGTCTACACCTCCCTGGTCAACACCTACGTCGCCCGCCGCGAGGAACTCGTCCTCAAACGGCTGCGCACCGGCGAGCTCTCCGACACGGAGATCCTCACCGGCACCGCCCTGCCCGCGCTCGTCATCGGCCTGGCCCAGGCGCTGGTGCTGTGCGCCGGATGCGCGGCCCTGCTGCACACCGGCGCGCCCAGGGCGCCGTATCTGATCCTGCCCGGGCTGGTGGCCGGTTATCTGGTCAGTGCCGCGCTCGCCGCGCTCACCGCGTCCTTCACCCGGACCGTGGAGAGCGGCCAGGTGACCGCGATGCCGCTGATGTTCCTGTCGATGGCCGGCTCCGGGATCACGATCCCCACGGAGGTCATGCCGGACAAGCTGGCCACCGTCTGCGACCTGCTCCCGCTGTCCCCGGCGATCCGGCTCGTGCGCGGCGGCTGGACGGGCCAGTTGAGCACCGGGGAGGCGCTCGGCGCCCTGGCGACCGCGTTGGCCTGGATCTTCCTGGCGGTGTTTGCTGTACAGCGGCGGTTCCGCTGGGAGCCGCGGCGCTGAGGGGCGGGGGACGCGCGGATGACGGGACGCATACGGCGGTGGCAGCAGCGGCACTGGGGGGAGCGCGGCAAGGCCGAGCGGGTCGAGCTGTTCAGTGTCCTCACCTGGCACGGCACGGTCTGGTTCATCATGGGCTGCTGGGTGCTGCTGCCGCTGCCCGGCGGTCTCGCCCACCGGCCCGTGGCGATCGTCCTCGGCGCCCTCCTCGCCCTCGTGGCGGTCCTGCAGTGCGCGCTCACGAACCGGCTCACCAGGACCGTGCTCGACCACTACCTCGGGCGCGCCGAGCTGCCGGCCGGCACCCACCGCGCACCGGCGGTCCTGCTGGGCCTGGCGCTGGCGCTGATCGTGGCGCTCGCCGGGCTGGACGCGGCGACCCCGATGACGGTCCGGTTCACGATCGGTGGTGTCGTACTGCCCTTCGCGCTGCTGTACGGACTCACGGTCCCGGTCCGGGTGTTCCTGCGTCGGTCGGCGGTGTTCGCGGTCCTGCTCACGGCTGCCGTAGGGCTCGCCGACCGCGACGGCGCCGGGCTGGTGGCGACCGGTGCCATGGCCGTCTTCCAGGCGGTCTTCGCGTTGCTCGCCGGCCGCTGCGGTGCCTGGACCCTGGCCGTGCTGTGGGAGGCGGAGCGGGCCCGCGAGGTGGAGACCCGGCTCGCCGTCGCCGAGGAGCGGCTGCGGTTCGGACGGGACCTGCATGACGTGCTGGGACGGAATCTGTCCGTGATCTCCCTCAAGAGCGAGCTGGCCGTCCAGCTGGCCCGGCGGGGCCGGCCGGAGGCGGTGGAGCAGATGATCGAGGTGCAGCGCATCGCGCAGGAGTCCCAGCGGGAGGTGCGGGCCGTCGTACGCGGGTACCGGGAAGCCGATCTCGGGGCCGAACTGGCGGGTGCGCAGGGCGTGTTGACGGCCGCGGGCATCGCGTGCGAGGTCCGCGCGGAGGCCACGGGGCTGCCCGCCGAGGTGCAGTCCGCGCTTGGCTGGGTGGTGCGCGAGGCCACCACCAATGTGCTGCGGCACGGGGATGCGGACCGGTGTGAGGTGGAACTGCGGGTGCCTGAGGGGCGTGTGGTGCTGACGGTAGAGAACGACGGGGTGACGGAAACCCCCCATGGGGGTGGGGGTTCCGGGCTCGCCGGACTTCGGGAGCGGCTGGCGGTCGTCGGCGGGACTCTGGAGGCCGGGGCGGTCGACGGAGACCGGTTCCGGCTGGTGGCCGAGGTGCCTTTGATGCAGAAAGTGAGTGAAGTTACGTCATGAGCACTCCGGTACGGCTGTTGCTCGCCGATGACGAACACCTGATCCGGGGCGCGCTGGCCGCGCTGCTGTCGCTGGAGGACGATCTGCTGGTCGTCGCGGAGGCGGCCAGCGGGCCCGAGGCGCTGGCGATGGCGCGGGCCCACGCACCCGATGTGGCCGTGCTGGATCTCCAGATGCCGGACGCCGACGGTGTGAAGGTCGCCACATCCCTGCGCGCCGAACTGCCCGGCTGCCAGGTCCTGATCGTCACCGGACACGGCCGCCCCGGCCATCTGAAGCGGGCGCTCGCGGCCGGTGTGCGCGGATTCGTCCCGAAGACCGTCAGCGCGCAGCGGCTCGCCGAGATCATCCGGACCGTGCACGCGGGAAACCGTTACATCGACCCGGAGTTGGCCGCCGACGCGATCTCCGCCGGGGACTCCCCGCTGACCGCGCGGGAGGCCGAGGTACTGGAACTGGCGGCCGATGGGGCGCCGGTCGCGGAGATCGCCGAGCGGGCCGCGCTGTCGCCGGGGACCGTGCGGAACTACCTCTCCTCGGCCGTCACGAAGCTCGGCGCCGAGAACCGACATGCGGCGGTGCGTCTCGCACGGGAGCGAGGTTGGGTATAGTTGCTCTCGCGCCCCGGCGCAACGCGGACGTAGCTCAGTTGGTAGAGCGCAACCTTGCCAAGGTTGAGGTCGCGAGTTCGAGCCTCGTCGTCCGCTCTGGAAGAAGACCCCGGTCCACTGGACCGGGGTCTTTTCGTGCTGCTAGCTCCAGCTCAGGCCGGTGAGGCGCTCGTACGCCTCCACGTACTTCTGCCGGGTCGCCTGCACGACCTCCTCGGGCAGCGGCGGCGGGGGCTGCTCGCTCTTGCGGTCCCAGCCGGAGGCGGCGGAGGTCAGCCAGTCCCGGACGAACTGCTTGTCGTACGACGGCTGGGCGCGGCCCGGCTGCCACCGGTCGGCCGGCCAGAAGCGGGAGGAGTCCGGGGTGAGGACCTCGTCCGCGAGGACCAGGGCGTCGCCGTCGAAGCCGAACTCGAACTTGGTGTCCGCCAGGATGATCCCCCGGTCGCGGGCGATGTCCCGGGCCCGCGAGTACACGGCGAGTGTGGCCTGGCGCAGCTGGGCTGCGGTGTCGGCGCCGACCTGGCGGGCGACCTCCTCGTAGGAGACGTTCTCGTCGTGCTCGCCGACCTCGGCCTTGGTGGCCGGGGTGAAGATCGGGGCGGGGAGCTCCGAGCCGTCCACGAGGCCTTCGGGGAGGGCGAGCCCGCAGACCGTACGGGACTCCTCGTACTCGACCAGGCCGGAGCCGGTGAGATAGCCGCGGGCCACGCACTCCACCGGGACCATCTTCAGCTGTTTGCAGACCAGCGTGCGGCCCGCCCAGTCGGCGGGGGCGCCCTCGGGCACCTCGGTGCTGATCACGTGGTTGGGGGCCAGGTCCCGCAGCTGGTCGAACCACCACAGGGAGAGCTGGGTGAGGACACGGCCCTTGTCGGGGATCTCCGTGGGCAGCACCCAGTCGTACGCGGACATACGGTCGCTGGCGACCATCACGAGGTCGCCCGCCTCGTTCTGGTACAGCTCGCGCACCTTTCCGGTGTGCAGGTGCACCAGGCCCGGAACCTGGATCGGCTCGGGCTTTTCTACGAATCCGGACACGGTTCCTCCCCGTGGTTCTGTCCAAGTGCCTCGATTCTCCCTTATCGGGGGGATCGGTTTCGGCCAGGGGGGTCCTGCGCGGTCCGCCGGCGGTCAGTCGCGTTTGCAGATGCGGTCGAGGAGGTTCGCCGTGGCGCGCTGGATACGGGGGTCCACATGGCCGGGGCGGTCCAGGGCCGGGGACCAGGCGAAGGTGCCGGCGGCGAAGACCCAGGCGCCGGAGGGGGCGCGGTACAGGGAGGTCTCCTGGTGGCGCAGGACGCCGTCGTTGTCGGTGTACGGGGAGTGGGCGAGCAGGATGCGCTCCTCGTGCGTGGGCAGCGGGGTGCGCGGGAAGTACCGGTCGGCCTCGCCGGCGACCAGACCCTCGATCTCGTCGCCCTCGCGCGCGCCGGTCGCCTCCCACAGCCAGTGGTCGGCGTTGCGGACGACCAGCGGATGCGGCTCGGGCACCCGGCCCGCGTACTGGATGCCGACCAGCTGCTGCTCGGGCCGGTCGATCTCGCGCCAGAGGACCGGTTTGCCGGGTCCCTTGCGTTTACGGCAGGTCAGCAGGCGGTCCGGGACGCCGGACGGGGAGGGGCTCAGCTCCACCTGCCAGTACATGGTGTTGGCCGAGAGGAAGACCAGTGAGGTGCCGTGGTCGCGGGCGTCCTCCACGGCCCGGCGCATCGGCACCGACCAGTACTCGTCGTGCCCGGGGAAGACCAGGCCCCGGTAGCGGCCGGGGTCGACGCGGCCGGCGTGCAGATCGCGGGCGTCGGCGTAGGCGAGGTCGTAGCCGTAGCGCTCGGCCCAGCGGATGAAGTCGTAGGCGTGCCCGACGTGCAGGGGCAGGCCCGCGCCCGCATACGGCCGGTCGAAGGAGACCGTGGTCGCGGCGTCGGCCTCGCCGAGCAGCCGGCCCCTGTCGTCCCAGGCGTGGTACAGGCTGGCGCCGGTGCGGCCGTCCTCCGGATACAGGTTGTACGCCTGCCAGGTGATGTCCGGCAGCAGCAGGAGCAGGTCGGCGGGGTGGTCGTCGCGGACCGTGAACGGCACGTGGGAGCGGTAGCCGTCGGTGGTGGTGAGGACGGCCACATAGGCGCCGATGGGCCAGTGGGAGGGCACCTGGAGGCGCCAGGACAGCCACCAGTGGTGACAGGAGACCGTGCGGTCGGCGGTCAGCGGCGGGGGCTGGACGATCCCGGACAGCCGCGGACTGGTGGTGATCTTCGCGGCGCCGTCGCCGCCGTAGTGGCCGATCCGGTAGATGTCGACGCTGAACTCCTGGGGCGGGTCGACCGTGATGTGGAAGTCGATCGCCGCGCCGGGCGTGACCGCGCCGGTCGCGGTGAACCCCTTGATCTGGCGGTGCACGTCGTCGGCCGAGCGCGGTCCGGGCACACGCGGGGCGCGACCGACCCCTTTCAGCGGCTGCGGGCCCGGTTCGACGTACCAGGGCACGACATGGCCCGTGTCGTCGAAGTAGGTCTCACTCCCGCGCAGCCAGGGCACCGGGCCCTGGCCGAAGGGGTCCGTGACGGCGTGCGCGAGCGCTCCCGACTCCCAGCGGCGGATGTGGTCCGAGGCCATCGTCGCTCCCCTCCCTCATGCCCCCCGTGTGGTCCTGTCTCGGTGGTGCTCGCCGTGCTCGGTGGTACGCGCAGTCCTCGGCCGTGCTGTCGTATGTCGCACGCCCTTGCCAGGTGCGTGGTCGCTCCCAGCACATCACATAACGCACGGGCTCGGTCACTAGTCGTTGCGAATTGACCTGAAGTGGAAGACAGAACTCCCGTTTTACGACGCTGCCGGGTCCCCTAGACGAGCCGTACGGGCTTCTCCGGCCGTATCCCGGACGCGGCCAGCCAGTCGCGCAGCGGGCCCGGGTCTCCCTCCTCGACGAGGCTGAGCACCTTGGGGACGAGGTCGGTGGCGCGCTCGCCGCCCAGCACGAGGGAGGGGCCGTCCAGCCAGTCCAGAGCGGGGACCGCGCCCGCGGTGTCGACGGCCGCGCAGCACACCATCGCCGTGACGTGGTCGGTGAGCAGGTCGCGGGCGGTGCGTGGGGGCTGCAGCGGGAAGAGCGGCAGGCCGCCGTCGTCCCACAGGGCGCTCTCGGGGGTCCGGCCGGTGGCGGTCGCCCCGGACCTCGGGGCGCCGGCCTCCTCGCGGGCCAGCGCGGCGCTCAGGCCTGCGGCGAGGGTGGCGCTGCGTTCCGTGCCGGGGTCTTCGGGCGGCGGTCCCGCCTCAGCTTCGCGGATCGCCTGCGGCGCCTCGGCGGCATGGGACACGTCCGCCTCGTCTTCACCCTCGGCGGGATTCTGGTTCCCACTCGCACCACCCGTGCGGCTTTCGTCGTCGGGTGCGGGTGGCCCCTGTCGGGCGTCCTCGCCGCCGGCGGCTTGCGGAGCCGGTGGGGCTGCGGGGCCGTACTCGCCGTGGGTGGCCTGCGGGGCTGTGGGGCCGTGCTCGGCGTCGGGGGATTTCGGTATCGCCGCTGCCGAGGGGGGTTCGGTGAGGTGGTCCAGGACTCGGGCCAGGGTGGGGCCGCCGGGGTCGGGGGTCGCGGGGTCGAGGGAGGGGCGGACGCCCAGGGAGTCCAGGACGCGGTGCAGGCGGGCCGCGTCGGCGCGCCAGGTGCGGTCCACGACCTCCTCCGGATACGCCTGCCAGTCCACCGGCGCCCAGTCCGGGCCGGGCTCCGCAGGGCCGCCGTGGAAGAGGCGGGCGGCGAGGAGGGACGCGGCCTCGT
Source organism: Streptomyces sp. NPDC002076 (assembly GCF_053593835.1). Classification (NCBI taxonomy): domain Bacteria; kingdom Bacillati; phylum Actinomycetota; class Actinomycetes; order Kitasatosporales; family Streptomycetaceae; genus Streptomyces; species Streptomyces sp. NPDC002076. The sequence goes on from NZ_JBSFDI010000006.1 coordinate 93,521, forward strand.
CCACGGCACCCGGCTCCTCCAGGAGGTCGCACGCGGGCCGCTCGCCGAGCCGGGAGGTGAAGCCCTCCGCCAGGCGGTCGCGCCGGGACAGCTCGGTGAGCGCCGCCACCACGCCCGCGTCCAGCCGCGAGGGCCAGCGGCCCATGCGCCAGGCGGGCACCGCGACCCTGGTCAGCAGCCGGTCCCAGCCGGCGTAGGCGAGGCCCACCTGCTCCTGGGCGACGATCCGCAGGCCGTAGTCGACGGCCTGGGCCCGCTCGGCCGCCGCCGCGGCGACCCCGCGCTCCATCTGCGTCGCGTGCTCCCGGCAGCCGCGCAACAGCAGCCGGGCCACCCAGCCGAGGGCCGCGCACACACCGCGCGTCGCCGGGCAGCGGCCCGGTGTCGAGGCGACAGCGACCGCCGCGTCCAGGCCACGCACGAAGCGCCGGGCTGCGGCTATGTCCGGGTGCGCCGAAGGGCCCGTACCGGCGATGACCGGGGCGAGGACCGCGCGCAGCTCGCCGACCCGCATCCACCACAGGAACGGGGAGCCGATGACGAGCACCGGGGCGACCGGCGCGCGGCGGCGGCCCGGGCCCGCCAGCTCGTCCTCGTCGGGCGTGGAGCGCTGCGGCGGGCCGTGGGCCGAGTGCGTGCGGTCCTCCAGCCAGCTGTCGCAGTCCGGGGTGAGCGCTATGGCCGAAGGGGCCGGCACGTCCAGCCGGTCGGCGAGGTCGCGCACCATCCGGTACAGATCCGGGGCGGACCCCTCCGGGATCGGCACCGTCGGGCTGACGGCGGGGCGGGCCCGGGCCACGACCAGGGCGATACCGGTGGCGGCCAGCAGCACCAGCACGGCGAGCAGGCCCACGACCCAGCGGGTCACGTCCCAGCCCCCGCCGACGAAGTGGCCGGTGGAGCCGCCGGTCAGCAGGATCACCGCGGCGGCCGCGGGCAGCACGGCCACGGCCAGCGCCCGGCCCCGGACCCGCAGTACGGCGAGGGCCCGGGAGCGCGCGGCCTGCGCGCCCATCTCCGCACCGATTCCGGTCACGTCCCGCCCTCACCCCCTCGCCGCCGATGCCGTGCTTGCCTGGTGGTGCTCACTCCCCCACTGTGGCACCCGCCACCGACATCGCAATGCCGGTGGGCCAAGTGCCGGAACGCATGCGCGGCACCCTAGTTGGGGCCCCGGCCCCCGTCAGCCGTATGGACGATTGCTCACTCGATGGAATGGCTTTGGTCAGAGGTGAGTGACAGACAGCAAAGATCAGGCCCCGGATTGTGGGTCCGGGGCCTTCATCAGGAGGGGGCAGGTCAGGCGGTTGCCGCCGGTGCGGCCTGGGCCGCCTTCGCGGCGATGTCCGTGCGGTGCTGGGAGCCTTCCAGACGGATCCGGCCCACCGCCCGGTACGCCCGCTCGCGCGCCTCGGTCAGGTCCTTGCCGGTGGCGGTGACGGACAGCACCCGGCCGCCCGCGCTGACGACGGTGTCGCCGTCCCGCCTGGTCCCGGCGTGCAGCACGTACGCGTGCGGGGCGTCCTCGGCGGCCACCTCGTCCAGACCGGTGATCGGGTCGCCGGTGCGGGGGGTGGCGGGGTAGTTGTGCGAGGCGACGACGACCGTGACGGCCGCGTCCTCGCTCCAGCGCAGGGGCGGCAGATCGGCGAGGTTGCCGGTGGCGGCGGCCATCAGGAGGCCGGCCGGCGGGGTCTTCAGCCGGGCCAGCACGACCTGGGTCTCGGGGTCGCCGAAGCGGGCGTTGAACTCGATCACCCGGACACCCCGGCTGGTGATCGCCAGGCCCGCGTACAGCAGCCCGGAGAAGGGGGTGCCGCGGCGGTGCAGCTCGTCCACGGTGGGCTGCAGAACCGTCTCCAGCACCTCGTCGACCAGCTTCGGCTCGGCCCACGGCAGCGGCGAGTACGCGCCCATGCCGCCGGTGTTCGGGCCCTCGTCGCCGTCCAGGGCGCGCTTGAAGTCCTGGGCGGGCTGGAGCGGTACGACCGACTCCCCGTCGGTGATCGCGAAGAGGGACACCTCGGGGCCGTCGAGGAACTCCTCGATGACCACGCGCTCACAGGCGGCGGCGTGGGCCTTGGCGGCCGCCAGGTCGTCGGTGACGACCACGCCCTTGCCGGCGGCGAGGCCGTCGTCCTTGACGACGTAGGGGGCGCCGAAGGCGTCGAGGGCCTCGGCGACCTCGTCGGCCGTCGTGCACACGTAGGAGCGGGCGGTCGGCACGCCGGCCGCCGCCATGACGTCCTTGGCGAAGGCCTTGGAGCCCTCCAGCTGCGCGGCCTCCTTGGACGGGCCGAACACCGGGATGCCCGCCGCGCGGACGGCGTCGGCCACGCCGGCGACCAGCGGGGCCTCCGGGCCGACGACGACCAGGTCGGCACCGAGGCCGGCCGCCAGCTCGGCGACCGCCTTGCCGTCGAGCGCGTCGACCGGGTGCAGCTCGGCGACCTCGGCGATGCCGGCGTTGCCTGGGGCGCAGTGCAGCGCGGTGACGTCGGGGTCGAGGGACAGGGAGCGGCACAGGGCGTGTTCGCGGGCGCCGTTACCGATGACGAGGACCTTCACGGGGTCAGCCTAATGGCAAGGTTGCCGAAGGTCGGGGCGCGGGTTTGTTGGGGTTTCCTCCAAAGAGGGGTTGCTCGCGGAAAGTGGGGCCACTCGCGCGTCCTCGCCGTTCCGGTCGGCTACTCGTTCGAGAACTCCTCCACCACCGTCGCGCCCAGTTCCCGCACGATCAGTTCGTGGCCGGAGAGGGCCGACTCGTCCAGGTCCGGGTCGTCGTCCTCGGGGATGTCGTCCTCGGGGGCGACCGGGGGCGGCTCGGGCGCGGCGGCGGGCCGGGGGGCAGGCGTGGGTGCCGCCGTGGCGGAGCTGGGGCCGGCCTGGGGTGCCGCGGGAGCCTGCGGGGTCGGCTGGGGGACCGTGGGGCGGGGTGCGGCCGGGGTGCCGTAGCCACCGCCGCCCCCGGCGGGAGCGCCGTAGCCGGCTCCGCCGCCCAAGCCCGAGCCCCCGGCGGGCGCCGGTGCGGAACCGCCGCCGGACGGGTCGACGACCGCCTCGATCTTCCACTGCACGTTGAACTGCTCGGCCAGTGCCGCCCGCAGCACGTCCTCGCTGCCGCTGCCGGCGAAGTTGTCGCGGGCACCGGCGTTGACGAAACCGAGCTGGAGGGTGGTGCCGTCGAAGCCGGTCACCTGCGCGTTCTGGCTGAGCAGGATCCAGGTGAAGCGGCGGCGGTTCTTGACGGCCTCCAGGATGTTCGGCCAGAGCATGCGGGGGTCGAGGCCACCGCTCGGGGCGGCCGGGGGCGCCGCCGGGGCTGCGGGGGCCGCCGGAGCTGCCGGGGCTGCCGGGGGCTGTTGCTGGGCCGGGGCACGGCCGGGGGCCTGGCCCTGGGGTGCGCCGCCCGCCGGTGCCGCTGCCGTGGGCCAGCCACCGGGGCGTCGGCCGCTTCCGGCGGATGCGGCGGTGGGCCAGGCACCGGGAGCGGCGGGAGCCGGGGTGGGAGCACCGGCCGGGGCCTGGGCAGCGGGGGGTTCGGAAGGCGATGCCGGGGCCTGGGTGGCGGGGGCAGCCGCTGCGGGGGGTGCCGTGGGAGCGGGGGCGGCCGGGGCCGGACCGCCGGCACCAGGGCCGCCGTCACCGGGACCAGCAGCTCCAGGCGCACCCACACCCGGCCCACCGACACCGGTGCCACCCGCCCCCGGCCCACCAGCCGCTCGTACCGCCGCGCGGGCCGCTGCCGGGCCGCTGCCGGGCGGTACCGAGGGCAGGGGGGCGCCGGTGCCGTGGGCCTCGGGGCCGGGGACGTAACCCATGGCGGGCATGCCGCCGCCCGAGAAGTGGACGCCGCGTTCGAGACGGTCGAGGCGGGCCATCAGCGACCGGTCGTCGCCGTAGGCGGCGGGCAGCAGCACGCGCGCGCAGATCAGTTCCAGCTGGAGGCGGGGCGAGGTGGCGCCGCGCATCTCCGTCAGGCCCGCGTTGACGAGGTCGGCGGCGCGGCTCAGCTCGGCGGCGCCGAAGGTGGAGGCCTGGGCCTGCATGCGCTCCAGGACGTCGGCCGGGGCGTCGAGCAGCCCCTTCTCCACGGCGTCCGGCACGGCGGCGAGGATCACCAGGTCCCGGAGCCGCTCCAGCAGGTCGGCGACGAAACGGCGCGGGTCGTTGCCGCCCTCGATGACACGGTCGACGACCTCGAAGGCGGCGGCCCCGTCACCGGTGGCGAAGGCCTCGACGACGGAGTCGAGAAGCGAGCCGTCGGTGTAGCCGAGGAGAGAGGTGGCCATGGCATACGTCACACCCTCCTCGCCGGCGCCGGCGAGGAGCTGGTCCATGACGGACATGGAGTCACGCACGGAACCCGCGCCGGCCCGCACGACGAGGGGCAGCACGCCGTCCTCGACCGGGATGTCCTCCTTCTGGCACACCTGGGCGAGGTAGTCCCGCAGGGTGCCGGGCGGCACCAGCCGGAAGGGGTAGTGATGGGTCCGCGACCGGATGGTGCCGATGACCTTCTCGGGCTCGGTGGTCGCGAAGATGAACTTGAGGTGCTCCGGCGGCTCCTCGACGACCTTCAGCAGCGCGTTGAAGCCGGCCGACGTGACCATGTGGGCCTCGTCGATGATGTAGATCTTGTACCTGCTGCTCGCGGGGCCGAAGAACGCCTTCTCGCGCAACTCACGGGCGTCGTCCACACCACCGTGAGAGGCCGCGTCGATCTCGATGACGTCGATCGAGCCCGGGCCGTTGCGCGCCAGGTCCCGGCACGACTGGCACTCGCCGCACGGGGTCGGAGTGGGACCTTGCTCACAGTTCAGACAGCGGGCGAGGATGCGTGCGCTCGTCGTCTTGCCGCAGCCGCGCGGACCGCTGAACAGGTACGCGTGATTGACCCGGTTGTTCCGCAGCGCCTGCTGCAGCGGGTCGGTGACATGCTCCTGCCCGATGACCTCGGCAAAGGTCTCCGGGCGATAGCGGCGGTACAGCGCGAGAGACGACACGCATACGAGGTTATAGGCGCCCACTGACAACCGGTCCCGGCCGCGGGCGCCCCGGCGAGGTCCGGACCGACCCGGGAACGCAAGGGCCCCCCACGCACCCGCCAGAGCCGACCTACCCTTGCTGCCTTCCGGCCCTGGGGGAGTTCAGTCAGATAGCGCCGCGTGAGGGGCTGCGCCCCACATTACCCGATCGCGGCCCACGGTCCGTACCCGATCACGACCCACGGCCGCACCCGATGCGGGCCTGCGGGAACGAGTTCGCGAGCACTCCCCTCGGTCATGTAATGTTTCCGGCGGAGGATTCGCCTAGAGGCCTAGGGCGCACGCTTGGAAAGCGTGTTGGGGGCAACCCCTCACGAGTTCGAATCTCGTATCCTCCGCCAGCCCAGAGGGCCGGGTCACGAAAGTGGCCCGGCCCTCTGGCGTTCGTCCGTCTCGGTTTCCGTCTCAGTCACTTTCCCGGCCCGCTCCGGGCGGCGCCCAGAGGGCGTCTCCGACCTGCTGAGCGACTTTCCGGAGCATGACTCCCGTCACATGCATGCGCGTCGATCACGACATCCTGGACGCCGAGGATCAGAAGCACGGTCGCGGTGGTGTGCCGAGCGTCGTGAAGCCGCCCGTCCCGACCGCAGGAGCCACTTCCATAAGTGATGGTCGGTGTCGGGGCTGAGAGGCTCGCCGACCGGCGAGGCGAAGACGTAGCCCTTTCCCTCCCGGTCGGCTGTTCACGGAGCTGACGGCGGGTGTCCTCGGACCTCGCTGCCCACACACCTCGCCTACGCCGACTGCCGTCACCGCGCGTTCGACGAGGAACCCCACGACCGCACCGACGAGGACCAGCAGGCAGCCGAGCGCACAACCATGCTCCAAGGACGAGCCCGGTCCGCTCCCGGAAGGGATCTCTTGGGAGGCCATCGACTGCCGGGACGTGTGCGTCCAGCCTGCGGTTCCTCCACTGGAGCGGCGATACAGTCCGCGCATGAAGCCGACGGACGCCGACCCCACACAGCAGCCAGGCAGGTTCACCGGGTTCCTGCGCCACCTTGCTCGGCACCCTTTGCTGCTCGCCTGGTTCGTGGCCCTGGCAGCCCTCTCGGTCGCGCTTCAGTCCGAGATCCCTCAGCCGTGGTCCGGCTTGGTCTACCTGGCGGTCATACCTGCTGGTGTGATCCCAGCCACGCGCAGCTTCGAACGCGCTCGCCCCGAACGAGAAGATCCCTCCAACACCTGACGCGGCGCCCCTTGCATGCCCGGACACCGCCGGGCACCGCGTTCTAGCCGTCGTCTTCGTCCCGGTCGTCTTCGAAGACGAAGAGCGGTTTGGCGCCGTGCGCGGGTGTTTCGGCGAACGAGACGGCTTCGGTGAATCGTTCGAGCGGGAACGGCCGGCCTTGGGGGATGCTCAGCACTTCATCAGCGACGAGGCTGCGAACCTCGGACAGCGCGCGCAGCGCATCCGTGGGTGAGGCGGTGCCGAACCAGCGGTTCAGCCAGAAGCCGCGCACCGCTTTGGTCTCGTAGATGATCGAGCGCGCCGACAGCGGAATGGTCAGCGCCACCGGGTCGGTCTGCCGGTGGGTGGAGAGCGCGCCGTAGACCACGACCTCTCCGCCGGGAGCCAATGCCTGGGACACCTGGGCACCCACGTGGCCCGCGACGCAGTCGACGGCCTTGCGCACGCCGTCCGGTCCTGCGATCTCGGTCACCCGCCGCACCAGGTCCTCGTCCTCGGTGCAGACGACCTCGTCGCCACCAAGCGCCTTGATCTCCGCAACGGCATCGCGCCGCCGCACCACGTTGATCGTGCGGACACCCAGATGCCCGGCCAGCTGAATGACGAGCCGGCCGACGGTGGAGCCCGCCGCCGTCTGCAACAGCCATTCGCCCGGCTGTACGTGGAGTTCGCGAGTCACCAGGAGCAGCGCGGTCAACGGGTTGACGGCGAGTTGGCAGGCGCTGGAGTCGCTCAGACGATCGGGGACCGGCAGCAGCCTGTGTGTATCGGCGACAAGGTATTCCTGCCAGGTGCCGGTCACCCGCGGCCCGGGTACGGCCGGGACGGCGACGGCCACCACACGCTCGCCGATCTTCAGTCCCTCGGTGTCCGGACCCAGGGCCGCAACACGGCCCACGCATTCCATGTGCCCGCCGACAGTGGGAAACTCGGGGGCGAAACCGTAGCGACCGCGCAACACGTGCAGATCGCTGGCGTGAATCGGAGTCGCCTTCACGCGGATCAACGCCTGGCCGGCTTCTGGCGTGGGGACAGGCCGGGATTCCAGCCGCAGGACGTCGTTCGGCTCGCCGACCTCTCCGGCCACGAGCGCGCGCATGGATCGCGGCATGAGCGACCTTTCGTCTGATCGCCAGAAGTCACCCCCCTCCACTCCACCTTGCGCTCCTTCGCGAGCGCTGTCATGTCCACCTGGCGCTCCTGCCCGGGACGAGTGGCCGGCCACCAGCTGCCCCGCCCAGAAGATCGACCGCGTCCGGGACTGGCCTACCGCGTCACCCGCACCCGTGCCGACACCGTCACCTGGTCCAGGTCCGACACCCGGACCGTCGCCTTCATCGTCCAGGTGCCGGGGAGGGGGAGGTCGAAGGAGTCGGTGGACCAGTAGCCGCCGCGGTCGGTGATGCGGGTGTCGAGGGGGCCCAGGTGCCGGGCGGGCAGGGTGAGGGTGACGCGGAGTTCGGGGACCGTGGACAGGCCGCCGTCGGGGCCGTAGACCACCGCCTGCACGGAGGTGCGGCCGATCCGGCCCGGGTCCAGGGTGATCTGGACCTTGCCGTGGCCGCCGGGGGTGCCGACGTCGAAGGGGATCGTGGTGACGGAGGCCGTGGGGATGCCGGTCGTCGCGGTTGCGGACTGTGCGGCCTCCTCGGCCGCACGGCCGGGGACCGTGCTCGTCAGCAGGGTCGTCAGGGCCAGGACCAGCACGCCGACGGCCGCCTCCGCCAGCACCGAGCGGCGCAGGGTGTGGAAGGGCGGGGGTGGGGGCGGGGCGGCGGGTTCCGGTGGGAGCGGGGGGCCCGTGGCCGGTTCGGGGACACGGGCGACGGCCACCCGGGGCTCCCGGGCCAGGCGGGTGGTCCAGGTGCGGGAGCAGGCCGCCGCCAGCAGCAGCGCGGTGACCGCCGCCAGTTTGGCCAGCAGCGTGCGGCCGTACGTCGTGTCCGTGAGTGCCTGCCAGGAGCCGAGGCCGCGCCAGGACTGGTACACGCCGGTCAGGACCAGGACCGTCACCGAGGCGGAGGCCAGGCGGGAGAAGCGGGCCACGGTGGCCGGGGAGGTGCGCCGCAGGGTGCGCAGGAGGGCCGTCAGACCGCCCAGCCAGGCCGCCATGGCCAGCAGGTGGAGGGTGGCGGAGGTGATGGCCAGGGGGACCTGGATGCCGGCCGCGGCGTGGTCGGCCGCCGTCCAGGTGAGGGCGAGGGGGAGGGAGACGGCCCCGGCCACGGCGAGCGTCGTACGGCGCGGGAGTCCTCTGCGGCGGGCCCGCAGGAGCGCCACACCGGCGCCGGCCAGGAGCAGCAGCGTCAGGCGGACGAGCAGGAGGGCGCCGGGGCGGGTCGTGGCCGTGTGGGTCAGGGAGCCCAGGGAGACGCCGGGTGAGGTGCCCTCCTCGTAGGGGGCGCGCAGGAGGTACAGGGCGGCCGTCGTGGCGAGGAGGGTCCAGGCGGCGGTCAGCACCGGGGTGCGCAGCGGGGCCGCCGTCGGCGGGCGGCAGTACGCCACGAACGCCGCGGCGCCGAGCAGGAGGGCCACGGAGAGGTAGGCGAGGTAGCGGGCGATGTTGTACAGGGCCGCCGTGGCGGGGTTCTCCGCGTCGTCGGGGGCCGGGCTCGCGGCCGTCGCCGTGCGGTTGCCGACCGAGAAGGTGAGCGCTCCGGACACCGGGTGGCTGTCCGCGGACACCACCCGCCAGGCGACCGTGTAGGTGCCGGTGGCGAGCTTCGCGGGGAGGGCGACGCGGGCCATGTCCGAGCGGCCGGGGGCGTGCTCGGCGGGGCCCGTGCGCAGCCGGCGGTTGGTGGGGTCGTAGACGCGGAAGGAGTCGGTGAGCAGGCCGACCGATTCGGAGAAGGTCAGGGTGACGTGCCGGGGGGCCGTGCGCAGGAGGGTTCCGTCGGCGGGGTCGGACGTGCGCAGGGCCGCGTGGGCGGACGCGGGGGCCGCCGTGCCGAGCAGCAGCACGAAGAGGCCCGCGCAGAGCAGGCCCAGCCGTCGTGCCCTTCGACGCCGGTCGTGCAGCAGCACTCGTCCCCTCCCTCGCCGCATTCCTCTTAGGAGCACGCCTCGCCGCCCGTCCTCCGTATGAGTACGCAGAGACCGGCCGGAGCGCTCACCCCGCGAGCGATCGGCCGCAACGCTCACCAGGTCGGCCGGGCCGAGATGCCGCCGTCCACGGTCAGGTCGTGGCCGGTGATCCAGCTCGCGAGCGACGAGGCCAGGAACACACAGGCGTCGGCCACGTCCTCGGGACGGCCGAGCCGGCCGGTGGGGACGGCGGCAAGCCAGCGGCGTACGCCGTCCGGCCAGGCCTGCGCCAGGCCCTCCCGGTCGATCAGGCCGGGCGACACGGCGTTGACCCGGATGCCGTCGGGCCCGTATTCCAGAGCCGCCGCGCGGGCGTGCATGACCACTGCCGCCTTGGCTGCGCTGTAGTGGGCGTGGCCGGGCGCGGGACGGGAGGCCTCGATGGAGGCGATGTGGGTGATGCTGCCGCCGCCGTGGGCCCGCATATGGGCGGCGGCGGCCTGGGTGCAGGCGAAGACGCTGGTGAGGTCGGTGTCGACGACCGTGCGCCACTCGGCCGCCGTCATGCCGGGCAGGGGCTGGATGGGCTGGACGGCCGCGTTGTTGACGAGGGCGGTGAGCCGGCCGCCGGACCAGTCCGCCGCCTCCCGGACCAGTCGGTGGCAGGCGTCCTCGTCCGTCAGGTCCGCCCGGAGTACGACGGCCTCGCCGCCCGACTCCCGGATCCGGGCCGCCACTTCGCCGGCCGCGTCCACCGCCGTACGGCAGTGCACGGCCACCGCCGCGCCCTCCTCGGCGAAGCGCAGCGCGATGGCGCGGCCGATGCCGCCGCCCGCGCCGGTCACCAGGGCGGTCTGTCCGTCGAGCAGGTTCAGCGGGCTCCTGTTCATGGGCGGCACAGTTCCGCGATCCGGGCGGCCTCGGACGGGTAACGCGCCGTCAGGTCGGCCGCGCTCCCGTGTTCGTAGTCCGGATAGGTGAATCCGGGCGCCATGGTGCAGCCGAAGAACGCCCACGCGCCGCCCGGTGCCACCCGCGCGCCCATCCAGGTGCGCGCGGGCACGGTGAGCTGGAGGTGCTGGCCGGACAGCGGGGCGGGGCCGAGGACGGCGGTGCGGGTGCTGCCGTCGGGGGCGAGCAGCAGGAGGTCGAGCGGGTCGCCGAGGTAGAAGTGCCAGATCTCGTCGGTGGGCAGGCGGTGCAGGGCGCAGAAGTCGTCGGCGGTGAGCAGGGCGACGATGGCGGAGCCCTCGGGCCGGCCGTCGCGGCGCTCCGGCCCCTCCCAGGTACGCCGGAACAGGCCGCCCTCGCGGGGGATGGGTTCGAGGCCGTAGTGCGCGATCAGATCGTCCGGCGTCAACGTCACCCGGGGAAGGCTATCGCGCGCTCCAGGAAGGCCAGTTGGGCATGCTTCTCCGGCCGGTACACACCGGTACACAGCGGGGAGGTCCCCTCGGGCAGGACGACCGCCGGGCCGCGCACCAAGCCCTGGCGTTCGAAGCGGGCGATCGCCCTGGTGTCGCGTACGTCCGGGTCGACCACGAGCCGGCGCCGGTCCGGGGCCCGCAGCGCGTACGTCGTCATCACGGCCGGCAGCGCCGAAGTCCAGCCGGGGCGCGGGCCGTAGGGGCCGGCCGGGCCGAGGAGGACGTGGACGCCGAGGTCGCCGGGTCGCGGGGGCGGATGCGGACGGTGCCGAAGCCATCGACGTGCTGTTCATAGAGGTCGGTCATGGGGTTTCCTCGTCGGGTTCCAGCGAGGTCAGCGGAGTCCGGTCGGTGACGACGGGGACCAGTTACCCCTTGTGGGTGGCGAGCCAGGCGCCGGGCGGGGTCCGGGCTGCCAGGGGGTGGGGGTGAGTCCGGTGCAGGCGCATTCGGGCGCCCGGCGGGCATCGGCCGGCGGACCCTCGTTGACGCCGTCGACGTACGCCCGGACGCAGTCGGCCGTCTCCGGCTCCCGGCGTTCGGCGCGACGAAGCAGCAGCGGGCCGTGTCGTCGAGGCGTGCCCTGCGGCCGTCGGACCACCCCGGCTGCGTCGCGCGCGCCGTCGGGCCACCATCGACGCATGGACGTCACCCTGCACCTCGCCCAGGACCCCGACGCCGACGCGCTCCTCGGGCGGTCCGCGCTCGCCGCACTCACCGGCATGCTGCTCGACCAGCAGGTCCCGATGGAGTGGGCGTTCAAAGGTCCCCGGACCATCGCCGACCGGCTCGGCGTCGAAGCGGCCGGGGATCTCGACGCGCACGACATCGCCGCGATGGACCCGGAGGCCTTCGCCGCGCTGCTCGCCGAGAAGCCGGCCGTGCACCGCTACCCGGGCTCGATGGCCAAGCGCATCCAGCAGCTGTGCCAGTACCTCGTCGAGCACTACGACGGGGACGCGGAGGCGGTCTGGCGGGGCGTGCCGACCGGTTCCGAACTGCTGAAACGGCTGGAGGACCTGCCCGGGTTCGGCAAACAGAAGGCCCAGATCTTCCTCGCCCTGCTCGGCAAGCAGCTCGGCGTCACGCCCGAGGGCTGGCGGGAGGCCGCGGGGGCGTACGGCGAGCGCGAGTCCTTCCGCTCCGTCGCCGACATCACCGGGCCGGAGTCACTGGCCAAGGTGCGCGCGCACAAGCAGGAGATGAAGGCGGCGGCGAAGGCCTCCGGCAAGCCGGGCCGATAGACGTGGAGTGGCCGCGGGCCCTCACTCGACCGGCCCACCCCGATGGCAGCCCCGACCCCGCCGTCCACAGCATGAACCATGACCGAGATACCGCACACCGGTCCGGAGTGGGGCCGTGAGTACGACGACCGGAATGTGCACGCGGGCGCGCCGCCGGGCGACCGGCGTGAGCCCGAGCCGCCGTTCGAGGGGCCCCTGCACGCCCTGTCCCAGGCCGCCTGGCAGGTGGTCATGGTCACCGGGACCGCCTCACTGGTCCTCGGCGTCCTGGTGCTCGTCTGGCCCGGCCCCTCCCTGCTCGTCGCCGGCGTGCTGTTCGGGCTCTACCTCTTGGCCAGCGGCGTCTTCCAACTGGTCGCCGCGTTCGGCACGCACCGGGCGACCTCGCTGCGGGTGCTGGCGTTCATCAGCGGCGCGCTGTCGATCCTGCTCGGCCTGCTCTGCTTCCGCGGGCCCATGCAGTCGATCCTGCTGCTCGCCCTGTGGATCGGCATCGGCTGGCTGATCCGCGGGATCACCCAGACCATCGCCGCCGCGCAGGACTCCCGGATGCCCGGCCGGGGCTGGCAGATCCTCCTGGGGGTCCTCACCTTCGTCGCCGGGATCGTGCTCATCGACGCGCCGTTCCGGTCGGTCGCCGTGCTGACCCTCGTCGCCGGCGTCTGGCTGCTCGTCGTGGGGATCGTGGAGATCGTCACCGCGTTCAGCATCCGCGGCCGGGCGAAGGCGATCCCGCGCACGGTGTGAGCGGCGGCGTCAACCGCGGGCCCCGCGCCTACGCCGAGCGGGCGAATCTCGGGCCCCGCGTGCTGCACACCCCGCACGCCCCGGGGACATACCCGACGTGAGCAGGACCGCGAGTGTCCCCCGGAGCCGTACCTGGCTGCGGGCGCTCGTGCTGCTCCTCGCCCTGTGGGTGCCCGCCGCCCATGCGCAGGCCCAGGCGGCCCACGCGCTGGGCGCGTCCGCCGAGACCTTCGAGCACGATGTGCTCGACACGCTCCTGCGGCCGCCCGCTCCCGCCGTCCACCGGGCGGGCGTACCCGAGCGCCCCGCGCCCCTCCCCGACCCGGCACCCGCCCGGCCGGCGGTACGCGCCTGCCCCGGCACGCCCCGGGCGCCGTACGCCCCGCCCCTGCTCCGCACGGTGGTCCTGCGCTGCTGACGGACCCGCGTCCCCGCGAAAGGCCGGCCGAAGGCCGGTCACAGGTCAGTCAGACGCAAGGAGCAGCACAGTCATGCCCATGGATACCTACGCCGTCCTGCGCGCCCTGCTGCGCGCGGAGGCCCGGCGCGCGACGAAACCGAAGCCGGAGCAGAAGCACAAGGAAGAGCCGCAGCGGCCGTCCGAGGAACGGCAACGCTGAACCGGTACCGGCGAAGGCGGGCCACCGCCTTCGCCGGGCCGTGCCATACCGAACAGGGGGCGGGGGGATCTCGCGGCCGGCCTGGTGCCCGGCTTCTCGGGGGCCGGCTCGCGATCCACAGCCTGTGCACAACGCCCGTGGAGCGGGGAGCCGCACACCGCCCGCTCCGGTACGGTCCCGCCCGTCCCGACCCCTGTGCCCGGTGATCTCGTCCCGTTAACGGCACATATGACCCCTCTACGAAATCTTTTCAGGCGCCGCACTCCGCCGCCATGGCTGCGCCCGGAACGTCTTGACCGGTAGGCTTTCCGTGTGATCTTCAAGCGCATCGGAAACGGCCGGCCGTACCCCGACCACGGCCGGGAAAGCACCCGGCAGTGGGCGGACGTCGCGCCGCGCCCGGTCCGCCTCGATCAGCTCGTGACCACCAAGCAGCAGCTCGACCTGGAGACCCTGTTGGCGGAGGACTCGACGTTCTACGGCGACCTCTTCGCACACGTCGTGAAGTGGCAGGGCGACCTCTATCTGGAGGACGGGCTGCACCGCGCGGTCCGCGCCGCCCTCCAGCAGCGCCAGGTGCTGCACGCGCGCGTGCTCGAACTCGACTGACCGGCGCGACACCCCCCTTGACCCTTTCGGGTTCCCCTGAGCGGCATCGACTGATCATCTAATAGGCAGCGCCGCTCGGGCGCACTACGCTGCGCCCATGAGCATGCTCACTCCCCCTGGCATGGGCGGCCGGTACCGGATCACGGGGGACAAATACCCTCGGATGCGTCCGCCGCGCCGACGCGCCAGGCTCGTGGCCGCCGTGGTTGCGTCCGTCGCCGTGCTCGGCCTGATCGGCTGGGGCACCCTGCAGCTCATCGACGTCTTCACCGGCGGCAAGAAGGCCTCGGCGGCCGGCCCGAAGACCGACTGCCGTCCCAAGGCCGATACGGCCGCACAGGTGAAGGCCCTGCCGAAGCCGGGCCAGATCACCGTGAACGTCTACAACGCCACCGCGCGCACCGGGCTCGCCAAGTCCACCGCCGACGAGCTGAAGAAGCGGGGCTTCAGGATCGGTGACGTGGGCAACGCGCCCGGGCAGTACGACAAGAAGGTGAAGAGCGCCGGGATACTGCTCGGTCCCGCGGCCGCCCAGAACACCTCGCTGCCGGTGCTCGCCGCCCAGCTCACCGGCGCCGAACAACGGGCCGACACCCGCAAGGGCACCGATGTCGACCTCATCCTGGGCGACGCCTTCAAGGGCCTGGTGAAGCCGACGGAGGCGGACCAGACCCTGGCCAGGCTGACCGCGCCCGCATCGACGTCGGCGCCTTCCATCAAGAAGGGGTGCTGAACCCGGGGGCGATCACTCAGCACCCCCCGATCAGCACCCCGGTCGGCGCGGAAACTACTCGGCCGCCCCGTAGAGACGATCCCCCGCGTCCCCCAGCCCCGGCACGATGTACCCGTGCTCGTTGAGGTGGTCGTCCACGGCCGCCGTGACCACCGTCACCGGCGTCCCCGCCAGCTCCCGCTCCATCACCTCGACGCCCTCGGGAGCGGCGAGCAGCACCACCGCCGTCACATCATCCGCACCGCGCTTGATCAGCTCCCGGATCGCTGCGACCAGCGTGCCGCCCGTCGCCAGCATCGGGTCCAGGACGTACACCTGACGGCCGGAGAGGTCCTCCGGCATGCGCGAGGCGTAGGTGGAGGCCTGCAGCGTCTCCTCGTTGCGGATCATGCCCAGGAAGCCCACCTCGGCGGTCGGCAGCAGCCGGACCATGCCGTCCAGCATGCCGAGGCCGGCGCGCAGGATCGGCACCACCAGCGGGCGGGGGCGGGCGAGCTTGACTCCGGTCGTCTGCGCGACCGGGGTCCGGATGTCGACGGCTTCGGTGCGCACGTCCCGCGTGGCCTCGTAGGCGAGCAGGGTGACCAGTTCGTCGGCGAGCCGCCGGAAGGTCGCGGAGTCGGTGCGCTGGTCGCGCAGCGTGGTGAGCTTGTGGGCGACCAGGGGGTGGTCGACGACATGGAGACGCATGCCCCTAACGGTACCCGCGCCGCGGCCCCCGCCCGTTCCGGCGTACCCCCCACCGGGACCCCGGCCCGGACCCCGGCCGACACCCCTCCGGCCCTGGCTCGAAGCGGCCGTACGGGGGAAAGTGGGAGGGAGGAACTGGGGTGGTGTGACGTGCCCGACCTGCCTGGCCTTCCGGAGAACGCACCCGAGGGCGCCGACGAGCCCGCGATACGCGCCGCGGCCGTACCGGAGACGGACGCCGAGCGCCGGCGCCGCCGCGCCCGGTTCCTGCGTGACCTCGCCGAGGCCCGTGAGCTGCGCGCCCGGGTCCAGCCACGACGCGCCAAGGCCGCGCGGCTGCGCCACGCGCTGCGCATGCGGACGTTCCGCTGGTAGACCGACTGCGGGAGGGACACGCTTGGGAATCCTCGTGGGAATCCTCTGGGGCAGGACCCGGTAAGGAAGTTCTGGGTCAGGAAGATCCGCGCACACACCGGCGTTTGCGAGGTGGGTGTGCGTGACCGGCCGGAAAAGCCGCGTACGATCCGCAGGTGGCTGCAAGACACAGGGCGCCGAAGACGTCCCCTGAACGCCTTGTTTCTGCCACGATTCCGAGTGGGTGGGGCTCGGAGCCCAGCTCTCTCCGCCCAAGTACCTCCGCCGGGGGGACCCCCAACCGGCACGCCTATGACCAGTGGGAGAGTCACGGTGTACTTCGCCGCACTGCTCGCGCGCACCGAAGACGGGTGGGAAGCGAGCGACACAGAGCTCGACGATGTGGAGACCCTGTCGGATCTTGCCGACCTGGCCCGTGAAGCCTCTCCCGAGGAGGACACGGTGCTCGTGCTGATCGAGCAGGAGGACTCCTGGTTCGGCGTCGTCCGCGTGGACGGCGAGGACGACCCTCGCATCTACGTCTCGGACGCGGCCGCCGCCCAGCGCAGCGCGTACGGCGAGCTGCTGCTCACCGACGAGCTGCTCGGCCGGGAGCCAGGTGCCGACGACGGCCCCGATCTGGACTCCCTCGACCTCGACGGCACCGAGGACGGCGAGTCCGAGTCCGCCGAGGACGACGAGGAGGGCGCCGCCGCCGACGCCGTTCCGCACAGCCCCGTGGGCGACAGCCAGATCCTCGACGACCTGGGCATCAGCGAGAAGGAACTGCGCTCGCTGGACGCCGAGGACGCGCTGGGCGCGATCGCCGAGGCCCTGGGCGCCTCGGAGGTGCTGGAGACCGTCCGCTGACCGTCGAGCACCCGGCCGCCGCTCCGGACCCGGTGCGCGACCGCTGGCGGGCCGCGATGCGACTCGCCCTGGCCGAGGCCGAACGGGCCGTCCGGGGCGGGGACGTCCCCGTCGGCGCCGTCGTGCTGTCCCCGGACGGTACGACGGTGCTCGCCGTCGGGCACAACGAGCGCGAGGCCACCGGCGATCCCACGGCCCACGCGGAGGTCCTCGCGATCCGGCGGGCCGCCGCCCTGCTCGGGGAGTGGCGGCTGGCCGGCTGCACGCTCGTGGTCACCCTGGAGCCGTGCACGATGTGCGCGGGCGCGATCGTCCAGTCCCGCGTCGACCGGGTCGTCTACGGCGCCCGGGACGACAAGGCGGGCGCGGCGGGCTCGCTGTGGGACGTGATCCGCGACCGGCGGCTCAATCACCGCCCGGAGGTCGTCGAGGGCGTCCTCGCGGCGGACTGCGCCCGCCTGCTCACCGAGTTTTTCCGGGACCGGTGAAAACCGATTTCGGAGCACGCCCCGGTGTGCTGTAAGGTCTCCCTCGGTAGCGTGTCCGAGCGGCCGAAGGAGCTCGCCTCGAAAGCGAGTGTGGCGCAAGTCACCGAGGGTTCAAATCCCTCCGCTACCGCTTGAAGAAGGGCCCTGTCGAAAGACGGGGCCCTTCGTGCGTCCCGGGGACGGGACGCAAAAGACCTCGGGCGACGGACCGTTGGTCCCCTGAAAAGGGCGCGAAGGTTACACTCGCCGCCGGCAACAGGGGCTCACAAGGCGCACGCACAGGGGAGGCCGCGGTGGCGGTGAACGCCAAGAAGATCGCCGTATACGTGCTCGTGGTCTTCGCACTGTATGTGATCATCACGGACCCGCCCAAGGCGGCCCATTACGTACAGATAGTCTTCGAGGGCATATCGGACGCGGCCAAGGCCGTGGGCGACTTCATGACGTGGGTCGCCAACGGAGGAAAGAGCTGAGGTACATCCCATGATCCGCCACCTGGTCCTCTTCAAGCTCAACGAGGGCGTCGAGCGCGACGATCCGCGGGTCGTGGCGGGCGTGGAGGCCTTCAGGGCCCTCGGCGGCCAGATCGAGGAGCTGCGCTTCTGGGAGTGTGGCTGGAACATCAGCGACCGGCCGGTCGCCTACGACTTCGCGATCAACTCGGCGGTCGAGGACACCGACGCCCTCCAGCGCTATCTGGAGCATCCGGCCCACCAGGCGGGCGTCGCGATGTGGCGCGAGTTCGCCACGTGGGTGATCGCCGACTACGAATTCTGACCACTTCCGCCCGGGAGCCCCCCGCCGCAACGGCGGGGGGCTTTGGTGCGTCTTAATCCCCAACTTGTTGGAGTTTGAACACAACACGGGGTAATGCGGTGCTTGCACACAGTGCACATGTCTTGTGATGCTATGACCGCTTTTGACCGATCATTGAGCGACGAAGAGGTGGCGTTGACCGTGTCGGCCAGTACTGCGCCGCCTCAGGAGGAGGCGGCCCCGCCCGCCCCCGCCACCGCTCCCGCGGGCCCCGAGAAGCGGCGCGGTTCCGACACGCGAGCTCTCACCCAGGTGCTCTTCGCCGAGCTGAAGGAGCTCTCCCCGGGCACGCCGGAGCACCACCGCGTGCGCGGGGCGTTGATCGAGGCGAACCTCCCGCTCGTGCGCTACGCCGCCGCCCGCTTCCGCTCCCGCAACGAGCCCATGGAGGACGTGGTCCAGGTCGGCACCATCGGTCTGATCAACGCCATCGACCGGTTCGACCCGGACCGGGGCGTGCAGTTCCCCACCTTCGCCATGCCGACCGTGGTCGGCGAGATCAAGCGCTACTTCCGGGACAACGTCCGCACCGTCCACGTGCCGCGCCGGCTGCACGAGCTGTGGGTCCAGGTCAACAGCGCCACCGAGGACCTCACCACGCTCTACGGCCGCTCCCCGTCCACCGCCGAGATCGCCGATCGGCTCAGGATCAGCGAGGAGGAGGTGCTGAGCTGCATCGAGGCGGGACGCTCGTACCACGCCACCTCGCTGGAGGCCGCCCAGGAGGGCGACGGACTGCCCGGACTGCTGGACCGCATCGGCTACGAGGACCCGGCCCTGGACGGCGTCGAACACCGCGACCTGGTCCGCCATCTCCTCGTCCAACTCCCGGAACGAGAACAGCGAATCCTTCTCCTGCGCTACTACAGCAATCTCACCCAGTCGCAGATCAGCGCGGAACTCGGCGTCTCCCAGATGCACGTCTCCCGGCTTCTCGCCCGCAGCTTCCAGCGGCTGCGCTCGGCGAATCGCATCGACGCGTAGAAGCCCCCGGGGCGGAGCACAGCAGGCGCACGGAAGCACGCACGGGATCATCCCCTGCATCGCAAACCCGATCGATGCATCACCACCGAGAGCGAATCGCTCACCAGCGCAGATGCCGACAGTTGGGCCCCCGAAAAGCGTCAGACCCCGTCTTTCCAGGGCCGATTCACTTCTCACATGTCGACATGTCACTACAGCGTGTTGCCGACATGTGACATTCTGCGGGAGACGCGTTTGCCGGGCCTTCGGCGCCGGTATTCAGGTGAAGGCTGCGCTGCTCGCAAGAACGGCGCCGCCACGACCGTCCCGCGACCCAAAGGGGGTGGCATGTCCGCAGACCAGGGCAGCTCGAAGGTGCTGACGCCCGCGACGAGCGAGGCAGCGCCCAAGGAGCTCGACGCTCTCGACGTCCTCGACGGCATCGAGGGCGTCACGGCCCTCGACGCCGCGCCGTCCCCGACCGCCCCGGCGGCCGCCGACCTCCCGGCTCCGCCGGCCGCGGGGGACATCGACACCCGCACCCTGTCCCGTTCCCTGTTCCTGCGGCTCGCCGCACTCGGCGAGGACAGCCCCGAACGGGCCTACGTCCGGGACACCCTGATCGAGCTGAATCTGCCGCTGGTCCGCTATGCGGCCGCGCGCTTCCGCTCCCGCAACGAGCCGATGGAGGACATCGTCCAGGTCGGCACGATCGGCCTGATCAAGGCGATCGACCGCTTCGACTGCGAACGGGGCGTGGAGTTCCCGACCTTCGCCATGCCGACGGTCGTGGGCGAGATCAAGCGCTTCTTCCGCGACACCTCGTGGTCCGTCCGCGTCCCGCGCCGCCTGCAGGAGCTGCGCCTGGCCCTCACCAAGGCCAGCGACGAGCTGTCCCAGAAGCTGGACCGCTCCCCGACGGTGACGGAACTGGCCGCCGTGCTCGGGGTCTCCGAGGAGGACGTGGTCGACGGCCTCGCGGTCGGCAACGCCTACACCGCGTCCTCCCTCGACTCGCCGGCCCCCGAGGACGACGGCGGCGAGGGCTCCCTGGCCGACCGCCTCGGCTACGAGGACACGGCCCTGGAGGGCGTGGAGTACCGCGAGTCCCTGAAGCCCCTGCTGGCCAAGCTCCCGCCCCGCGAGCGCCGGATCATCATGCTCCGCTTCTTCGCCAACATGACCCAGTCCCAGATCGGCGAGGAGGTCGGCATCTCCCAGATGCACGTCTCACGCCTGCTGACCCGGACGCTGGCGCAGCTGCGGGAGGGCCTGATCTCCGACTGACCGTGTGCCGGCCCCTGCGGGGCGCTGGTCCCGTCCGGACCCTTCCTATCTGACGAGGCGTCAGCCACCATGGCCCGATGCTTCGTACGACGACATGGACACGTGGCCGCCGAGGCGCCGTTACGGCAGCGTCGGCGGTCGTCGTCGTCCTGGGCGGGGTGCTTGCCGCGTGCGGGGGCCATGGCCCGGGCGGCGGATATGTCGCGGTCGGCTCGGGACAGCGCGGGCCGGGCTCTGTCGGCCCGACGGGGTCCGTGACCCTGGTGCCGCTCGACGGAGGCGGCGGCACGAGCGGGAGCCCCCGTAACTCACCTGGCGCGGTCGCGTCTTCGGGCAGCACCGGTACCTCGGGCGGAACGAACGCTCCGGAGCAGGCTTCCGCCGCCCCCGGCGGTGACGGCTCCCCCGCCACTCCCGGCCCGACCGGCACGGACAGCCGTACGACACCGTCCGCCACCTCGCCCGGTCCCAGCCCCGGCCCCACTCACGGCCAGGGCAGGCCCCCCACACCCGCCGATCTCTCCTGGGGCAGCCCGACGACCGGGGCGACGGACCAGCGCTGGTGTCAGAAGGTGACCGTCGGCTTCCACAACTCGGGGGGCACGGCGGTGCGTTCGGGGTCCGTGACCTTCGGGACGCACGTCATCGGCGCGCTCGGCATCGACTGGGGGACGGTCGACTCGACGGTCGGCCTTCCCGTGCCGATCGCACCGGGCGCGCACGAGGACCACACCTGGACGGTGTGCGTCGACGCCTGGCGTGTGCCGCTCGGCATGCACATCGAGACGCGCGACGTGTCCGTCCAGTGGAAGTGATCGCCTGACGGCGGTCCTACTTCAGCGCCAGCCAGGCCACGCCCGCCACCACGGCGATCGCCACGACGACACCGATGATCAGGCCGATACGGGGGCCGGAGGAGGCGGCGGCCGGCTGCTGCTGTCGGCCCTGGGGGGCCTCGTCTACGAACGCGCGGAACATCTGGGTGCTGCCGGCGGGGTCGTAGTTGCCCTGGGGGCCCTGGGTGTTAGCCATGGCCCGAGACCTTAGCGAAGACAGGCGGGGCCGCCCAAGTGGGGGGCCACCGGGACAGACAGGGGCACCCCGCCCGCACCTACCTGCATGTTTACTGTTGCAACACTTGCCTTTGCCAAGTTTTTACGCCGCGGGACCCCTCGTTTATTTGCCTGCAGCAACCAAACAGGCTTAAGGTTGCCTCAAGCAACGAATACGGGAGGTGTGATGGCCGAGCAGGCGCAGTTCGAGGAGCTGGCGCGTCAGCTCAGCGCCGTCGGAGCCGTGAAACGGGACATGGGGCGGATCCTGCCGCCCGACTGCCCGGGCGGTTCGGCCGCCGTGCTGACCCTGCTCGGCCGCCACGGAGACATGCGCATGAGCAAGCTCGCGGAGCTGCTCGCCGTGGACATGTCGGTCACCAGCCGGCATGTCGCGCACGTCGCCGCGCGCGGCTGGATCGAGCGGCACCCGGACCCGGCGGACAAGCGCTCGCGCATCCTGCGCCTGACGCCCGCGGGCCTGGAGGAGCTCCATGAGCTGTCCCGGCGGACCACGCATCTGCTCGCCGAGCGGCTCGCCGACTGGACCGACGACGAGGTGGCCCAGCTGATCCGGCTGATGACCCGCCTGCGCGCGTCCTTCGGCGACTGCCGGTCCGTCCCGGTACGGTTCCCGGCCGCCCCAGCCGCCCCCGTACTCGAAGAGACCACCCGTACACCCGCAAGCACGTAAGAGAAGGAAGCCCATGGCAACGACCACACCAGCCGGTGTGCGGGCTCACGCCAAGCACGGGGGAGGCTCCGCGGCGGGCCACGCCCCGATGACGCACCGGCAGATCATGGAGGCCCTGTCCGGCCTCCTCCTCGGCATGTTCGTGGCGATCCTGTCGTCCACGATCGTCTCCAACGCCCTGCCGCACATCATCGGTGACCTCGGTGGCGGTCAGTCCGCCTACACCTGGGTGGTCACCGCCGCCCTGCTGTCGATGACCGCGGCCACTCCCCTGTGGGGCAAGCTCGCCGACCTGTACAGCAAGAAGGCCCTCGTCCAGATAGCCCTGGTCATCTACGTCCTCGGCTCGATGGCCGCCGGTCTGTCGCAGAACGCCGGCATGCTGATCGCCTGCCGGGTCGTCCAGGGCATCGGTGTCGGCGGTCTGTCGGCCCTCGCCCAGATCGTCATGGCCGCGATGATCTCCCCGCGTGAGCGCGGCCGTTACTCCGGCTACCTCGGCGCCACCTTCGCCGTCGCCACCGTCGGCGGCCCGCTGCTCGGCGGTGTCATCACCGACACCTCCTGGCTGGGCTGGCGCTGGTGCTTCTACGTCGGTGTCCCGTTCGCCGTCATCGCCCTGATCGTGCTGCAGAAGACCCTGCACCTGCCCGTGGTCAAGCGGGAGGTGAAGGTCGACTGGGGCGGCGCGTTCTTCATCTCGGCCGCCGTCTCGCTGCTGCTGATCTGGGTCACCTTCGCCGGCGACAAGTACGACTGGGTGTCGTGGCAGACGTACGCGATGGTCGGCGGTTCGATCGTCCTCGGCGCGCTGTTCGTGCTCGTGGAGTCCAAGGCGAGTGAGCCGATCATCCCGCTGCGCCTGTTCAGGAACCGCACCATCACCCTGGCGTCCCTCGCCTCCCTGTTCGTCGGCATCGCGATGTTCACCGGCACGGTGTTCTTCAGCCAGTACTTCCAGCTGGCCCGGGACAAGTCCCCGACGATGTCCGGCGTCATGACCATCCCGATGATCGGTGGCCTGTTCGTCTCCTCCACCGTCTCGGGTCAGTTCATCACCCGCACCGGCCGCTGGAAGGCGTGGCTGGTCAGCGGTGGTGTCCTGGTGACGGCCGGCCTGTGCCTGCTCGGCTCCATCCGGTACGACACCGAGTACTGGAAGATGGCGATCTTCATGGCACTGCTGGGTCTCGGCATCGGCATGATGATGCAGAACCTGGTGCTCGCCACCCAGAACCAGGTCGCCCCGTCCGACCTCGGCTCGGCCAGCTCCACGGTCACCTTCTTCCGCTCCCTCGGCGGTGCGGTCGGCGTCTCCGCGCTCGGCGCAGTGATGTCCCACCGCATCACGCACTACGTCCAGGACGGCATCTCCGCCCTGAGCCCGAAGTACCAGGCGGCCCTGGCGGGTTCCAGCTCCACCGACAGCATCCCGGACATGGGCAAGCTGCCGGCGCCGCTGCGGACGCTGCTGGAGAGCGCCTACGGCCACGGCATCGCCGACGTCTTCTTCATCGCCGGCTGCCTCGCCGCCCTCGCCTTCCTGATCACCCTGTTCATCAAGGAGGTCCCGCTGAAGACCAAGGGTGCGCTCGCCCAGGCCGCCGAGGCCGACGCCCCGGCCGCCCCCGTGGAGACCGTTGTGGAGAACGCCGTGCAGGAACCCGCACAGCAGCAGGTGCCCAGCTGGGCCACGCCCGTCGTGTCCGACACCTCCGCCCAGGCACCGGCCGCGGCCACGGCCGCCCGGCCGGCGGCGACCGCCGTCGCCACCATCGCCGAGCCCGGTACGGGCGGCGGCACCCCGGTGCACGGCTTCGTCCGCGGCGCCGAGAGCGCGCCGGTCCCGCAGGCCGCGGTCACCCTGATCTCGCTGTCCGGCCGCCAGCTGGGCCGCGCGGTCGCCCAGGCCGACGGCTCCTACTCCGTCGACGCCCCCGGCACCGGGTCGTACGTCCTGATCGCCTCCGCCGACGGCTACCAGCCGCAGGCCTCCACCGTCGTGGTGGGCGAGGAGCCGCTGTCGTACGACATCCTGCTCAGCGGCACCAGCGGGCTGACCGGTGTGGTCCGGGCCGCCGGGAGCGCGCTGCCGGTCAAGGACGCCATGGTGATCGTCACCGACGTCCGCGGTGATCTGCTGGCCACCGCCGCCACCGGCGAGCAGGGCGACTTCGCCCTCACCGACCTGGTGCCCGGCACGGTCACCCTGGCCGTCAACGCGAGCGGGTTCCGGCCGCGCGCCCTGCCGGTGGAGATCGGCGCCACCGGGGTCACCCGGATCGAGATCGACCTGGACGCCGGCGCCCAGCTCCAGGGTGTCGTCCGGGCCCCGCACGGCCCGCTGGCCGACGCCCGGGTGACGCTCGTCGACCAGGCGGGCAACGTGGTCGGCACCGCCACCACCGGTGTGGACGGCGCGTACGCCTTCACCGACCTGGACAGCGGCGAGTACACGGTCATCGCGACCGGCTACCCGCCGGTGGCGACGGCCCTGACCGTGGCCGGCACCGGGGTCGACGGGCACGACATCGAACTCGCCCACCCCAGCGAGTAGTTCACTCCCGGCCCGTGGCACACGCACCGTCGTGTGTGCGCCACGGGCCGGTTTCATACGACCGATTTGTAAGGCTTTGCAGGGAGAAAACGGGATGGGACTGACCGCGAAGATCCGCACGCGAGACGGGTGGGCCGTGTCGCACGCGGTCGTCACGGTGACCGACATGACCGGCACGCAGGTGCTGCGCGCCGAGGCGGACGCCGAGGGAGCCGTACGGGATGCCACCGAGCTGGCGCCGGGGGCGTACACGGTGATCGTGACGGCCGTCGGGTACGCGCCCGCGGCCTCCTCCGCGATCGTCACCGCCAGCGGCCGGGCCGAGGTCGGCACGGTCACCCTGGCCCGGCAGGGCGGCACCGAGCTGCCGCCGCCCGGGCCCTGGAGCATCGACCCGGTGCACTCCTCCGTGGCCGCGGTCGCCCAGCACCTGGGGATCTCCAGCGTGCACGGGCGGTTCACCGAGTTCGGCGGCACGATCGAGATCGCCCCGGACGACGTCACCAAGTCCCGTGTGCAGGCGGTGATCAAGGCCGCGTCCATCGACACGGGCAACGGCATGCGCGACGGGCATCTGAAGTCCGCGGACTTCCTCGACGTCGAGCAGCACCCGGAGATCAGCTACCGCTCGACGGGCGTGACCCAGTCGGGCTCCGACCGCTGGACGGTGCACGGCGAACTGTCCATGCACGGGGTCGTACGACCGGTGGACCTGGACCTCGCCTACCTCGGCACCGGGGCGGACCCGTGGGGCGGCACGCGCGCCGCGTTCCGGGCGACCGCCGAACTGCGCCGCGAGGACTTCGCGATGAACTACAACCAGGTGCTCCAGGCGGGCATCGCGGCGATCGGTACGACGCTGAAGGTGGAGCTGGACATCCAGGCGGTGCAGGGCGACTCGCTGCCCCAGGCGTAGGCACGGCAGGGTCAGCCACGGGCGCGCACACTGCCCCTAGGCTGCCCCCATGGCACCGAACATCGCTACCAACACCCGTGTATCGCTGGACGAGCTGCTGGACTTCGTACGGCCCCGGCACCGCGCCCTGCTGATCACCCGCCGCGCCGACGGCGGACCGCAGGCCTCCCCGCTGACCTGCGGGGTCGACGACTCGGGACGGATCGTCGTCTCCACCTACCCCGAGCGCGCCAAGACCCGCAACGCCAAACGCGATCCGCGGGTGAGCCTGCTCGTCCTGAGCGACGAATGGAACGGCCCCTGGGTCCAGATCGACGGCACGGCCGAGGTCATCGACGCGCCGGACTCCGTGGAACCACTGGTCGAGTACTACCGCAACATCGCCGGCGAACACCCCGACTGGGACGAGTACCGGGAGGCGATGGTCAAGCAGGGCAAGTCCATCATCCGGGTGACACCACAGCGGTGGGGACCGGTGGCGACCGGCGGGTTTCCGGCGCGGCTGGCCGGCGATCTATGAACACCGCCCGCTCCCACCCGACGGACGGAGTCCGGCGCAGCGCCCCGAAGCCTGCGAAGCAGTGCGAGAGGCGCAGACAGGAAGGGCCCGGGAGGCGATGGTCAAGCAGGGCAAGTCCATCATCCGGGTGACACCACAGCGGTGGGGACCGGTGGCGACCGGCGGGTTTCCGGCGCGGCTGGTGGGTGGTGGGGAGTAGTCAGCCTCGGCCGACCATCGCCTCGATGCCGGCGATCAGCAGGTCCAGGGCGAAGGTGAAGTCGCGGTCCAGCATCTCGTCGACCGTGTCCCCGCCGCGGGCCGCCATGAGGTCCTTCGACTCCTCGACGACCTCGGCGGTCCCCGGGGCCTCGGTCACCAGGGCCATGGCCTGCTCGTAGTACTCGTCGGCGCTCAGCCCGGTGTCCGCGATCCGGGCGAAGAAATGACCCTCGATCGTGCCGAAGCCGTACACGAACTGGAAGACCGCCGAGATCGCCCCCGTCACCCCGTGCGCGGGCAGCCCCGCCCGGCGGACGACCCGCTGGACCGCGCGGGAGAACGCCAGCGAGTTCGGGCCGATGTTGAGGTAGCGCCCCGCCAGCGGCGACAGCCACGGGTGGCGCACCAGCAGCGCCCGGTACTCGGTGGCCAGCCCGCGCAACTGCTCGCGCCAGTCCTCGCCCTCGGCGTCCGGATCCGGCAGCCGCAGCTCGCCGAAGGCCGCGTCCAGGGCGAGTTCGAGCAGGTCGTCCTTGGTGTCGACGTACCAGTACAGGGACATCGCGGTGACGTTCAGCTCCGCGGCCAGCCGCCGCATGGAGAACTTCGCCAGCCCCTCGGCGTCCAGCAGCCGAACGGACACCGTCGTGATCCGCTCACGGTCGAGCCCGGAGGGCTGCCCGCCACCGCTACGACCGCTCCGGCGGGCCTTCTCCTCCAGCCAGACACTGCTCCGCGCCGACCGACCTGCGTCCTTCGCCACGGGCGCACCTTTCTCAAATCCAGCCACCGGTCCAACTTAGACGTCGTAAGGGGCGCGGGGCAGCGCCCATATGCGGCTACCGCCGCGTGGGCGCGAACAACCACATATGACCCGCAGCCGCACACATACCCACACCCCCGAGCCCTCAGGCGACCACCCTCTCCGCCCGCCGAAGCAGCCCCGCTGCCACGAACCCACCCAGCAGCACGGCAGCCGCCCCCACCAACTGACCAGCCCCGAGCCCGGCCGACAACGACTCCCCGGATGCCACGGAAGAGCTGAGCACAGCCCCGAGAACGGCAACACCAAGACCGTTCCCGAATTCGGCAAGGGTGCCGTTGATCCCGGCCCCGACCCCCGCCTTCTCCGGAGGAATCGCGCTCATGATGGCGTGCGCCATCGCCGGGTTGGCGACGGCGCACCCCGCCCCGATCAGCACCAGCCCGAGCAGCAACCCGGCGTAGCCGCCGGAGGCAACCGCGATGGCCACCAGTCCGGCGGACATCAGCACCATTCCCAGCGCGATGGACACCGGCGTACCCAGCCGCCCGGACCACTTCGCCGCCAGCCCCGTGAAGTTGAACAGCACGACGGTCAACCCCAGGGTGACCTTGGGAAGCAGACATGTCGTACACCGTATAGCGGTCACTATACGGTGTACGACACGTTTTTCCGTCAGCCGGATTCCGCCGGTCAGCCGCTCGTCTTCTGTGTCAGGTCGTAGAACGTGGCCGAACCGACCGTGACCTTCTTGAAGTTGCTCTCGACCCACGAGGTGATCCGGGACGACGTACCGCTGCTGCTGCCGCCCATGCCACCGCCCATGCCTCCGCCGGCGATGAAGTAGTGGATCTTCCCTTCCTCGACGTACTTCTTGAACTGCGCGAGTGTCGGGGACGGGTCGGTGCCGTTGAAGCCGCCGATCGCCATCACCGGGTCACCGGTGGCGAGCTGGTAGCCGGCCGCGTTCTGGGAACCGATGGACGCGGCGACCCAGGTGTACTTGGCGGCGTCCTTCTCCAGCAGCTGCTTGGCGGCGGAGGAGACGTTCGCACCGTTCAGCAGGCCGCCGGCGCCACCGCCGCCGCCCATGCCGCCTTCGCCCATCCGGCCGGCGCCGGGGAAGCCGTTGCCGTTCCGGCCCTGGCCCTGCGTGGTGCCGTTGCCCTGCTGCTGGTTCTGGCCCGGCATGCCGCCGCCGAAGCCGCCGCCCCCGGGAAAGCCGTTGCCGTTCTGCTGGCCCTGCTGCCCCGGCATCGCGCCGCCGAAGCCGCCGCGCATACCGCCGCCGATGCCCCCGCCGGGCCCCCGGCCGCCGCCGAAGCCCATTGTGCTCGCGCCCGCCGGACCGGCCGTCGGGATGGAGCCGGTGTGCGCGGAGTCCACCGTGCTGAGGGTGTACGCCGTCGGACCGGCGAGCGCGGCCACCAGGCCCACCGCCGCCGCCGCGAGGGCCAGATGCCGGGAGATCCGGCCGGCGAAGATCAGGGCCAGCGCGGCCGCCAGACCGCCAATCAGCACCAGCCACTTCAGCCAGGGCAGATAGCTGGAGGTGCGGTTGAGCAGGACGTACCCCCACGCGGACGCGGCCACGAGCGCGGCGGCGAGGCTGATCGACGCCCAGGTCTCCCTGCGCCGCTCCCACAGCAGCCCGGCGCCCATGCCGACGACGGCCGCGAGGTAGGGCGCGAGCGCCACCGTGTAGTACTGGTGGAAGATGCCCGCCATGTAGCTGAAGACCACCATGGTGATCAGCAGCGAGCCGCCCCACACCAGGAACGACGCCCGCGTCACCGACGTCCGCTTCAGCTTCCGGGTGGCCACGAGACCCGCGACCAGCAGGATCAGTGCGGCCGGGAGCAGCCAGGAGATCTGGCTGCCGATCTCGGAGTTGAACATCCGGTCCCAGCCCGTGGCGCCCCAGCGGCCGGAGCCGGTCCCGCCGCCACCGCCGCCGACACTGCCGGTCTCGTCGCCGTTGATCCGGCCGAGGCCGTTGTAGCCGAAGGTCAGCTCCAGGAAGCTGTTGTTCTGCGAACCGCCGATGTAGGGACGGGAGGAGGCCGGCCACAGCTCGACGATCGCGACCCACCAGCCGCCGGCGACCACGAGCGCGACGGTGGCCAGGCCCAGTTGGACCAGGCGCCTGCGCAGCCTCACCGGACCGCAGACGGCGTAGACGATCGCGAGCGGCGGCAGGATCAGGAAGGCCTGCAGGGTCTTGGCGAGGAAGGCGAAGCCGATCGCGGCCCCGGCCCACACCAGCCACTTCGTCCGGCCGTCCTCCACCGCCCGTACGACGAAGTAGCAGGCCAGCGCCATCAGCAGGGCCAGCATCGCGTCCGGGTTGTTGAACCGGAACATCAGCGCCGCCACCGGGGTGAGCGCGAGCACTGCGCCCGCGATCAGACCGGCCACGGGGCTGAACCGGCGCCGTACGGCCGCGTACACGACCGCCACCGTGCCCACGCCCATCAACACCTCGGGCGTGAGGATCGCCCACGAGTTCAGGCCGAAGATCCGCACCGACAGCTCCATCGGCCACAGGAAGGCCGACGGCTTGTCGACGGTGATGGCGTTGCCCGCGTCCAGCGAGCCGAAGAAGAACGCCTTCCAGGACTTGCTGCCCGCCTGCACGGCCGCCGAGTAGAAGGAGTTGGCGTAGCCGGAGGCGCTGAGGTTGTACAGGTAGAGCAGGAGGGTCGCGGCGAGCAGGCCGAGAAAGGCCGGGCGCGCCCAGCGGGGGTCCTCGGGGCGGCCGCGCCACAGTCTGCGGAGGAACGGCTGCTCAGGCGCACCGGCCGCCCGGTGCGGGTGCGGCTGCGACGGGGGGTGCGGGGGAGCGCCTGTGGGCGGGCCCCACACGGTCGTACCGCTCTGCTGGTCGTACTGGGTGGTCATCGGGGATCCCCCGGATCGGTGTCGTGAGGGCGCATCGGCTGCAGTCGCATGGTGGCGTCCCTCCAGCTGCCGTCCGCGGCTTCGCCGGCGCGGACCTGGGTGGCCGTCGGATACGGCTGCTGGTACGGCACCGGGCGCTGGGGCAGCGGTGCGTACGGAGCGGTCGTGCCGTGCGGCGGGGTTGTGCTCGTGCTGTAGGTCGGCGAGGAGAGGGGGTGGGAGGCGACCACCGTCGAGCCGGTGCCGGACTCGCCGCGGTCCGGGAACACCCACGCGCGGAAGAGCAGGAACCGCAGGACGGTCGCCGCGAGGTTGGCGGCGATGAGCACCGCCAGTTCGGTGGAGTACGCAGGGTGGTCGCCGGCCGCGTTCAGGGCGGCCAGGGAGCCACTGGTCAGGGCGAGTCCGATACCGAAGACGACCAGGCCCTGCGCCTGGTGCCGGACAGCGCCGCCCCGGCCGCGCACCCCGAAGGTGAGCCGGCGGTTGGCGGCCGTGTTGGCGACCGCGGAGACCAGCAGGGCGAGCGCGTTGGCGATCTGGGAGCCGGAGAACTGCCGGAAGACGCTGTAGAGGAGGAGGTAGAAGAGGGTGGACAGGCCGCCGACGACACAGAATCCCACGAGCTGACGGGCCAGCCCCTTGGGCACGTTGATCAGGTCGCGGTCGCGCGGGTCGTCACCGAAGGGCCGGGTGAGCCGGTCCAGCGGGAGTGAACCGGTGGCCAGCGCCTTGCCGACCCGCCAGACGCCCTTGAGGTCGTCGGTCGCGGTCTTCACGATGTGCACGGTGGAGTCCGGGTCGTCGACCCAGTCGACCGGCACCTCGTGGATCCTGAGGCCCGCCCGCTCGGCGAGCACCAGCATCTCGGTGTCGAAGAACCAGCCGGTGTCCTCCACCAGCGGCAGCAGCACCTGGGCCACATCCCGCCGGATCGCCTTGAATCCGCACTGGGCGTCGGAGAAGCGGGCCTGGAGCGAGCCGCGCAGGATGAGGTTGTAGGCCCGGCTGATGAACTCCCGCTTGGGGCCGCGTACGACCCGGGAGGCGCGGGCCAGCCGGGAGCCGATCGCGAGGTCCGAGTGGCCGGAGATCAGCGGTGCCACCAATGGCAGCAGGGCGTTGAGGTCGGTGGACAGGTCGACGTCCATGTAGGCGAGGATCGGCGCCTCGGAGGCGGACCACACGGTCCGCAGGGCCCGTCCCCGGCCCTTCTGCTCCAGGCGGAAGTTGGCGACCTCGGGGATCTCCGCCGCCAGCCGCGCCGCCACCAGCGGGGTGGTGTCCGTGGACGCGTTGTCCGCGATCGTGATGCGGAAGGCGTACGGGAAGGTGCGCGAGAGGTGCTCGTGCAGTCTGCGGACGCACGGCTGGAGGTCCTTCTCCTCGTTGTAGACGGGGATCACTACGTCCAGGACAGGCGTACCGGCGTCTCCGGCCGGGAGGTGCTCCCGCGCCGGCAGGGTGCCGGGAGAAGAGTCGGTTCGCATGGGACCGACTCAACTCAAGCGCCCTGTTGCACCCATGTGGTGGCACTGTGCTGTGGCTGTGAGTGCGACTGCCAGTTGGTTTCGGGCGCGGGCCGCGGAACGGCAGGGGCGAGCGCGGGCAGATGCACGGTGAACACCGTCCGGCCCGGAACGCTGTCCACGGTGACGGCACCGCCGTGCGCGGCCGCGACCGCCTGCACGATGGCGAGCCCCAGGCCCGTGGATCCGGTGGCGCGGGAGCGGGCGGAGTCCCCTCGGGCGAACCGCTCGAAGACGTGCGGGAGCAGCTCCGGCGGAATGCCCTGCCCGTTGTCCTCGACGTCCACGCACATCCACGGCCCGCGTCGCAGCACGCGCGCGGTGACGGTCGTACCGGGCGGGGTGTGCTTGCGCGCGTTGCCGAGCAGGTTGACGAGCACCTGCTGGATCCGTGCCGCGTCCGCCGACACCAGCGCGGGTTCGTCGGGCAGATCGAGCCGCCAGTTGTGGTCCAGGCCGGCCGCCCGGGAGTCGCTGACGGTGTCCACGACCAGAGGGATGAGATCGGTCTGCTCGAACTGCAGGGGCCGTCCGGCATCGAGGCGGGCGAGGAGGAGAAGGTCCTCGACGAGGAGGGTCATCCGGCCCGCCTCCGACTCGATCCGCCCCAGCGCGTGCCGGGTGTCGGGCCCGACCTGCTCCCGCCCGCGCCTGGTGAGTTCCGCGTACCCCCGGATGGAGGCGAGGGGGGTGCGGAGTTCATGGCTGGCGTCGGCGACGAACTGCCGTACCCGCATCTCGCTCTGCTGCCGGGCGTGCAGGGCGCCGTGCACATGGTCGAGCATCCGGTTGAGCGCGGCACCGACCTGGCCGACCTCGGTGTGCGGGTCGCACTCGGACTCCGGGACCCGCTCGCTGAGGTTCACCTCGCCGGTGTGCAGCGGGAGTTCGGAGACCCGGGTGGCGGTGGCGGCCACCTTGCGCAGGGGGCGGGTGGCCACGCCGACGATGACGAATCCGGCGAGCGAGGCGGCGAGCAGTCCGGCGGCGGTGACGCAGACCTCGACGACGATGAGGGTGTCGATGTTGTCGTCGACGTCCTTGGTGGGCAGGGCGACGTAGTAGGTGGCGCTGCCGTCGGGGCTCACCGCGTACTGGACGCGGTAGCTCCCCAGGTCCGGGAGGTCGACCGTGTGCGCGTGCCCGTCCTTCGGCACGCCCGCGAGCGCCCGCTGCTGCGCGGCCGTGAGGCTGACGGTGCCCATCTTCCGGAAGCCGCCGTTGCTGTCGTTCAGCTGCACCGCCTTGGCCGCGCTGGCGATCCGGCCGTTCTGCAGATAGGCCGCGACGGTGCTGGGCTGGGTCGGGCCGTTGGTGAGGATGCGCGCGATCTTCTCGCTCGGCGTGGCGGTGGCCTTGTCCCCGGCGTCCGGGTCGGTGGGGAGGCCGGGCACGGTGACGCCGGGGTGCAGACGGCCGCCCGTCGCGCGCATGGCGATTTCGCCGACCTTCTCGTCGAGCTGCCTGTACAGGTGCGAGCGCAGCGCCACCGTGGTGACCGTGCCGATCACCGCACACACCACGGCGATCAGCACCACCGACGCGACGACGAGCCGGGTCCGCAGGGTGCGCGGCTGTCCGGCCCGTCGCTTCTGCCGCTGCTGCCGTTGCTGCGGACCCGGCCGTCGCCGCCTGTTCATGAGGCGGCGGGCTTGATCAGGTAACCGGCCCCACGCCGGGTGTGGATCATCGGCTCCCGCCCCGCGTCGATCTTCCGTCGCAGATAGGAGATGTACAGCTCGACGACGTTCGCCTGCCCGCCGAAGTCGTACGACCACACCCGGTCCAGGATCTGTGCCTTGCTGAGCACGCGCCGTGGGTTGCGCATGAGGAAGCGCAGCAGCTCGAACTCGGTGGCGGTCAGGTGGATGGAGTCCCCGCCCCGCGACACCTCGTGGCTGTCCTCGTCGAGCGTCAGGTCTCCGACCACGAGCACGGAGTCGGAGCGCCGGTCGGCGGCCCCGGACCGGCGGATGAGCCCCCGCAGCCGGGCCACGACCTCCTCCAGGCTGAACGGCTTGGTGACGTAGTCGTCACCGCCGGCCGTGAGCCCGGCGATACGGTCCTCCACCGCGTCCTTGGCGGTCAGGAAGAGGACGGGCACGTCCGGCAGTTCGCGCCGCAGCCGCCCGAGGACGGTCAGCCCGTCCATGTCGGGCAGCATCATGTCCAGTACGACGGCGTCGGGGCGGAACTCACGGGCGGTCTGGACGGCTCCCTGCCCGTCCCCCGCACTCCTGATCTGCCAGCCCTCGTAACGAAGAGCCATGCTCAGCAGTTCGGTGATCGACAGTTCGTCGTCCACCACAAGCACTCGGACGGGGCTCCCGTCCGGCCTGAGCAGTTCGGTGCGCCCCTGGGGCGAGGTCGTGGTCATGGTGGACACCTTGTCCGGGACCTCTGAGAGGAGGCTTTCCCCAGTCTGTGATTTCCCTGAGAAACACATAGGCACCTCTCAGGCGGCGCCTGGGAAGCGCTCACTCCCGCGCGAAGACGCGCGCGTGCTCGACCCTAGCGATGTGGATCACGTACCGCTCGTACCAACGCTCCCGGCCGCGGTGCTTGGCCGCGAGGTGCTCGGGGTGCCGCCGCCAGCGCTCGATCCCTTCGAGATCCCGGAAGTAGGCGACGGAGACGGCGAGTCCGCCGGGGGTACGGGCGGAGTCCTCACCGAGGAAGCCGGGGACTTCACGGACGAGACGGGAGAGGTGTTCGGCGGTGCGGTCGTAGCCGTGGGGGTCGTCGTCGGCTTCGTCGTCGGTACGGAGGGAGGTGAAGATCGCGGCGTAGTAAGGGGGTTCGGGGAGGGAGGAGGTGGGCTGTACAGCGGCATCCGTGTGATCGCTCATGACAACCACGGTCGGACGTGGGCCCGTTCGGCGTCCACGGCCCTTGCCGAAAGGGATCCGTAGGGGATCCGAGTCTTTGCCTTCGCCTCAGAACAGCCCCTCCTGCGGTTGGGCGAACTCCCGGAACGGAAAGGTGAGTCCGGCAGTCCCGGTAGCGGTCGGCGCCACCAGCTCCCAGCCGGTCATGAGCCGGGTGTCGAGCACGACAACCCCACGCTCGCCGACCGCCAGATGAAGATCGGGCCCGGCGGCCGCGACCAGCTCGCCGCCGACCCGGCCCCCCGGGACGAGTTGCACCACCTCCCCGAGCGCGGACGGAGCACCGGCAAGCCCGAACACCGCCACATGGTCGGTGACTTCACAGGGCGCGGGCCGCAGGGACTCGGGCCATCCGCTGAGCGCCACGGCCCGCGCATGCAGCTCCCGCACCTCAGCCGCCCGCTCCCGCTCGGTCCCCGGCAACGCCGACCGCACCGCGCGCTTCTCGGCGTACGGGATCCGGTCCGGCACCTGGAGCGCGGCCCGCAGCAGCTCCTCGGTACGCCGGGCGGCCATCAGCGGGCCGGTGCCCAGCCAGCTGAAACTGACAGCGCCCTGCTCCAGCAGCCGGGCGGAGCCCCGCTCGACCGCGGTGATCCCGACTTTCACCATCCCGGGGCCGAACCACGCCAGATACACCCGGTACGGCCGCGGGTCGTCGGCGATCGTGTCGGCGGCCACGGAGTGCGCCCGGTCCAGCCGCGCACACTCCTCGCACCGGGCGCCCGTGCTCCGCCCCGGCACGGCAGCACGGGTGGGGCAGGCATGCCCGCGCGCCCCCACACAGTGCCGCGCGCTCCCCTCCGGCACGGCGAAGCCGACCCGCTTGCCCCACGGCAGCGCACTGCGCCGCCCGCTGTCCCACACCAGCGCCGGTCCAGTCGGCGACCAGCGGAGCCCCGAGCATTTCCATACCTGTGCCATCACTCTTGAGGGTAGGAGGTGGGTCTGACAACGGGTTCCGGGCGGCGGACTGGCGTAGGCTGCGCCAAGGCCCGAAGCCGCAACCTTGTTTTGCGACTTCGGGCCTTCTGTCGGCTTGGGCGGTTACGGCAGGACGTACACCGGCACCCCTTCCGCCGCGACCCCCGCCTGCCGCACGCACCCCCGCTTGATCAGCATGCGCACACAGTCATGAACCCGGTCGAGCGTGAGCCCCGTACGCTCCGCGACCTCCTCCAGCCGGCAGTGCACCGGCCCACGAACCAGCGCCGGAGCGAGGTAGGCGGCGACGGCGTGCACGTCCTCGGTGACGACCAGGTTCTTCGCCCGCCAGGTGGCGAGGAGCTGCTGGGGGGTCATGGTGGGCCGGGGCGGTGCCGGGGCAGGGGCCGCATACGGTCGGCGATGAGGTCGAGGGTGTCGGCGATACGACCGAGCACGTGATGCACCCCGCCGACGCGGTCACTGAGGACGGCAAGATGGTCGTTGGTACGGCCGAGGTGGTCGTTGGTACGACGCATCTCCTCGATCCGCTCGACCTGCGCGACGGCCAGAGCCTCGTCCGCCCGGATGTTCCGCTCCTCCAGCCGGATGATCGCGTCGGCGACCTGCTCCGGCATGAGGTAGGCGGTTCCACCGTGCGGAGCGGGTTGTACGGGGGCGGGGTCGAGGGTGTAGGTGCCGTCGCGCTGGATGGTGGCGATGACCTCGCAAGCCCATTCCTTGAAGGGGGCGCACTCTGGCTTGGTACAGCCGTTGACGAGAGCGATCAAGCCGCGGAGATTCACCATACGCATGGACTTCTTGAGCCTGTGACCTGCAATTTTGCGTAAAGCGTCGTCTCCATAGACGCTTCGTGCAAGATCCTCGAGGGACTGTGTGCAAGGTGCTGCAACATGCCACAGCAAGGCTTGCCGCGTGTTCGCGTACCCAAGATGAACGGCGACGTCCACCGCCGGAAACCAGTGCTCCCCCTCCGGCGTGGTCAGCCTCCGCACCCGCGCCCCCGTGGCAGCGAAGACAAAGTCGTTGACGTCGATCGCGTCCTGCTTCCGCCCCGCCGGCTGCTCCGACGGAGTGTCGTTCTGCTCGTACATCGAGCATCACCTCCTCCCCGGAAACTAGAGACGCCGATCACCAACTCCCGCCCGCCGAAGGAACATTCACTCGATAGGTGACAGAGGGATCGATTCCGCACCCGTCGGCCGCCCCGCCCCCGCAGCCACCACCACAGCCCCTTGTCCCCGCCCCGCCAGCCGGCAGCCGGCAGCCGACGCACCCGGGATGCCCCTCCCGGGCCTGCGCATCCCGGACCCGCATCCCCCACTGTCCCCGCGGCCGCACCCCCGGCGGCTTGCCCCAGCCGGTCAGATGCAGGACCCATGTCACGAGCACGCTCACGGCCACGACGGCGAGCCCGCCCGCGACCAGCGGCAGCGAGGCCGTACACACCCCCAGCCCCACCACACCGCCTCCGACCGTCGCGATGCCGAAGCCGGTCCAGCCGGCGACCGTGTGACCCTCGTCGTACAGACTCATACCGCACCTCCGGGAACGAGCTCCCAAATTCCCTCACGAACTAAGAAGTCTCCTCGACCGAATATCTCACGAGCTAAGGGATTTCGAAAGATGCACGGCACGCCGCGACCACCCGCCACTCCGGCCCAGGCGCTGTCGGCGATGGACCACCTCATCGCCGCCCACCTGATCGGACAGCAGGAGCTGGCCCGGCGGCTGGGCCTGAACGTCACGGACCTGACCTGTTTCGCCTTTGTCCTGGAGGCGGGCGACGACCTGCTGACGGCCGGCGACCTGGCCGCCCGCGCCCACGTGACCACCGGCGCGGTGACCGGCATCCTCAACCGCCTCGAACGCGCCGGCTATGTCACCCGCCGCCCCGACCCCACCGACCGCCGCCGGGTCCGCGTGGCCGCCGTACCGGATGCCGTCACCCGCGTGGAGGCGGTGTACGCGGGCCACTACAAACGCCTGACCGCCCTGTTCTCCGACTACTCCGCCGAGGAACTGGCGGTCATCACGGACTGGTTCACCCGGGCCACGGCCCTGGCGCACGAGTACCTGGAGAAGCTGCACCGGAACGACCCCGACGAGGAGTGCTGACCCCGGCCGGCCCGGCGGTCACTCCGGGGCCGGTGCAACGGGTCGTTGCGCTGTGCGCTTCCGCACCGGCAGAGTCGGACGCCGTTGCCCACGTCGGCCACACGAGGTCGAACCCGGTGGTCGGGAGGATCAGGAGTCGTTCCATGTCCGATGAGATCACTCTGCGCCCGGTGACCGCCGACGATCTCGACCTGTTCGAGCGCGAGTTCAACGGGCCGGAGGGGACCGGCCGGTACCAGTGGTTCGGCTACGGTTCAACGGCCGGCCTGCGCCGGCAGTTCGCCGAGACCGGCCTGCTCGGCCCCGACGGCGGCATGCTCTCCGTCGCGGAGGCGGGCCGGACGGTGGGTCGCGTCGAGTGGTTCGCCGGCGCCTGGGGGCGGCCCGCCGCCTCCACCTGCTGGACCCTGGCGATCGGCCTGGTGCCCGCCGCGCACGGCCGCGGTATAGGCACCCAGGCCCAGCGACTGCTGGCCGAGTACCTCTTCGACCACACCAGGGCCGAACGGCTTCAAGCCTGGACGGACTGCGCCAACCTCGCCGAGCAGCGTGCGCTGGAGAAGGCGGGCTTCGTCAGGGAGGGCGTGCTGCGCTCCGCTCAGTGGCGCGGCGGCGAGTGGCACGATCAGGTGATCTTCTCCATGCTCCGCGCGGAGCGGTCCGGCGGCGAACTGAGGTGAACACTGGTCTCGAAACACCAGGTCAGTGGTGTGACGCGGTTGTTCCGGTCCGGATCTGTGCCGACGGCCACAGCCAGCGGGACACACGTAGGCTCATACTGAGCTATGACAAAGCCTGCGGCACCGAAGCGTCATCTGCCTACCAGTCCCTTCAAGGCCCCGGTCACACGGGCTCCCAAGCACTTCGCCCTGGGCGACCAGGTCACACATGACGTGTACGGCCTCGGCCGGGTGGTCGGCGTCGAGGACGGAATCGCGGTGCTCGTGGATTTCGGCTCGGCGCAGATGCGGATCTTGAGCCCGTACGCCAAGATGACCAAGCTGTAGCACCGCTGTGCCCGGTCACGGCACGCCAGGCCCCATCAGGGGCCTGTAACGAAAGGCAGACCTCTCATCGACTCGACGTCGCTGTTCTCCGCCCTGGAAGGGCAACCCAGCCGTTCCACTGCGGTATCGCCGCCTCCGACGACAAATCCCTTCCAGGCCCCGGACTTCGGAGAAGACGAGATCTTCTGGTCCGAGGACGCGCAGGATCCCGCCCCGGGCACGCGTGCGGCGCGGCCCAAGGCTGCCTAGCGGCGGGCCGGCGGGCGGTCGAGTACGCGTCGACGCCCGCCCGCGCCCACGCCCGCCCTCAACGCAAAAGCCAGAGGCCCTGTGGATCACTCCACAGGGCCTCTGATCTGATGTGCACTCGGCAGGATTCGAACCTGCAACCTTCTGATCCGTAGTCAGATGCTCTATCCGTTAAGCTACGAGTGCTTGTTCTTTTGTTCTTGTCTCCGTTTCGGTCCTTTCGGCCCGTCCCGGCGACAGGAAGAACATTACATGACTGCCGCCGACATGTGAAATCCGTTTGGCACACCCCTTGTGACCTGCGAAAACGCCCGCAGACGGGCTGAGGGGCGATGGAGGGCGTGAACGCCGAAGCCCCGGTCCTGGGGACCGGGGCTTCGGGATCGGTGCGGAGGCGGAGGGATTTGAACCCTCGATGGGCTTTAAGGCCCAAACCGCATTAGCAGTGCGGCGCCATAGACCGGACTAGGCGACGCCTCCAGCACAACCGCTCACGCGAGCGCGCGAGTGGTGCGTGCAGATGATGACACAGCCGAGCGGCCTGTCACCAATCGCCCCCCACGGTACTAGGCAGTCGGGCCGCAGGGCAAAGGGCTTCTGCCCGGCGCGGCGCGGGACGCAACATCCGGGGGGCTGGGGCGTTGGGCAGGGCATGGTTTTTCTTCTTCAGCGGGGTCAGAGGCGCAGAGGCCTCCAGCGGGACACGGGGCGCGCCTTCCCGAGGCGGTGGCGTGCGCATGGCGGTGGCTCGGCCGTCCTCGCCGCCGTATCCGCCCTGGTCACCCTCTCCGCGGTACCCGCCGTCGCCGCGCCCGTCATGCCGCCGCCCGTGCGGCCCGAGGACCGGGTCGTTGATCACCTCACCGTCGTCGTGCGGCATGCCGGGGCCGGGCAGGACGGGACGTACGAGCTGTTCTGTCATCCGGCCGCCGGAAGCCACCCGGACGCGGCGGAGGCCTGCCGGGTGCTGGACGAGCACACGCGGTGGGGGCGGGACCTCTTCGCCCCGGTGGCACCCGGCACCCTCTGCACCATGCTCTACGGCGGACCGGCCACCGCCCACGTGACGGGCACCTGGGCCGGACGCAGCGTCGATGCCGCCTACGACCGCAGCGACGGATGCGAGATCGGGCGGTGGGACCGGATGGTGCCACTGCTGCCGAAGCCGGGCTCGGCGGCGTAGGCCCGCGGGCCCGGCTCCCCGTGGGCCCGGCGGCGATGCGGGCCGGCAGCGCGTCGGCCTGTCAGCCCGGGGCCCGGCACCCCGGGGCCCGGCTCCTCGTAGGCCCGGCAGCCCGGGCTCATACATGCGTGCGCCCGCCGACCCTTCCGTGGACCCATGGGCCCGTACGCCTGCCGACCCGCCGACCCCTCGGCCCGCGCCGGCCCAGCGCGCCACACGCCCAGCAATCCACCGGCCCGGCACCCCGCCGCCCCAGGGATCCGTGCCGGCCCACCACCCCGCCCACCTGCCGACCCACCAGCCCACCGCCCCGCACAGCCGACCGGCTCCCGGCTTCCCCAGCAGAATCACCGGTCCCGTAAAAGTCCCGCGAAGGTCTCGCGGAGTCGGAGGGCGTGGCCGGCCCGTGGTGGCCGGTTCGGTGTCACTTCGTCGTGGGACCTCCCTCTCATCCGGCGTCGCGAGCGCAACGTGTGCCCTTAGACTCCCTCGCGTGACACGTCGCGGGCCGGTTGGCAAGATGGCCCGAGCGGTCGGCAAGGTGCGGTAACAGGGAGGAAGGCGTCTCGTGAGCAGCAGGCCATCCCGAGGCGCTGCTCGCCTCGCAGCCATACTCGACGCGCTGCCGGACGCGTTGGTCCTGGTCAACGCCAACGGAACCGTCGTCAACGCCAACACCATCGCGCTCGAAGCATTCGAGGCACCCGGTACGGCGCTCGTGGGGCGTGGGCTGCTCGATCTGCTGCCCGAGTTCGACTCGCGGCTGATTCCCGGGTCCATGCGGCGGCCCGATCACATGGATCCGCACGGGCGGACCAAGCCCACGCGGATGGTCGCGCGGCGCACCGACGGGTCCGAGTTCCCCGTCGAGGTCACGAGCGCGAATCTGGAGAACGGGCAGCAGGCGTACGACGGTTACGGATACACGGGTGACGAGCTGCTCATGCTCGTCGTCCGGGATCTCTCCGGGACCGTCGACACCGAGGCGGAGCTGGCACGCTCGCAGCGGCAGACCGAGATGATCCTGCGGGCCGCCGCCGAGGGTGTCGTGGGGACCGACACCGACGGGCGGATCGTCCTCGTCAACCCGGCCGCCGCCCAGATACTGGGATACCGGGCCGGAGAGCTCGGCGGCAAGGAGCTGCACACGCTGGTGCTGCACTCGCGCGCCGACGGCTCGCCGTTCCCGTACGAGGAGTCGCCACTCGCCGACACCCTGCGCTCCGGGCGCAAGCACCGGGTGCGCGGGCAGGTGCTGTGGTCCAAGGGGGACCAGAAGGTCTCGGTCGATCTGACCACCGCGCCCGTGCGCGACGGGGACCAGCTCGTCGGTGCCGTGATGACCTTCACCGATCGGCGGCCCTACGAAGCCCTCGCCGAGGAGAAGGCCGCGCTGGAGAAGGCGCACGCGGAGGAGGTCGAGCGGCTCTCCGAGGAGCACGCCTCCGATCTGACCGCGCTGCGTCAGCAGCATGTGACCGAGATCGAGGAGCTGCGGGAGAAGCACGCCGAGGAGCTCGGGGCCGGCGAGGAGCGGTACGCCGCACTCGCCGAGCGGGAGAAGGACCGGTACGAGGCCCTCGCCGGGCGGCACGAGCAGCTGCTGACCCTGCTCGGGCAGTCGCTGCGCGGACCGCTGGAGGAGCTGCGGCGCGAGCTGGCGGCACTGGCCGCCGACGACGCCGGGCAGCTGTGGCCCGAGGCCAACCAGGTGCTGCATCACCTTTCGGCCGGATATTCGCGGATCACGACGCTCATCGACAACGTCCTCGGGTACCAGCGGCTGGACGCGGGCGCCGAGGACATCACCCGTACGAAGGTGCTGCTGGACGCCGTCGTCGCCGCCGGTGTCGACGGCGCCGTCGAACTGATCGGCCCGGGGCGGGTCCAGTTCGCCGTGCACGCGCCGCCCATCGAGGCGGAGGTCGACCCGCAGCGGCTCGCCACCGCGCTGGCCCATCTGGTGGCGGATGTCGCCGGTGTCGACGCGACCGGCAACTCGCCCGTCTCCGCGGGCGGTTATCTGGACAACACCGTCGTGGTCGCGGCCGCGCAGCGCGGTGAGGTCGCGCGGATCGAGGTGCGCGGGCCGTACGCCGGGGGAGACGCGGTGCACGAGCCGATCGTGCGCGGGATCGTGCGGGCCCACGGCGGCGTGCTGCAGACGCACGAGGTGCCGGGCATGAGCGGCAGCGCGTATGTGCTGGAGGTACCGCTCGGCGGTGGCGCCGGCACGGTCGCGGGCGCGGGCGCGGGGCAGTCGGCCGCCGCTGCGCTTCCGCCCGCCGCGCCGGACGCGGGCGGGCGGGTCTCCGGCGCCGGCGAGGTCGCCGTGGTCGAGGCCGGTGCCGCCGAGCAGGCCGCCGGCGGCGGACGGCGGCGGGCCCGGCGGTCCTCCACCGACGCTTTCCTGGAGAGTGACGTTCCCGCTGCCGGCCAGGCCGGTGAGGCCGACGCGCCCGTGCCGACCGGGCGCCGACGCAGGCGCGCCGGCGCGCCCGCCGACGAGACGGGCCCGGTACCGGTGGAGGCCGTGGAGAGCGCGTCCGGGGGTACCGGGCGACGCCGTGGCCGGCCCGCCGAGGGCGGCGCCGGTGCCGGCGCCGATGTGAGCGAGGGCGCGGTGGTGACCGCGGCCGAGCATGCCGCGGGGGCCGCCGCCTCCGGTACGGGGCTGGGTCCGGCCGTGCCGCCGCAGGGCGTGCCCGCGCCGACGGGCCGGCGCGCCCGCCAGGACTCCGGCGCCCCGCAGGCCGCCCTGTCGCCCGCGCCCGCACTGCCGGCGGCCGGCAGCGAGCCGACGCCGGGTGCGCAGGCTGTCCCGGCCGACGGAGGGCAGCCGACCGGGCGGCGCCGGCGTGCGCTGGCCGCCGCGGCGGAGCGTGCCGCCGCCCAGGAGGCGGGCGCACGTACGGTCTTCGCCCTGCCGCCGGCCGAGGCCGACCGCACCCCGGAGTCCGCGGACTCGGCGAACGGAGTCGGTACGGTTCCGGCGGCCGGTGGCCTTCCGGGTGCCGGTGTGCCCGTGGGGCCGGGGGGCGCTGTGCCGGTCGGTCCGGGCGCCGGACAGGTTGCCGGTCCCCTTCCGCTTCCTCCTCAGGCCTCCGTTCCGGCGCCGGTGCCCGCTCAGCTGCCGCCGTCCGCCGTGGCGGTACCGGGTGACGACGGCCGGCACGACGCCGTACCGCTCGACCAGACCGCGGATCACACCCCGCCGCAGCCGCATCCGACCAGCGCGCCGACCGGCCGGCGCCGCCGGGCCGCGGCCCAGCCGGCGAATCCCGCTCAGGGACAGCTCGCTCCCGCCCAGGCCGCTCCGGGGCAGCCGGTTCCCCCGCAGACGGCTCCGGCGCAGGGCGTTTCGGGTCCGGCCGCACCGGCCGTGCCGGGGCAGGTGACTCCCCCTCAGGGGGTTCCGGTCGCTCCCGGGCAGGCCGGGCCGCACCCGGCGGGGACGCCGACTCCCGGTCAGGGCACGCCCGTTCCCGGCATTCCGGCGCAGGGTACGGCCGGTCAGGGCATCCCCGCCCAGGCCGGTCCCGCGCTGCCTCCTACTGCGGCACCCGGCGCCCCGGCCGGTGCCTCCGCGCCCGGTCAGCCGGCGGCCGTTCCGCAGGTGGCCGTGCCGCAGCCGCCCGTATCGCACCCCGCCGCGCCCGCGCACGACACCGCCGGCCGGCCGGTTCCGGGGGCTCCAGGACAGGCCGTCCCGGCCCAGCAGCCCGCCGCGCCGGCGACCGCGACGCCGCCCGGTGGCACCCCGGGCGCCCAGCCGCTGCCCGCGCAGGCCGCTGCCGGACCGGCGCCGGCGGCCGTTCCCGCGCCCGGTGTGCCCCAGCAGTGGCCCGGCGCCGACGACACCTCCGGTGCGGGCACGCCCGTACCGCAGACCGGCACTCCGGCCCCCGGCACCCCGCTGCCCGCGGAACGCGCCGGGGCCCAGGCGCCGCGGGTCGCGCAGCCGTTGCCCGCCGAGGGTCCGGCGGCCGACCCGAACTCGACGCAGGGGCGGGCGATCAGCGTCCGCACGCTCGGTCAGGGAGTGCCGTTCTCCCGGCAGGCCGCTCAGGTGCAGCAGCCGACGGCGACCCCGCCGCCGCACGCGCCGGGCGGCTCCGGCCGCCGACGCAAGCTGGGCACGCCTCCGGACCCGGCCAAGCGTCCGGAGCAGCAGCCGGAGCAGGCGGGCCGGCCGCATCCGGCGGCCGAACAGCCGACGACCGCGCATCCGTCCCTGGCCGGGCAGTCCCGGCCGACCCCGGGCACCGAGGGCGCCGGACGGTCGTACGCGATAGGCGCGCCGGACGCCGACGCCGCCGAGGGCCCCGAGCCGCTGGACGGCCCCGGGGGTGCCATCGAGATCGCGGACACCCCGCGGCCGCAGCCGCTCGACGACGAGCTGCCGCCGGAGCCGCTGGACAACCCGCGCCGGCTGCTGGTGTGGCCCGCCCCGGACGCGACGACCCAGCAGGCGCTGAGCGACCGCGGCTACCGGCCGGTGATCGTGCACTCCCGTGAGGAGGTCGACGCGCAGATCGCGGCGTTCCCGGCCGCGCTGTTCGTGGACCCGCTGACGGGGCCCATCACGCGTACGGCCCTGCAGTCGCTGCGGCAGGCGGCCGTCGCGGCCGAGGTGCCGGTGCTGGTCACGGCCGGGCTCGGGCAGGCGACACGCGAGGCGGCGTACGGCGCCGATCCCGCCGTACTGCTGAAGGCGCTGGCGCCGCGGGACAGCGAGCAGCATCCGCCGCGGGTGCTGCTCATCGAGGAGCACGCGGAGATCGCGCTGGCGCTGACGGCGACGCTGGAGCGGCGCGGGATGCAGGTGGCGCGGGCCGCGAGCGACCACGACGCGGTGACGCTGGCGGGGCAGTTCCGGCCGAACCTCGTGGTGATGGACCTGATGCAGGTGCAGCGCCGGCAGGCCGGGGTC
This sequence comes from Streptomyces sp. NPDC002076, assembly GCF_053593835.1. NCBI lineage: Bacteria > Bacillati > Actinomycetota > Actinomycetes > Kitasatosporales > Streptomycetaceae > Streptomyces > Streptomyces sp. NPDC002076. The sequence continues at coordinate 138,092 of NZ_JBSFDI010000006.1, forward strand.
ACCGGGATCATCGACTGGCTGCGCGCGAACGGGCAGCTCAACCGAACCCCCCTGGTCGTCTACACCGCCGCCGTCGACCAGGCCGACCTGCCCCGGCTGGCCTCGGGCGAGACGGTCCTGTTCCTTGCCGAGCGGTCCACGAGCACGGAGGTGCAGGGCCGGATCGTGGATCTGCTGGCGCGGATCGGCACCAACTAGCTCACAGGTGCCCGGCGGCTGACACCGGACACGCGCGCCGGGCAGCAGGCTCCGCTGCCCGGCGCGTCCCGCGGTGTCACAAGCGGGTGACGTCCAGTTCCCCGTCCGCGTATCGCCTGCGCAGCACCTTCTTGTCGAACTTGCCGACGCTGGTCTTCGGCACCGACTCGACGATCGTCCAGCGTTCGGGCAGCTGCCACCGGGCGATGCGCCCCTCCTCGGCGAGGAAGACGCGCAGGGTCTCGAAGTCGGCGGTGGCGCCCTCCCGCAGGACGACCGTGGCCAGCGGGCGCTCGCCCCACTTCTCGTCGGGTACGGCGACCACCGCGGCCTCGGCGACGTCCGGGTGGGACATCAGCGCGTTCTCCAGCTCCACCGAGGAGATCCACTCGCCGCCGGACTTGATGACGTCCTTGGCGCGGTCGGTGAGGGTGAGGTAGCCGTCGGGGGAGATGGTGCCGACGTCACCGGTCTTCAGCCAGCCGTCTGCGCTGAACTTGTCGGCGGGACGCAGCGGTTCGGCGTCGGGGCCGTTGTAGTAGGCGCCGGCGATCCAGGGGCCGCGCACCTCCAGCTCGCCCGCCGACTCGCCGTCCCAGGGGAGGCGTTCGCCGCCGGGGCCGCTGAGCCGGGCCTCGACGCCGGCCGGGAAGCGGCCCTGGGTGAGGCGGTAGGCGAACTCCTCGTCCGTACCGGCCGCGTGGGCCGGGGGACGGGCGACCGTGCCGAGCGGGGACGTCTCCGTCATGCCCCAGGCGTGGCAGACGCGCATGCCGAGCCGGTCGAAGGCCTCCATGAGGGAGGGCGGGCAGGCGGAGCCGCCGATGGTGACCTGGGTGAGGGAGGAGACGTCGCGGGGCCGGTTGGTCAGCTCGGCGAGCAGGCCCTGCCAGATGGTCGGCACGGCCGCGGCGTGGGTCGGCTTCTCGCCCTCGATCATCTCGGCGAGCGGCGCCGGCTGGAGGAAGCGGTCCGGCATCAGCATGTTGACGCCGGTCATGAAGGTGGCGTGCGGCAGACCCCAGGCGTTGACGTGGAACTGGGGGACGACGACCAGCGAGGTGTCCTGGTCGGTCAGGCCCATCGACTGGGTCATGTTGACCTGCATGGAGTGCAGGTAGATCGAACGGTGGCTGTACACCACGCCCTTGGGGTCGCCCGTCGTGCCGGAGGTGTAGCACATGGCGGCGGCCTGGCGTTCGTCCAGCTCCGGCCAGTCGTACGTGGTGGGGCGGTCCGCGATCAGCTCCTCGTACTCGTGGATCCGGGCGTGCGCGCCCTGGAGCGGGGAGCGGTCGCCGGGGCCGGAGACGACGATGTGCTCGACCGTCGGCAGCTTGGCCAGCAGCGGGGCGAGCAGCGGGATCAGGGAGCCGTTGACGATGATGACCTTGTCGGCCGCGTGGTTGACGATCCACACCAACTGCTCGGCGGGCAGCCGCAGATTGAGCGTGTGCAGTACCGCGCCCATGGACGGGATCGCGAAGTAGGCCTCGACGTGCTCGGCGTTGTTCCACATCAGGGTGGCGACCCGGTCGTCGCCCCGGACGCCGAGTTCGTCGCGCAGGGCGTTCGCCAGCTGTACCGCGCGCACTCCGGCCTCGGCGAAACTGCGCCGCTGCGGCTCGGTTTCCCCGGTCCAGGTGATGATCTGGGACCGCCCGTGCACCAGCGTCCCGTGCGTCAGGATGCGGGTGACGGTCAGCGGTACGTCCTGCATGGTGCTCAGCACGGAGTCCTCCCGGGGCGGCACTGCCTACGCGGTGGTAGAGGTTCCGCTGATTCTGCGCACATACCGCACGGTATGTCACTAGGCGGTGTGTCACTCGGGAGAAAACTCGGGCAGGAAACCCGGGAAAACTCGGGGAAAGTGCCCGGCTAGCGGACCAGTCCCAGCTCAGGATCCTCGCGCAGCTTGGCCAGCGCACGCGACACGGCCGACTTCACCGTGCCCACGGACACCCCGAGCACCTCGGCGGTCTGGGCCTCGCTCAGGTCCTCGTAGTAGCGCAGGACGACCATCGCCCGCTGCCGCGTCGGCAGCTTGCTGATCGCCCGCCACATGGCGTCGTGCAGCGCCTGCCGCTCGGCCGGGTCGTCGTCGCCCGGCACGGGCTCCGGCTCGGGCAGCTCGTCGCAGGTGAACTCGTCCACCCTGCGCTTGCGCCACTGCGAGGTGCGGGTGTTCAGCAGCGCCCGGCGCACATAGCCGTCCAGCGCCCGCTGGTCCTCGATCCGCTCCCAGGCCACATAGGTCTTGGCGAGCGCGGTCTGCAGCAGGTCCTCGGCGTCACTCAGGTTCGCGGTGAGCGAGCGGGCGGTGCGCAGCAGGACCGGCTGACGAGCCCGCACATACGACGCGAACGTCGGATATGTCGGAGTCTCCCCGCCCGGCCGGAGCCGGGGATGCGGGAGGGTCTGCCGCCTTGGTGCGGCGGCGGCCGAGGCGCTGGTGCAGACGGGTGTGGTCATGGCTCCACGCTAGGAGTGGTCCACCCTGCGGCGGATCGCCCCCAGGTCCCGAAGCGGCGTCCCCCTCAGGTTGTACGGGTGGGGCTGGCTCCACCTCCTGAAGGTGGAGCGCGGGTGCACCCCGTGTGCGGGTACGACCCTGACTCCGCCTCGATCGGACCTGGTTCCGCCCCGATCAGGCCTTGCTCCGCCCGCATGGGTACGACCCTGAGTCCGGGCGGACCCAGCCCATTCCCGGGGTGGTTCGGCCCTGCGGGTCAGCAACTCCGGGGGGTGGGGAGCCGGTCGGCGTCTCGGGGCGGGGCGGGGGCCGGTCGGCCTGCCGGGGCGGGGAGCCGGTCGGCGTCTCGGGGCACGGCGGGAGCCGGTCGGCCTGCCGGGGCGGGGAGCCGGTCGGCGTCTCGTGGCAGGGCGGGGGCCCGTCGGCCTGCCGGGGCGGGGAGCCGGTCGGCGTCTCGGGGCAGGGCGGGGGCCGGTCGGCCTGCCGGGGCGGGGAGCCGGTCGGCGTCTCGGGGCAGGGCGGGAGCCGGTCGGCCCCCTCGCGCGGCTGGGCGGCGGCCCGTCGCGGGGCTGGGCGGCGGCCCGTCGCGGGGCTGGGCAGCGGCCCGTCGGTCAGTCGTCGGCCGTCAGGACCAGCCCCGAGGTGGGCACCCCGGTGCCGGCCGTCACCAGGGTCCGTCTCGCGCCCGGTATCTGGTTGACCGCCGTGCCCCGCAGCTGGCGCACCGCCTCCGCAATGCCGTTCATCCCATGCAGATAGGCCTCCCCGAGCTGGCCCCCGTGTGTGTTGAGCGGCAGCCGCTCCTCGGCCACGAAGTCCGCCGCCTCCCCCCTTCCGCAGAACCCGAACTCCTCCAGTTGCATCAGCACGAACGGGGTGAAGTGGTCGTAGAGAATCCCCACATCGATGTCGGCCGGGCCGAGTCCCGACGATCGCCACAACCGGCCGGCCACCACGCCCATCTCCGGCAGACCGGTCAGATCGTCCCGGTAGAAACTGGTCATCTGCTCCTGCGCCCGGCCGGCGCCCTGGGCGGCCGCCGCGATCACAGCCGGGGGATGCGGCAGGTCCCGGGCCCGCTCCACCGAGGTGACGACGAGCGCCTGACCGCCGTCGGTCTCCTGGCAGCAGTCCAGCAGCCGCAGCGGCTCCACGATCCAGCGGGACGCCGCGTGGTCCGCGAGCGTGATCGGGCGGCCGTGGAAGTACGCCGCCGGGTTGGTCGCCGCGTACTTGCGGTCCAGCACGGCCACATGCCCGAACACCTCCGGCGTCAGCCCGTACGCGTGCAGATACCGCTGGGCCGCCATCGCCACCCAGGAGGCCGGGGTGAGCAGCCCGAACGGCAGCACCCAGCCGAGCGCCGCGCCCTCCGCCGAGGGCTCCCGGTGCTGTACGCCGGCGCCGAATCTGCGGCCCGAGCGTTCGTTGAAGGCGCGGTAGCAGACCACGACCTCCGCCACGCCCGTCGCCACCGCGAGCGCCGCCTGGAGCACGGTCGCGCAGGCCGCACCGCCGCCGTAGTGCACCCGGGAGAAGAAGGACAACTCGCCCATCCCGCAGGCCTGGGCCACCGTGATCTCCGGGCTGGTGTCCATGGTGAACGTCACCATCCCGTCCACGTCCGCCGGAGCCAGCCCCGCGTCGTCCAGCGCGGCCCGCACCGCCTCCACGGCCAGCCGCAGCTCGCTGCGCCCGGAGTCCTTGGAGAACTCGGTGGCCCCGATCCCGGCAATCGCGGCGCGGCCGGCCAGGGTGTCGCGGGCCCGGACGCTCATGAGCGGCCCTCCGCGTCCGGGACGGTGACCGTCACCGTGCCCTCGACATGTCTGCCAAGGGCGTTGGCGCCGACGACCCGTACGGTGGCGGTGTCGCCGTCGACCGCCTCGATCGTGCCGGTCAGCACCATCGTGTCTCCCGGATAGTTGGGCACCCCGAGCCTGATGGCGACTTTGCGGAGCGTCGCCGTCGGGCCGAAGTGGTCCGTGATGTATCTGCCGACCAGGCCGTTCGTCGTCAGGATGTTCATGAAGACGTCCGGTGAGCCCTTCTGCCTGGCCGACTCGGCGTCGTGGTGCACGTCCTGGTAGTCCCGCGACGCGATCGCCCCCGCCACGATCAGCGTCCGCGTGACCGGGATCTCCAGCGGGGGCAGCTCGGCGCCCGCCGTCAGTGCCGTCGCCGGCGCGGTCCTCATGGCTCACTCCCCACTCGCGGTCAAGTCCCCCAGTTCCTGGAGCACTTCGGCCCCAGAGCCCAGATGGGCGACCAGCTGTCTGCCCCACAGGAAGCGCCGGTGCACGGGATGGTCGAGATCGGCTCCCGCTCCGCCGAGCAGATGCTGACCGGTGTGCACCACCCTCTGCCCCGCCTCCTTGAGGCGTTCGTGGGTGGAGAGGTCGCCGAAGATCCGCGCGGCCAGGTCACGGGCCTCGCCCTGGGCCTCGGTGGGCGTGAAGTCCATGTCAGGCCCCGCCCTCGCCGTGGCCGTCGACGACCCGGAAGACCGGGAGGACCTGCGCGCCCTCCGCGTCCTCGTAGGTGCGGAACTCCGCCTGGACGGGCAACCCGATGCGCACCTTGTCGTAGGGCACCCCGATCACATTGCTCACCATCCGCACGCCCTCGGCGAGTTCGACGAGGCCGACCGCGTAGGGAGGATCGAAGGCCGGGAAGGGCGGGTGGTGCATCACCACGTACGAGTGGACCGTCCCCGCGCCGCTCGCCTCGACCGTGTCCCAGTCCAGGCAGCCGCATGCGTTGCAGCCCGGCAGCCAGGGGTGGCGCAGGGTGCCGCAGTCCGCGCAGCGCTGGATGAGGAGTTTGTGCTCGGCCACGCCCTGCCAGAACCCGGCGTTGTCCCGGTTGACCACCGGGCGGGGACGGGGGGCCGGGAGATTTTGGTGGGCCGGGGCGTACTTGAGGATGCGGAAGCGGTGCGTGCCCACGAGGTCGCCGTCGACGCGGATGTCCGTGCGGGTCGTGACGAAGTAGCCGGTGCCCAGCTTCGTCGTCTTGCGGTCGGAGACCGACTCGATCACCGAGTCGAAGGTGACCTGGTCACCCGGGCGCAGGGCCCGTGGATACTCCTGCTCGCAGTCGGTGGCCACCACGGCCGTACAGCCCGAGGCGTCGAGGAGCGACAGCAGCTCGTCGTAGGCACCCGTGCGGCCCTCGTGCCCCGACAGGCCGCCCATCGTCCAGGCCTGCAGCATGGTGGGCGGGGCGATGGCGTCCGGCCCGGAGTAGGCAGGGTTGGTGTCGCCCATGGCCTCGCACCAGTGCCGGATCATCGGCGCGTTCACCGGGTCCTTGCCCTTCCCGGCGACGGCGGCCGGCCGCCCCTCGTACGCCTTGAGCCGCGCGCCGAGCGGGTCGTGGCCCCTCTCCGCCGTGCTCATCGCCGCCCCCTCCCGGCCTCGCTCCCGGCCTCGCGTACCCGACAGGACAGTTTCTGACTGTCCGTCAGATAGCGAGGGGTGTCAAGGTCGCCGTCGGCGCGGAACGGGCGCGGGAAAACGCCTGCGCGGCGGCACCGAAGTACCGCCGCGCGGACGTGTTACGACCCCGAAGCACACCCCACGAGGCCCCTTACCGGGAGGGACCTCGCCCGAGGCTCACCACAGGCGGGTGAAGTGGATGGCCACGTTCTCGTTGCCCTGCTGGACGGCCGTCCAGGCGGAGCCGTTGACCTGGGCGGTGTTGCTCTGGTTCGAGGCACCGTTGCCGACCGCGTTCTGCTGCGTGGTCGACGAGTTGCCGTTGTTGTTGTGGCCGACTCCGCTGCCGATGATGCCCGCCACACCGGTGTTGGCGCTCGATCCGTTGTCCGCGAAGGAGCCGTTGTCTGCGGCCGCGACGCCGCTGAACAGGGCGGCTGCGAGCGGGAGCGCGGCGACGGCGGCGAGGACGCGGGCGGTACGGATGCTTGCCATGTTGTTCCTCCAGAACCGAGAACTCTGCGGCCCTAGGGCCGGAAGTACGTGAAGTACGGCTTGTGTCAGGGCAGTTGGCCGACCGCTCTGACTGTCGTGGACGACGTCGCGAGATCAGAGTTGCCCACCGAATCCTCGGCGAACCACCCCGGAAGATCTGATTCGCACGCAAGCGTGATGAAAAGTCGATAAACCCCTATCGCCATCTTTCGCCACTTCACCCACCATGAGGGATCAGGCGGTGCTTTCCCTCGCCAAGTGACACAAGTGACGAATCGTTCCGCCACATATCCGGCCAATCTCCCCCGCCCCGGCGCGTCACCACCGCCTCCTCTTCCCTTTTTCGAACGTACGTACGAACATGAAGGCATGGCCTACACCGACCGGCAGGCCACGACGCTGGCCCTCGCACACGCTCTGTCAGCCGCCGAACGCGGACTGGCCGTCATCCCCCTGTCCCGGACGAAGCTCCCGGCCCTGCGCTCCCCCCACCGCGACGACCCCGACCCGGCCGGACCGCGCTGCCACGGCGAGTGCGGCCGCCTCGGCCACGGCGTGTACGACGCCTCGACCGACCCCGTCCGCATCCGCGAGCTGTTCGCCGCCGCACCCTGGGCCACCGGCTACGGCATCGCCTGCGGGTTGCCGCCGTACCACCTGATCGGCGTCGACCTGGACACCAAGTCCGGCACGAACTCCTCGACCGCACTGCGCGAACTGGCCCTGCGCCATCTGTTCACCATTCCGGAGACGGTCGTCGTCCGCACCCCGAGCAGCGGGCGTCACCTGTGGCTCACCGGCCCGCCGGACGTCGTCGTACCGAACTCCGCCGGGCGTCTCGCCCCCGGCATCGACATCCGCGGCGCCGGCGGCTACCTCGTCGGCCCCGGCTCCCGCACCGACCACGGCGTGTACACGACCGCCCCCGGCACCGCGCACCTGGCCCCCGCCCCCTGTCCGCCGTCCCTGCTGCGCCTGCTGGTGCCGCCGCCCCGGCCCCCGGATCCGCATCCGCATCCTGCGGTGTCCGGCGACCACGGCCGCGGCCTGGTCCAGTTCGTCCTCTCCGCGCACGAGGGCCAGCGCAACACCCGCCTCTTCTGGGCGGCCTGCCGCGCCTACGAGAACGGCATCGGCCCCGCCCTGGCCGACCCCCTGACCGAGGCCGCTCGCCACACCGGCCTGTCCGAACGCGAGGCCCGCGCGACGATCGCCTCGGCAGCACGGATGACGGGACACCGGCCGTGACGGCGAGAACCCGACGCAGCACGTGAAAGGGGCGCCCCCTGAGGAGGGCGCCCCTTTCCGACATCCGCGGTGGGTGTGGGATTTGAACCCACGGTGACTCGCGCCACGCACAGACTGCCCGACGCGCCGGAAGCTTACGGGGCCATGATCACTCGCGCCAAAGCAGCTCCCGGCCAAAGTCGCTACGCCGACCGCTCTGTCTGGTGCGACCCGCACATGGACAAGAAGTTGTTGATCCACAATGCATGCATGGGCCTCACGCCCCCTGAAATCAGGTGCTGTCGTGGCACCCGCGTTCGGTGGACGACTGGCAGGCCTGACACAGTTCGTGCCGCCCTTCGAAAGTGATCACGCTTCCCCAGCCGTTGCACACCTCGCAGTCAGCAGCCAAAGCGGCGTTCGCGCGGGGGGTGGACTCGGGAGCGGCCATCGTTCCGTAGGTCATTGAGCTTCTCCTGGCGTCGAGACTGTCCCGGTGATGCACCCCTCGGCTGCACGATGTCCAGTTTATTCCGTTTAATGTCCGATTACATCCATTCATGCATATTTATGACCGTTTTACCTGTAGGGCAGCCGGACTCGCCTGCGGCCGGGGAATCGATCCCTGACGTGGTGCCGTGGCGGGGTGGTCGGCCGACCGGTCGAGGGGGGCTTGGCAAGGTGCAGCTGTCGGCGAGCACTCGACCTTGGCGGCGACCAAGTTCACCTGTCACGATCAAGCCATGGCCAACCTTTCGAAGATCACGAGGCAGGCAGACATCTTCCTCGACCTGATGGGCGTGGCGGTCGGTTCACTACTGCTGGTGATCGGTATCGAGACCTACCGCGATGGTGGGTCAGTGGGCTGGCCCATCGCCGGATCAGTGCTGTTCTTGATCAACCTCTGGGTAGCCTGCCGTCGATTCGTCCGGCGCAGGAAGCTGACTCTGTCGTCGTAGCCGCAGGCAGCCAGCCACCGTGCCCCATGCGTGCCCGATAGGGCGGCGACCGACGGGGAACAGCGGGGAACCACGGCGCGCAGCCCAGGAACGCGCAGGCCAGCGTTTTGCCAGCTCAGGCGGGATCCGCATACGCGATCTTCCAAACTGGCGACCCGGCGCTGTGGTCGGCGCTCCGTCGGGTGCATGATGATCCAATGACTTCTTGGCTGAGCACCCGGAGCACATGGTTGCTCATACTGCTCTTGTGGGCGATCACACTGACAGGCGCCCTGATCGGATTTGCGTTCGACCGAGCCTTTCTTGAACACCCCCCTCTAAGGCCCTTCGCCTCTGACCTCCCTATGACAGTAGGCGGCAGTTTCTTCGTCGCCATCGCCAGTGTCGTTGGGTTGCGTCGTAGACAACGGAAGCAGGGTCGATGAGGTGGAGCCGGTTGCCGTACAGCAGCGAAGTACAGCAACCGGTACAACCGCAGGAGACCATCACTGCACGCATCCGGCTGGCTGGCCAGCCCAGCAAACCTCAGCGACCGCCCCGCCCGTAGTTCGCATCGAGGTGCCATGTACGACACCCCCGCTCGGGCCGTCTCTGGGCCGTGCGGGGGTGCTCAACGACGACCAACGCTGACAACCACCGACAGCTAAGTCGCAGGTCGCAGCGTTGATCAATCACACGGCCGCAGGTCAGAGACCCGGCCCTTCACTTCTTCGGCTTCTGAGTGCGGCTTGACCGGCCCAGTCAGATGCCCGACCACGCGCGCTGGACTGATCCAGACGCCGCGGGCCCAGAGCGCCCGGGGGACGCCACGCCGTGACCCCGCTCCGCGACCAAGGGTGCACGAAGGGCCCGCCCGAGGTGGTCGGGCGGGCCCTTCGTCATCTCACGGTCGAGCTGTCAGGATTGCGGCTCAGCTCCTGACGGTGAAGTACTGCCAGGCACCCCAGGTGCTGACATTGGTGTTGTCCTTGCTGCTGTGAACGTACTCAGCGGCCATGCGGAACTTGCCGTTGATCGCATTGCTCAGGCTCACCGATCCAGCGCCGGTGCTTGCGGAGCCGAGGGCGAAACAGGGCGAGGTGGTCAGCGTGTGCCAGGCGCCGCTGTAGTACTGCTGCACCCGGTAGTACGCGCACTGCCCGGCCTTGTTGGGCGTGACCGCGACGTTGAGCTGCTCCTTGGCCGTGTGGTGGTAGACCCGGTAAAGGGTGCTCCCGTAGTAGGTACTGGTGTAGTACCCGCTCAGCGTTTCGGCCACCTTGACGCGGTCATACACGGTCCGGGTGGCAGTGACGGGGGCGTAGCGGTAGTCACCGGCGAAGACCGCGCTGAAGACGGTGTTCCGGCTGAGCTTGTAGCTCGCCACCAGGTTCCCGTGGCTGTCCACAGTGCCGGTCTTGACCAGCGTCTTGGTGCCCCCGTAGGGCTGCGCGTAGATCGAGACGGTACGGCCGTTGTAGGTGGTGCCGAGATGCGCAGTGGCCGTGGCCGTCGCGCCGTAGGAGTACGTCGAGGCGTTGGTGGTCACCGTCAGGGCCGAGGCCATGCGCGAGACCTGGACGGTCGCCGATGCGGTGGAGCCCTTGTGGATGTGGTCGCCCGGGTAGCTCACCGTGTAGGTGTTGTTGCCGCCGATGGCCGGGGTGTCGTGGATGGTGAAGCTGCCGTCCGTACCCACCGTGGCCGTGCCGATGCTGTATCCGGCGGAGTGGGCCAGGTCCTTCTTGGTGAGCTGGACCGTCTCGCCGGCGGTGTACGGTCCGTTGGCCAGCGTGCCGGTGAGGGTGAGCTGCGCCGTGCGGGTCGAGGTGGCCGGGGCGGTCAAGGTCATCGTGGAGGCCAGCTTGGCCACCTGGACGCTGTACGAGGCGTTCGCGGACAGGTGCTTGGAGTCGCCCACATACGAGACCCGGTAGGTGGTAGCCCCCTCGGTTGTCGGGGTGTCCGTGACTGTGAATCCGCCGTTGGCATCCGTGACGGCGTCCGGCAGAGCGATGCCGTCCGGGTTCGCCGAGTCGACCCGGGTCACCTTGACCTGCTGCCCAGCGGGAATCGGGTTCGCCGAGGTGAGCGATCCGGTCAGGCTGAGCTGCCGGGTCGGGACAGTCGTGGTCGGTCCGGCCAGAGTGAGCACGGAGGCGGTCGCCTCGGGGTTGGACAGGACGTGCAGGGTGGGGTTGGCGCCGTAGACGTCGGCCGTGACGGCGAAGAGCCGGCTTTCGTCCGGGGCCCAGGCAAGCCCGGAACTGGCCAGCGTGCCACCGGATCCGAAGTCGTACGTGTTGATCGGGGACGACTGGTGGGCCTGGTAGACGTAGACGTCCTTGTCATAGGACGCGTTGCTGCCCGCGGCGACAGCGCCGTCCGGCGCGATCGCCACCGAGTTCGGGTAAGACGTGCTGGGGTAGGTGCCGTCTGCTGAGAGGTCGGAGAGCTTGAAGACCTGGTGGTAGTACGGCGCTCCGGTCGCCAGCACCACGTCCTGCCCGTCCGGCGTGATCTGCATGTCGCTCACGTCGGACGAGTCCTGCAGCCAACGGCGCACGCCGACAACCGGAGTGCCCGAGGACACGTCGTAGCGCGTCAGATAAGGCGGACTGGTGTCCTGGTCAGCGGCGAGGAGCGTTCCCGGCGCCGATGGGTCGGCGGCCAGCGTCGGCGCGCTGTACCACCCGCCGGCGGTGTTGAGGGTGACGCTCGCCGGGTCGCTACTGGTGTCGATCGACCCGATGTTCCCCTCGGCTGCTCCGCCGTAGCCGAACCAGACCTTGCCGCCAGTGCAGGCGACGCTCCGAGGCTCGCTGCCGGCGCCGGTGCTGTAGCGGTGGGCCTCGTTCAGCGATGTGGTGTCGATGGCCGAGATGGCGTCGCCGTTGTAGAGCGCTGCATAGACGGTGCTGCCGTCGGGGGACAGAGCCAGGCCGATCGCCCCGGGCTCGTTGTCGATGGTGCGGACAGTGACGCCGTCGTAGTCGGTCACCAGGATGGTGCTGTTACCGACCCCACTGCTGAAGAACAGGTGCTGGTGAGCCGGGTCGACCAGCATGTGCGAGTAGTGGGGCAGCGACAGTGGCACTGCAGTATCGGCCCAGGCATTACTGCTGAGGCCGACAACGGTGGTGGTCAGCCCGGCGAGGAGGGATATCGCCGCCGTGAGCGAGACCTTCTTGAGGCGCATGAAGCTCCCTGCGAAGTAAACGGGAACAAGCATCCGGACGATAGCGCACACTGTTGGACCGGTCTCACTCCGCCAGGCAAGCCGGCGGGTGCATTGACAATGGCCTGGCAGCAAGGGAGTTGCAGGACAGCAGCGAAGTACAGCAACCCCAGCAACCGACCTCGACCAGCAGCGTCTCTGGGGGACCTCGTGAGGGCCTCTGCGACCTCAGTTGATCGATCTCTCTATAGCTACGGACCAGAAGGTGCCCGTGCCCCATCCGTGCCCGATCGTGTGGGGAACCACGGGGAATCACGGTGCCGAGCGGGCACCGCGCAACGCGACGGCCCCTGACCTTTTCACCTGGTCAGGGGCCGTTCATCTGCGCGGTGGGTGTGGGATTTGAACCCACGGTGACTCGCGCCACGACGGTTTTCAAGACCGTTCCCTTAGGCCGCTCGGGCAACCCACCTCGGCCCCGTCCCACCTGGGGCGGAGCGGGTACAGCGTACCGGGATCGAGCGTCCGGCGGGTGGTGTGGTCCGTTGCGGAGCCCCGGGGGCCGGTACGGAACCCAGGGTGGGCGCGTGGTGACAGGCGGTCGGCGTCCGAGCCGGCACGCGCGGCCCGGCGCGGCGAGGGGCGCCGCTCTGGTGAGAAGCGCCCCCACGCGTGCGTGCGGTCGTCGGGCTTCAGTTGTCGCCGACGCGGGAGCCCAGGGTCAGGTCGGTCGTGTGTTCCTGACCGCCGCGCTTGTAGGTGATCGTGACCTTGTCGCCGGGCTTGTGCGTCCAGATCTCGCCGATCAGGGTCGGGCCGCTGTCGATCACCATGTCGTCCAGCTTGGTGATCACGTCACCCGGCTTGAGGCCGGCCTTGTCGGCGGGGCCGCCGGACTCGACCGCGGCGGAGCCGCCCGCGCCCTGGTCGGTGATCTTCGCGCCGCCGGTGGAGTCCTCCAGCGAGACGGAGGCGCCGATCTTGGCGTACACCGGCTTGCCGGTCTTGATCAGCTGCTGGGCGACGTACTTGGCCTGGTTGATCGGGATGGCAAAGCCCAGGCCGATCGAGCCGGACTGGCCGGAGCCGAAGCCGCCGCTGCTGGTCGACTGGATCGCCGAGTTGATGCCGATGACCGCACCGGCGGCGTCCAGCAGCGGGCCGCCGGAGTTGCCCGGGTTGATCGACGCGTCGGTCTGCAGCGCGCTCATGTACGACGCCTTGCTGGTGGAGCTGCCGTCGCTGGAGGCCACCGGACGGTTCTTGGCGCTGATGATGCCGGTCGTCACCGTGTTGGACAGGCCGAAAGGCGCGCCGATGGCGATCGTCTCGTCGCCCACGGCCACCTTGTCGGAGTCGCCGAGGGCGAGGGGCTTGAGATCGGACGGGGGATTCTTGAGCTTGATGACCGCCACGTCGTAGCCCTGGGCGTGGCCCACGACCTCGGCGTCGTACTTCCTGCCGTTCGGGAACGTCGCGGTCAGCTTGCCGCCGTCGAGCGCGTCCGCCACCACGTGGTTGTTGGTGACGATGTGGCCCTGGGTGTCGAAGACGAACCCGGTGCCCGTGCCGCCCTCGCCGTTGGTGCTCTCGGCCTCGATGGTGACGGTGCTGGGCAGCGCCTTGGCGGCCACGTTGGCGATCGTGCCGGGCGCGCGCCTGACCTGGGTGGCGCCGTTGTCGGAGGCGGAGACGGTGGTGGAGCCGCTGTTGTCGTTGTCCTTGGCCAGGGTGTAGCCGAGGCCGCCGCCCAGGCCGCCCGCGACCAGCGCGGCCACCAGGACGGCGGCCACCAGACCGCCGCGCCCGCTGCGCGGCTTGGGCGCGGGCTGCTGGTACGACGCTCCCCAGCCGCCGGCGCCGCCCGCGCCGCCCGCTCCACCGAAGCCGTCGGCGGCACCAGCACCGCCGTCACCGTAGGACGCGCCCTCGCCGTAGGGCGGGTTGGCCGGCGGCGGAGGCGGCCAGGAGCCGTCGGGGGCCGAACCAGGGGCCGACGGGCCGGAGGCGTGCGGGGTGGAGGGGTGCGGGGCGGCGGGCCCGCCCGGCTGGGGTTCGGCCACGGCGGGAGACTCCTGGGGTACTGGCGGGAGGGGAGCCGTCGGCTCGTTCCCCCCGGGGGCGCCCTGCGGGGGTGTGGCGGGAGAGGCCACCGGCACAGGAGGTGCGGACGGGGCCTGGGGTACCTCGTTGCCCTCGTTCTCGGTGCTCACAGCTCTTCTCCTCGGTCCACGGCTGTTGTGTTCGGTCGCACTCGGTCACGCTCGGCAGCTGTGCATGGTGCTGTGGCCAGTCTTCACTGGTTCCGTTTGTATGCAGTCAGCTTTTCCCACGAGCCGTCAGAGCACCATAAGCGGTGGCTATGGATCCCTGACCAGTCTTTATATAGGGCCTTACCGGCAAAAGTTACATAAACGGGCACCTTGTGCCTCCCGAGCCGCCCCGCGCACCCCCGGACGGTGGCACCATGACGCGGTGACCCACGCACTACAGCGCTCCGTCCAGGTCGTCGCCCACCGGGGCGCCTCCGAGGACGCGCCCGAACACACCCTGGCCGCCTACAAGAAGGCGATCGAGGACGGCGCCGACGCCCTCGAGTGCGACGTACGGCTGACCGCCGACGGCCATCTGGTCTGCGTCCACGACCGGCGCGTGAACCGGACCTCCAACGGCCGCGGCGCCGTCTCCGCGCTGGAACTGGCCGATCTCGCCGCCCTCGACTTCGGTTCCTGGAAGACGCGCGAGAGCTGGCACGGACGGGTCGAGGAGCCCGACTGGGAACACCGGCCGGAGGACCGCGAGGAGACCTCGGTACTCACCCTGGAGCGGCTGCTGGAGCTGGTCGCGGACGCCGGGCGGCGGGTGGAGCTGGCCATCGAGACCAAGCACCCCACGCGCTGGGCCGGCCAGGTCGAGGAGCGGCTGCTGACGCTGCTGAAGCGGTTCGGCCTGGACGCGCCGGCCTCCGCCGCCGAGTCCCAGGTCCGGGTCATGAGCTTCTCGGCGCGCTCGCTGCACCGCGTGCGTGTCGCCGCGCCGACGCTGCCGACGGTCTACCTTGTGCAGTTCCTCACACCGCGGCTGCGCGACGGACGGCTGCCCGCGGGCGTGCGGATCGCGGGACCCTCGATCCGTATCGTGCGCAACAACCCCGCCTATGTGGAGCGACTGCAGCGAGCCGGTCACCGGGTGCACGTGTGGACCGTGAACGAGCCCGAGGACGTCGATCTCTGCGTGGAGCTGGGCATCGACGCCGTCATCACCAACCGCCCGCTCGCGGTCCTGCGTCAGCTGGGACGGGTGTGACCTCAAGAGGCCGGTAAGGAGCTGCGCCCGTCCCTTGACCCCGCTGTGCGGCTGCTGAATTCTCCCCTCTCGGCCACACCAATGAAATCCAGCCATGCGACGACCACCTGTAAAGGCCTTCGTCACAGGGAGTGCTCCGGCGCGTTCGTTCCGTGCAGAGCCGTTGCGAATGCGTCACCGGAAGGGGATTGGCCGGTTTCCGGTACAGGCCAATGGGGCATCCACACCGTGGCGTGGGGCAAAGGAGGTCTCGGGGGTGGCGTTGGTGGTGGCACAGGAGGTGCCCACGTCGTCGAGCATGGCCGTACCCCATGGCCCTGCGGGCGTGGGGAAGGCGAGACACCGGATGCGTTCGCAGTTGCGCAGCGGTGGTGTGTCCGAATCGGTCATCGACGATGCCGTACTGATCCTTTCCGAACTGCTGAGCAATGCCTGCAAACACGGGCGACCCCTGGGCGACGCGCCGGCCGGCGACGGCGATGTGCGCGCCGCGTGGCGGGTCGACGGGCGGGGGCGGCTCATCGTCGAGGTGACGGACGGCGGCGGTCCGACCCGCCCGGCTCCGGCCACCCCGTCGGTGACCGCGCACGGTGGCCGCGGGCTGAACATCATCACGGCGCTCGCCGACGACTGGGGCGTACGGGACGACATCCACGGCGAGGTGACGGTCTGGGTGGTGGTCCACAGGGACGTCCACGATCCCGATGCCGGGTGCCACCGAAACGGTCTCGCTACGCGCGTCACCTCCCCCGCGATCCCGCACCTGCCCGACCTGAACTTCGCGGACGCGTTCGAGGACTTGGACTGACGGGTACGGCACGAGGGCCTGGACTGACGAATACGGCACGAGGGCCTGGACTGACGAATATGGCACGAGGGCCTGGACTGATGGACACGGTCGGAGGTCCGGACCGCTGGACGCGGTCGAGGACCCGGGACCGACGGACACGGCCCGAGGGCCTGGACTGTCGGACACCCCGAGCAGCTGGGCCGGCGGGCGTGATCGAGCGCCTGAGTCACGCGGTGCCTGACACCGGCCGACGGACGCGGGCACGGAACTGGACCCGCCGGAGCTCGAGGACCGGAGCCACGCGCTGGTCGACCCGGCCGAGGGACACGGTCGTTGACCTGGCCCGGCGGAGGGAGCCCTGGCCTAGGGCTGCATCGGTGGATGGAGGCAGCGAGCCTGGCTGGGCGGACGGAGGCCGAGAGCCGCACCGGCGGACGGAGGCCGGGATCCTGGCCCCGCGGACGGAACGCGAGGCGCCCTGGACTGGCAGACGAAGGCCCAGCTTCAGCACCGGCCGTCGAGGACCAGCGCTGGCAGTCGTGGACCGTACGGGCAGTCGAGGATCGGACCGGCCGTCATGGACCGGACCGGCAGTGGTGGCCCGTACCGGCCGTCGTGGACCGGACCGGCAGTCGAGCGCCGGACCCGCCGTCGATGCCCCGACCGGCCGTCATGGACCGGACCGGCAGTCGAGCGCCGGACCCGCCGTCGATGCCCCGACCGGCCGTCGTGGACCGGACCGGCAGTCGAGCGCCGGACCCGCCGTCGATGCCCCGACCGGCCGTCATGGACCGGACCGGCAGTCGAGACCAGTGCCGACTGTCATGAACCGGACCCTCCGTCGTCGACCGCACCGACCGTCGTGGACCGCACCGACCGTCGAGGGCCGTACCAGCCGTCGAGCCCCCCGTCGGCAAGGCCTCGGCCACGCCGCAGGACACCCCGAAGTTGTCCACAGGTTCACACCGTTGGAGTCGAGCGGGCGTGCGTTGTCCACAGGTTCCAGCCGGTCATGGCCTGAACGGCTAGGCTCCCGCCGTACGAGAAGAGCCGCAACCGGGAGACACCCACGATGGCCAAGAAGCGACCCCAGACGAAGGCCGAGCGGCCGCAGCTCAGCGATGCGGAAGTCCCGGTTGTCGGCGCCCGCGAGCCCTGCCCCTGCGGCAGCGGCCGGCGCTACAAGGCGTGCCACGGCCGGGCCGCGGCGCACGCGGCGACCGAGCTGGTGCACCGCCCGTTCGAGGGGCTGCCCGGGGAGTGCGACTGGGTGGCGCTGCGCGAGCTGGTGCCGGCGGCGACGGTCGAGCTGACCCTCAAGGACGGCCTGCCCGAGGGCGTCCCGTCGGTCACGCTGGCCACGGTGCTGCCGATGGCCTGGCCCGCGCTGCGCCGAGACGACGGGTCGATCCTGCTCGGCCTGCAGAACGACACGGCGTCCGGTGACCTCAGCCGCGACCTCGCCGACACCCTCCAGCGCGCCCTCCAGGCCGCGCCCGGCACCCCGGTGCAGGGCCGCCGCGCCCCGGCCGGCGGTCCGCGGCTGCAGGATCTGCTCGACCTCCAGGCGCCGTTCGAACCGGAGGTGCAGAGCGGCTTCGAGTTCTGGGTGCCGGACGCGGAGAACGCCACGCCCGAGGTGACCGCCTCCCTGGAGCGGGCCAACGCCGCCGCCATCCCGACGGCGAGGCTGAGCGGGGTGGACGCCGCGTACTGGTGCGAGACCCCGGAGAAGAACCATCTGCGCTGGGTGATGCCGCATCCGGAGGAGCAGCTTCTGGACGCTCTCGCGCGGCTGCACGCGGCGGGCCGTTCCCACCTCGGCGAGGGCACCCGGCTCGTGGGCTCCTTCCGTGCTCACGGCCTCACCGTGCCGGTCTGGGACCTGCCGAGCGGGGTCACCGCGGACGACGTGGAGAAGCCGGCCGCCGAGTTCGCCGAGCGGCTCGCCGCCGCCCTGGCCGCCACCGAGCCGCTCACGCCGGACGAGCGCCGGGCGCGCGGCGGCCTTACCAACCGGCAGGTCACGCTCAGCTGAGGCCGTCGCGCGCGTCCGAGGACTGAACGGTCGGTAAGGCGCGCGCACGGCCGGCGGAACAGGTGACTCCTGTCACAACTCGCCCTTGGCGACAGGGAAATCGGTGGCCGAATGCCCCAGACGGAATTTGCGAACCGCCGATCTCTTGTTACCGTTCCAGTAGCCCGGTTGCTGGTGCATCCCCCGTCGCCAGCAACCGGGTCTTTCCATGTCCGCGTACGGTGTACGACGCGCTGTGGAGCATCAACTCCCGTCGGTGGAGGCGGAGTTGCCGTCGGCGTCCGCCGAGTTGCTGCCCGAGCGCAGCAGCAGGGCACCGTCGGCCCCGTGCGTGGCGAACTCGGTGACGGCCGTGTAGGCGTCCATGCCGCCCCGGCTGTGCTCACGGGGTGTCTCGCAGGTGGCGGGTTCGTCGTCGACACCGGTGACACAGCGCGTCTCCAGGCTGTGGCCGCCCGGGCCCATCAGGCTGAGCGCGGAGTCCAGCGACTTTCCGGTGGAGTTGCGGTAGTAGGTGCGGGCCCAGGTGTCGGTGCCCTCGGCCAGCACACAGGTCTGCGCCTCGATGCCGTCGGGGGAGGTGAGCTGGGGGCCGCACCGCGTGGCGGTGGCCAGGCCCAGCCCGAGCAGCCGAGGGGCCCGGTCGAGCGAGGGCAGCTTGCCGTCCTCGTACCCGGAGCCCCCGTCAGGCCGGCCGGAGTCCCCGTCGCCCCCGGAGGCGTCCTGCCGCCCTGAGGCCCGTACGGCGCCCGATGCCTTCCCGGCCACCGCGTGCCGGACCGCCTTGCCCACCTGTCCCGCGGACGCCACGGCCAGCGGCAGCACGACCGCGGCCGTCACGGCGGCCACGAGCGCGAGCATCCGCAGCGTTCGAGAGTCCGGTCGGCGCACACCCACCAGCAGCACACCCGCCGGACGTACACCTGCCGGCCGCACACCGGTCGGCCGTACGCCCGCCGCCCGCGCACCCGGCGATGGCGCACCCGCCGCCCGCGCCGGCCGCGCCGCGCCCCGTGCCGATCGGCGGCCGTGCCGCCCGGAAGGCCTCCCGGAGAACCGAGTCCCCTGTCCCCCAGAATTTCGCAGCATGTGCGGAACATAACGAGCCGGCGGGGCTCGCGGCCCTGCCCGCGCCCGACACCCCTACAACTCGGGCGCGCTCACACCCGTACGAGTGAGGGCGTCGACCACGGCGTCCACCACGGCCTCCACGTCGGGCACCCAGGGCGCGGCCGAACCCGGCAGCGGTGCGCGCTCCCAGCGGACGGCGCCCTGGCCGGTCTCGGACGGGGGCAGGGCGAGATAGCCGCCCTCGCCGTGGAAGCGCAGCGAGCCGGGGACGAAGTCCTTGGCGTAGAGCAGTTCACCCAACTGCTCCATGGAGTACGGCTTCACCAGCAGCGCCCAGCGGGACGGGGAGGCGATCACCGGGCCGAGGCGCATGCCCCGCCGGTCGAGCAGGGCGAGGGCGCGGGAGGCGGCGAGCGCCGGCAGGCTGACCGCGCAGGGCGCCTTGCCGCCGGTGGCCAGGACGACCGGCGCGCTCGGCCGGTTGGTCCACCACCAGCGCACCATGCGGGCGTCGGTCGTGGCGGCGAGCAGGCCGGGATCGAAGGGGTGCGCACCGGGCACCGTGCACTCGGGGTCGGGGCAGGCGCAGCGGGCCCGCCCCTGCGGGTCCGGGGCCACGCCCGGGAGTACCGGCCACTGCCACTCGGTCGCGAAGGTCAGGGCCGCGCCGATCAGCTCAGGCCTCTCGTCGTTCCGCCCGGGCCTCCCGTCGTTCCGCCTGGACAGGAGCCTGCGTCGCCTTCCGAGGATCTCGCGCATGAGCGCTCGTTCCTTTCCGTTGCACCGCTGGCAACACCGTGGTCCACATCACACCATGTGTCGATCACTTCACTGTGCGTACCTGTTGGCGCATCACACCCCTGCGCACGGCAGGGGGAACCCCAAGGGGTCGAGCATGGGCCGCGTCCGCGTCCATAGTGCGTCTGACAAAAGCACGGGTGCGGCGCGGGGGTGGCGAAGTATGGCGTTTTGCCGTCGCGCGTGTTTCTCTCCGCCTCCGCCGCGGGAGGATGGGGCTCGGCCGTCGGTGGCTAAGACGCCCGGGTCCGTCGCCAGGTTCCGGGTGGCCCCCAACCACCCCTGGTCTTCACCGAGTACGTACCCATCACGACCGCTGTGACGCTCCGTGGAGCAAGGCCAGTCGACCGCAATGGACCGATACCTGGTGCAGTTTTCAGCCAACTTGGCAGTAAGGCAAGGGGTTCAGGGGAAACCTCGTACGGCTCATGGACACCAGGAATCCCTGCAGGACAATGCTGGACATCCCCTCACGAGTGCGTGTACATGTGGAGACACTGCTAGCGGCGCAGAATGCCATGGGGGTTCGCGATGCTTTTCAGCAATACGCACCGGTCCGAGAGCCGGACGCCATGAACGCCCCGCACCCTCCGAAAGTGGCTGGAATCGATCCAACGGTTCCGACGCCCGCACACACTGTCGCGCCCACTCCCCCCGCCGCCGGCGCCGGTCCCTCCCCCGACCCCGCTCCCGTCCCCGCGCCGAACACCCCCGCGCCCGGCACTCTCCTCCAGGACCGGCTGGCCGGCTGGGTCTCGGACCTCACGACCCTCCACGAACTCACCGAGCGCCTGTCCCGCACGAACGCACTGGAACCGGCCCTCCACGAACTCCTGCGCGCCGGAGCCGCCCTCGTCGGCGCCCGACGTGGCCTGGTCGCCCTGGAACCCGGCGACGGACTCGGCCCCCGCACCACCCTCGGCCTCGGCCTCGGCCGCGCCGACCTCGGCCACATCGAGACCGTCCCACGCGGCGCGCTGCCGTACGACACCGGCACGACCGCCGAGATCGTCCACCCCGACCTGCTCGCCGAGGCCGGCCTCGACCCCCGGCACCGCGAGGTGGCCGCCCGCCTCGGCTACGCCGCCAGCTACGCACTGCCCCTCGCGAGCGAGGCCGCCGGCCGCCTCGGCGCCGCCGTCTGGCTCTACGACGAACCGGCCGAACCCCATGAGCGGCAGCGCCACCTCGCCGGCCTCTACATCCGGCACGCCACCGAGCACCTCGCCCGGCTGCTGGAGGTGGAACGCGCCCGCGCGCACATGGCGACCATCACGGAGGAACTGCTCCCCACCCGGCTGCCCCGCGTCCCAGGCGTCCAGCTCGCCGCCCGGCACCGCACCGGCCCGCACGGCGGAGGTGACTGGTACGACGCGCTACCGCTGCCGGAGGCCGCGCTCGGCCTGTCCGTCGGCTCGGTCACCGGCTCCGGCCCGAGCGCCGTGGCCGCGATGGGCCGGCTGCGCGCCAGCATGCGCGCGTACGCCGTGATGGAGGGCGAGGACCCGGTCGCCGTCCTGTCCGACCTGGAGCTGCTGCTGCGGCTGACCGAGCCCGCCCGCTCGGCCACCGCGCTGTTCGCCTACTGCGAGCCCGCCCTGGGCAAGATCACCCTGGCCGGCGCCGGACACAGCCCGCCGCTGCTGATCGGCGAGCGGCGCACCGAGTTCGCCGAGACCTCCGTCTCCGCTCCGCTCGGCATGCTCGCCTGCTGGGAGGCGCCGAGCGTCGAGATCGAGGCGGAGGCCGGGGAGACGGTCCTGCTCTACACCGACGGGCTGCTGCACCGTACCGGCGACCCGATGGACCGCGCCTTCGCCCACCTGCACGCGGCCGCCGCGAGCACCCCGCGCGCGCTGCGCCAGGACCCCGGCGCCATCGCCGACCACGTCCTGCGCACGGTCCTGCCGGACGGCCTGGACGCGGCCGACGGCGAGGAGGACGTGGTGCTGCTGGCGGCCCGCTTCGACTGACCACCGCCCCGCTGCGGCCTGACCGAGCACCATCCGCAGCGGCCGGCCCGCTACGACCGACCACCGCCCCGCTGCGGCCTGACCGAGCACCATCCGCAGCGGCCGGCCCGCTCCCACCGACCACCACCCCGCAGCCGACGCCCCACCTCCACCGACCACCACCCCGCAACCGACAGCCCGCCTCGACCCAGCACCGACCCGCTGTCGCTTCGGCCGAGCATCGGGATGCATGACCGGGCATAACAGGTCATCCGACCGGGGTCCGCCCACGGTACGAACGTACGATGATGGAGGCCCCGCTCCGACACGATCGCGAGCAGCGCGGGCCGCCGGGGGAGATCACACGCCGTACCGAGGAGGAACACGTGTCCGACGAGCTCAACCCGGAGACCCCGGAGACTGAGTCCGAGGAGCCCATCAAGCAGCGGAAGAACGGCCTGTACCCGGGCGTCTCCGACGAGCTTGCCGAGAACATGAAGTCCGGCTGGGCCGACACGGAGCTGCGTGACCTGGAGCCGATTCCGCAGGCCGCCGAGACCGCCCGCCGCCGCGCCGCGCTCTCCGCCCGCTTCCCGGGCGAGCGCCTGGTGATCCCGGCGGGCAACCTGAAGACCCGCTCGAACGACACCGAGTACCCCTTCCGCTCCTCCGTCGAGTACGCGTACCTCACCGGCAACCAGACCGAGGACGGCGTCCTCGTCCTGGAGCCGAAGGACGGCGGCCACGAGGAGACGATCTACCTCCTGCCCCGCTCCGACCGCGAGAACGGCGAGTTCTGGCTCTCCGGCCAGGGCGAACTGTGGGTCGGCCGCCGCCACTCGCTCGCCGAGTCCGAGGCGCTGTACGGCATCCCGGCCGCCGATGTGCGCGAGCTGGCCGGCAAGCTGCGCGAGGCCACCGGCCCGGTGCGCGTGGTGCGCGGCTACGACGCCGGCATCGAGGCCGCGCTGACCGACAAGGTCACCGCCGAGCGGGACGAGGAGCTGCGTGTCTTCCTCTCCGAGGCCCGGCTGGTCAAGGACGAGTTCGAGATCGGCGAGCTGCAGAAGGCCGTCGACTCCACGGTCCGCGGCTTCGAGGACGTGGTGAAGGTCCTCGACAAGGCCGAGGCCACGAGCGAGCGCTACATCGAGGGCACGTTCTTCCTCCGCGCGCGCGTGGAGGGCAACGACGTCGGCTACGGCTCCATCTGCGCGGCCGGCCCGCACGCCTGCACCCTGCACTGGGTCCGCAACGACGGCCCGGTCCGCTCCGGCGACCTGCTCCTGCTGGACGCGGGCGTGGAGACCCACACGCTGTACACCGCCGACGTCACGCGCACGCTGCCCGTCAACGGCAGGTACAGCGAAATCCAGAAGAAGATCTACGACGCCGTGTACGAGTCCCAGGAGGCCGGTATCGCGGCGGTCAAGCCGGGCGCCAAGTACCGCGACTTCCACGACGCCGCCCAGCGCGTGCTCGCCGAGAAGCTCGTCGAGTGGGGCCTGGTCGAGGGCCCGGTCGAGCGCGTCCTGGAGCTGGGCCTGCAGCGCCGCTGGACCCTGCACGGCACCGGCCACATGCTCGGCATGGACGTCCACGACTGCGCCGCCGCGCGGACCGAGACCTACGTCGAGGGCGTCCTGGAGCCCGGCATGGTGCTGACGGTCGAGCCGGGGCTGTACTTCCAGGCCGACGACCTGACCGTGCCGGAGGAGTACCGGGGCATCGGCGTCCGCATCGAGGACGACATCCTCGTCACCGAGGACGGCAACAGGAACCTCTCGGCGGGCCTGCCGCGCCGTTCCGACGAGGTCGAGGCGTGGATGGCCGCGCTCAAGGGCTGATCTGCGTTTCAATGGCCGGGGACCGGGAGGGTGCCCGGCCATTCGCGTGCCTGGGGGGAAGGTTCTCGTGAGCGACTTCTGGTCCGGTGTCGGTGTCGATCTGCATCTGGAGCCGGACTCGGCGGACGGGCGCCGGATCGGACTGGAGCGGGCCCTGCGGGACGCCGTACGGGACGGGCGGCTCGTGCCCGGGACCCGGCTGCCGGCCACCCGGCGGCTCGCCACCGAGCTCGGCATCTCACGCGGCACCGCCAAGGCCGCCTACGACCAGCTCGTGGCCGAGGGATATCTGACGGCGCGCCAGGGCTCGGGCACCCGGGTCGCCGAACTGCCGCCCGTCGCCTCGGCGGAGCCCGGCACGGCGGCACGCACGCGTGCCCCGCGTTTCGATCTGCGTCCCGGCAGCCCGGACGTCGGCGCGTTCCCGGCGGCGGCCTGGCTGCGCGCGCTGCGCCGGGCCATAGCGACGGCGCCCTCACTGGCGTACGACTACGGCGACCCGCGCGGCCGGATCGAGCTGCGCACGGCGCTCTCCGGCTATCTGGGCCGGGCGCGCGGGGTGCTGGCGCCGCCGGAGCGGATCGTGATCACCTCTGGGTACGTCCAGGGTCTCGCGCTGCTCACGCGCGTGCTGGACGGCGCCGCCGTCGCCATGGAGGACCCCGGGCTGCCGTTCCACCGGGAGGTCGTGCGGCGGGGTGGCGGAACGGTCCTGCCGGCGCCGGTCGACGCGCGCGGGGTGCGCCCCGAGGACCTCGGCGAGGCCGCCGCCGTGGTGGTCACACCGGCGCACCAGTACCCGACCGGGGTGACCCTGCACCCGGAGCGGCGGCGGGCGCTCGGCGACTGGGCACGCGCGCGTGGCGGGCTGATCGTCGAGGACGACTACGACGGGGAGTTCCGCTACGACCGCCAGCCGGTGGGCGCGCTGCAGGGCATGGCACCGGGCCAGGTGGTGTATCTCGGCACCGCCTCCAAGACGCTCGGCCCCGCGCTCCGCCTCGGCTGGATGGTGCTGCCGCCGTACCTGGTCGACGCGGTCGCCGACGCCAAGCTGCACAGTGACCACCACACCGAGACCATCGGCCAGCTGGCGCTCGCCGAGCTGATCGACAGCCACGCCTACGACCGGCACGTGCGCGCGTGCCGGCTGCGCTACCGGCGCCGCCGGGACCAGTTGCTGCACCGGCTGGGCGCGGGCCGGAGCGTGCA
Source organism: Streptomyces sp. NPDC002076 (assembly GCF_053593835.1). Lineage (NCBI taxonomy): Bacteria > Bacillati > Actinomycetota > Actinomycetes > Kitasatosporales > Streptomycetaceae > Streptomyces > Streptomyces sp. NPDC002076. Next base: position 163,055 of record NZ_JBSFDI010000006.1, read on the forward strand.
CGGGATCGCGGCCGGCCTGCACGCGCTGATCGACGTGCCCGACGAGGCGGAGGTGCTGGCCCGCGCGGAGGCGGAGGGCCTCGCGCTCGGCGCCCTCGGCGACCACTGGCAGGTACCTGGCGGGCGCGAGCGCCGGCCGCAGGGCCTGGTCGTCGGCTACGGCACGCCCCGCGAGCGGGTGTATCCGGAGGCGCTGGAGGTGCTGGCGAAGGTGCTGGACGTCTGAGAGGGGCCCCTCACAAGCGCCTCACAAGGCGGGATCGTGGTCGTGCAGGATCCGCTGGAACAGCCGGCAGTCCCGCCACTCCCCGTCGATGTGCAGGTACTTCGGGGCCATGCCGATCGGTTCGAACCCGCATTTCGTGAGCACCCGCTGCGAGCCGGTGTTCCCGAGCAGCGTGGAGGCCTCGATCCGGTGCAGCCCCACCGTGTCCCGCGCGATCCGGCAGACCCGCTCCACCGCGGCCGTGGCCAGACCGCGTTTCTGCTGGTCGGCGGCCACCCAGTAACCGAGGGAGGAACTGCGGAAGGGCCCCTGGACGATCCCGGTCAGGGTGATCGTCCCGACGATCCGCCCGTCCGCCGCCTGGAACACGAAGGGAACCGCGCGGCCCTCGGAGAACACCCGCAGCAGCCCGTCGATCCGCTCGAGCTGCCCCGCCTCGGTGAAGAAGGACTCCGGACGGCGCGGCTCCCACGGCCGCAGATGCTCGCGGTTGTCCACGTAGGCCGCGCTCAGCGCGCCCGCGTCGGTCCGGGCCAGAAGCCGGAGCGTGACCCCGGCCGCTATGTCGCCGCTCTCGATCTCCATGCCCTCACTATGCCGTCAGCAGCGAGGGATCCTTGGTCCATTTGAGGATCTTGTCGAAGCTGACCACCGTGCCGCCCCGGCCGGGCTTGGCGCCGATGTGGACGTGGTCGGCGAGTTCCCGGATGAGACACAGGCCGCGACCGTGCTCGGCGTCCGCGCGGGCGGGCCGGATCTCCTGGGCACGGGAGAACCCCGGTCCGGAATCGGCCACTTCGATACGGCACTTCTCGCCGTCGAGATACGCGGTCACCCGGTACGCCTCCGAGACGCCGCCGTGCGACGCGTTCCCGCCGTGCTCGACGGCGTTCGCGCAGGCCTCGGACAGTGCGACGGACAGGTCGTAGGAGACCTCCGGGTCGACGCCCGCCGTCTCCATGGTGCCGATCAACAGCCGCCGGGCGAGCGGCACGCTCGCGGCCTCGCGGCGCAGATGGAGTGACCACCAGATGCTCATGCTCCAGCCTCCTGGCCGCGGCTCGACATACCGATACGTATTGCCGCCCGTAGGGGGCCGTAAGCACACAGTTGACGTGACTCCGCCCATACAGCCGATGCGCCGAGGGAGGAATCGGTGTATGAGGGACGTTCTCCCGGCCCTGCCGTAGGGCGCCGGTAAGCGCAGTGCGATGATGAGGCCGCCATGACTGCCCCCCACCCGTGCACGGCGCGTCCCGGAGCCGGGCTCCGGATCCTGCGGGCCGCGGTGTTCGCCGCGGTCTGCGTTGTGCTGGCCGCGTGCGGGCACATCCTCGCCTCCTGTGCGGGCGTGCCCCTGTGGACGCTGGGCGCGGGCTTCCTCGGCTGTCTGCTGCTCGTGGTGCCGCTCGCCGGGCGGGCCCGCTCGCTGCCGGGCATCGCCGCGCTCCTCGCGCTCGGCCAGACCGCGCTGCACACGGTGTTCGGGCTGGCCCAGCACGGCACCGCCATGGCCTCCGGCGGGGCGGCGACGGGGTCGATGGGATCGATGAACTCCGCCGGCTCGACGGTCCCCTCGCTCAGCGACACCGCGCTGGTCGAGCAGGCCGCGCGGCTGCTGTGCGGGTCGAGCCCGGCCGCCCTGACCCCGGGGCACGCCTTCCACCTGCTGTTCGCAGCGCACCTTGTCGACCGTTCGGGCCGACCCGTGGCGGTAACGGGCGGCATGCACCACGCGTACGACGCCACCGGCGCCTCCGCCGCGCTGCTGCCCTCGCTGCCGATGCTGCTCGGCCACGTCCTCGCGGCCCTCGCCGCGGGCTGGCTGCTGCGCCGCGGCGATCTGGCGCTGCTGCGGCTGATCGACCTGTCGGCGCACGGAGTCGCGGAGGGGGCGCTCGTACGGTCCCTGCGCGCCGCGCTCGCGCTGGCGCGCGCCCTGTGCGCCGGACTGCTCCCCGCCGCCGAGCCCCTCGCGTGCGGCCGTCGTACCACCCGGGACGAGGCACCCGACCCGCACACCACCGCGCTCCAGCACACGGTGATCCGGCGCGGCCCGCCCGCCGCGGGCTTCCGTCTCGCCGCCTGACGCGACGCGCGCACCACTGCACCCATCCGGTGATCCGGAGCAGAGGGCTGCCGCCGTCGCGCGGCACGCGCGCGTGCGCACCGTGAACCCACCGAAGGGCACGGCCACGCGCACGCGTACCTCTCTTCGTCACCAGAACTCTCAGAGTGGAGTGCTCCTGCCATGCAGGCTTCTCGTATCGCTTCCCGAGCCCTCGCCGGCGGCGCCGTCGCGGGCACGGCCGTACTGGCGCTGTCCGTCCCGGCCTTCGCGCACGTCTCCGTGCAGCCGGAGGGCACCGCGGCCAAGGGCGGTTACGCGGTCGTCGACTTCAAGGTCCCCAACGAGCGCGACAACGCCTCGACCACCAGGATCGAGGTCAACTTCCCGGCCGACCACCCGCTCGCCTCGGTCATGCCCGAGTCCGTCGCCGGCTGGAACGTGCAGGTCACCAAGTCCAAGCTGGACAAGCCGCTGACCGTGCACGGCGAGAAGATCGACGAGGCCGTCACCAAGGTCACCTGGACCGCCGCCGACGGCAAGGGCATCCGGCCCGGCTACTTCCAGAAGTTCCCGCTCTCCCTCGGCGCCCTGCCCGAGAACACCGACCGGCTCGTCTTCAAGGCGGTCCAGACGTACTCCAACAAGGAGGTCGTGCGCTGGATCGAGGTGCCGCAGGCCGGCCAGGACGAGCCGGAGAACCCCGCGCCCGTGCTGCAGCTGTCCGCCGCGACCGACGACCACCACGGCACGGCGGACGCCGAGGACGCCTCCGACAGGACCGCGGACGCCGCCGACTCCGGCTCCCACGACACCGACACCACCGCGCGCGTGCTCGCCGTGGTCGGCATCGTCGTCGGCGTCGCGGGCGTCGCCTACGGCGTCCTCGCCGGTCGCCGCCGGACCGCCTAGGCCGTTCCGGACCGCGCACCGGGGGGCGTGCGGCACGTGCGACGCTGTCGTGGCTGTCGTACGACCCCCGGTGCGCGCCGGATTACTCACATCTGGGACATTTTTCTATGTGCAAGAAGACGTTCGCCGCGGCCGCGCTGCTCGCCGCCGCCACCCTGACCCTCTCCGCCTGCGGCAGCGGGAACGACGGCAAGTCGCCGGTCTCCGTGGTCTCGGAGGAGTCCGACTCGGGCAAGGCCGCCACCGTCCTCGACCAGCCCTTCCAGAAGCCGGACCTGGTCCTCACCGACACGCACGGCAAGAAGTACGACCTCCGCCAGGAGACCCAGGGCCACCCGACCCTGCTGTACTTCGGCTACACCCACTGCCCCGACATCTGCCCGACGACGATGAGCAACATCGCCGTCGCCAAGAAGGCGCTGCCCAAGGCCGAGCAGAACGACCTGCGGGTCGTGTTCGTCACCACCGACCCCGGCCGTGACATCCCGGCCGAGCTGGGCAAGTGGCTCAAGGGCATCGACCCGCAGTTCATCGGTCTGACCGGGGACTTCGCCACCATCCAGGCCGGTGCCCGCTCCGTCGGCATCTCCGTGGAGCCGACGACGAAGGACAAGAACGGCAAGCTCGTCTCCGTCCACGGCACCCAGGTCATCGCCTTCTCCCCGAAGACGAACGGCGGTTACGTCCTCTACGGCGAGGACGCCACGGTCGACGACTACACCAAGGACCTTCCCAAGCTCGTCAAGGGGGCGACTCCGTGAGGCGCCGCCCCGCCCTCGTGACCGTGGCCGCCGCGCTCACCGGAGCGCTGGCCCTTGCCGGCTGCTCGGGCTCGTCCGGCTCCGGCTCTTCTCAGGCCGAACTGTCGGTGAGCGGGCCGTACATGCCGCAGCCGGTCTCCGCCGACATGGCCGCCGGCTTTCTGACGATCACCAACAAGGGCGGTGCCGAGGACGAGCTGACCGCGGTGACCAGTGACGCCGCCGGCCAGGTCACCATGCACAGCACCATGGGCGGCGCCATGCAGGAGAAGAGCTCCTTCGCCATACCCGCCCGCGGTCAACTGGTGTTCAAAAGCGGCGGCAACCATCTGATGTTCGAGAAGCTGAAGCACACGCCGAAGCAGGGCCAGACGGTCGCCGTGAAGCTCACCTTCGCCAAGTCCGGGCCCCTCACCGTCGAGATGCCGGTGAAGTCCGCCACGTACAACCCGTCGACCGGCCACTGAGGGAGGGACCGACAACCGTGACGCGGACCATCACCCCCACGGGACACCGGGGCAGCCTGCGCACCCTGGTGCTGCTGCTCCTCGCCGTGATCTGCGCACTGCTCGCGAGTGCCGGACCGGCCTCCGCGCATGCGGCGCTGACCGGCAGCGACCCCGCACAGGGGGTGGTGGTCAAGCAGGCGCCCAGCCAGGTGTCGCTCACTTTCTCCGAGAAGGTGGCGATGAACGACGACTCCCTGCGCGTCCTCGACCCCCGGGGCAAGCCGGTCCAGACCGGCACACCGGGCAACCTGAGCGGGACGACGTACGCCGTGAAGCTCAAGAGCGGCCTGGGCAAGGGCACCTACACGGTGACCTACCAGGTCGTCTCAGCCGACAGCCACCCCGTCTCCGGTGCCTACACCTTCTCCATCGGGGCGCCCTCGCAGACCGTGGTCTCCAGCACCGGGCCGGTCGCGGGCGGTGGAGCCGTGGGCGCTCTCTACGCGTTCGGCCGCTACGCCTCGTACGCCGGGTTCATCGTGCTCGCCGGCGGCGCGGCCTTCGTGCTCGCCTGCTGGCAGCGCGGCGCGGGCGTACGGGCCCTGCAGCGGCTGGTCGTCGGCGGCTGGCTCACGCTCACCGCGGCCACCCTGTGGCTGCTGCTCCTGCGCGGCTCCTACACCACCTCCGGGAAGTTCGCCGACGTCTTCGACCTCGGTCTGCTGGGCCAGGTGCTGCAGACCAAGACCGGCGCGGCGCTGGTCTCCCGGCTGCTGCTGCTCGCCGCCGCCGCGCTGTTCATCGCCGTCCTCTTCGGTGCCTTCACCAAGCGCGAAGAGGGCCAGGAGAAGCGCGATCTGACCTTCGGGCTCGCCATCGGCGGCGTGGTCGTCGCGGCGGGGCTCGCCAGCAGCTGGGCCATGGCCGAGCATGCCTCGGTCGGGCTCCAGCCGGGCATCGCCATGCCCGTCGACGTCGTCCACCTGCTCGCCGTCGCCACCTGGCTGGGCGGGCTCACCGCCCTGCTGGTCGCCCTGTACCGGGCGCCCGCCGAGACACCGGTGGAGGCCGCCGCCGTCCGCCGCTTCTCCCGGTCCGCCTTCGGCTCCGTCGTCGTGCTCGTCGCCACCGGTGTCTACCAGTCCTGGCGGCAGCTGGGCTCCTGGTCGGCGTTCACCGACACCTGGTACGGGCAGCTGCTGCTGGTCAAGATCGGGCTGGTGGCGCTGCTGATCGGCATCGCCTCGATATCGCGACGATGGACGGGGCGGCTCGCCGACAACGCCGCCATGGTCGATGCCGACGCGGAGGCCGAGAAGGAGCGCGTCACAGCGGCGAAGGCGGCCGGAAAGAGCACCGGCTCCGGCGACTCCCAGCGCGCCGCCCAGCTCGCGCGGCAGCGGGCGGCGATGGACGCCGCCCGGCAGAAGCGGCTGCGGGACGGCGACACGAACCGCTTCGGGCTGCGCCGTACGGTGCTCGCCGAGGCCGGTGTCGCGGTCGTGCTGCTCGCCGTCACCACCTGGCTGACCCAGACCGAGCCGGGCCGCACCGAACTGGACGCCAAGGCGGCCTCCTCGTCCTCCTCCATCTCGGCCACGGCGCCCTCGAACGGCGCGCTGACCCTGGACATGCCCTTCGACACCGGCGGCACCGACGGCAAGGGCGTCGTCAGCATCGACCTCGACCCCGCGCGCGTGGGCGGCAACGAGATGCATGTGTACGTCCAGCGGCCCAATGGCCGGGCCTTCGACATCCCCGAGGTGAAGGTGGCCTTCACCCTGGAGGCGAAGAAGATCGGCCCGCTTCCCGTGACCCCCGACCACATCACCACCGGCCACTGGTCGGCGAGCGGAGTGCAGATCCCCATGGCCGGCGACTGGAAGATCGCCGTCACCGTGCGGACCTCCGACATCGACCAGGTGACCGTCTCCAAGAACGCGCAGATCGGCTGAACGACACCATGCCCGACCAGTCCATCCCTCAGGCCCGTAGCGCCGCCGAGGTGTCCGAGGCGGCCGAGTCCGCGGGCAGCCACGGCATCTCCCGGCGCGCGCTGCTCGGCACCGCGGGCGCCACCGGGCTCGTGCTGGGCGCGGCCGGCGGCGCCGCGGGCTATGCCGCCGCGCCCGCCCCGGCCACCCCACTGACCTCGGTGGGCTCCGACCGGGCGATGTTTCACGGGAAACATCAGCCCGGCATCACCGAGGGGCTTCAGGCGCGCGGTCATCTCGTCGCCTTCGATCTGGCGGCGGGCGCCGGGCGCAAGGAGGCCGCGGCCCTGCTGCGCCGCTGGTCGACGACGGCCGAGCGGCTGATGGCGGGCGAGGCCGCGCCGCACGACGACACCGATGTGGCCCGCGACGCCGGGCCCTGCTCGCTGACGCTCACCTTCGGCTTCGGGCGCTCCTTCTTCGGCAGGACCGGACTGGACAAGGAGCGGCCGAGCGCACTGGACCCGCTGCCGGACTTCTCCTCCGACCACCTCGACAAGGCGCGCAGCGACGGCGACCTGTGGGTGCAGATCGGCGCGAACGACGCCCTGGTCGCCTTCCACGCCCTGCGCGCGATCCAGAAGGACGCGGGCGGCGCGGCCCGCCTGCGCTGGCAGATGAACGGCTTCAACCGCACCCCGGGCGCCACCGCTCACCCCATGACCGCCCGCAACCTCATGGGTCAGCTGGACGGCACCCGCAATCCGAAGCCGGCCGACGCCGACTTCGACCGGCGGATCTTCGTGCCCGCCTCGGGCGAGCCGGCCTGGATGGCCAACGGTTCCTACGCCGTCGTACGCCGCATCCGCATGCTCCTCGACGACTGGGAGAAGCTGTCGGTGCCGGCCCAGGAGGCGGTCATCGGCCGCCGGAAGTCCAACGGGGCGCCGCTGTCCGGGGGCGACGAGACGACCCCTATGGACCTGGAGAAGACCGACGCCAAGGGCGAGTACGTCGTCCCCCTCAACGCCCACGCCCGGATCACCCGGCCCGACAAGAACGGCGGCGCGGCCATGCTGCGGCGCCCCTTCTCCTACCACGACGGCTTCGACGCGGACGGCACGCCCGACGCCGGTCTGCTCTTCGTCTGCTGGCAGGCCGACCCGCTGCGTGGCTTCGTCCCGGTGCAGCGCAAGCTCGACCGCGGTGACGCGTTGTCGCAGTTCATCCGGCACGAGGCGAGCGGACTGTTCGCGGTGCCGGGTGGGGCGGCGGAGGGGGAGTACGTGGGGCAGCGACTGCTGGAGGCGTGATCAGCAGGAACCAGCCCCTTTGTGCATTTTCCAGTTTCAAACCACTCGGTCGAGTGGCATTCGTGAGACGCATACGACGGGCTCCCGAACGGCCATTAGGGTGAGGACATGCCAGCGAGCTATGCGTATCTCGGCCCCGAGGGCACCTTCACCGAAGTCGCCCTCCGGACGCTCCCGGAGTCGGCCACCCGAGAGCTCGTCCCGTATGTGTCGGTGCAGTCCGCGCTGGACGCTGTGCGGGCCGGCGAGGCCGAGGCCGCGTTCGTGCCCATCGAGAACTCCGTCGAGGGCGGCATCACCACCACCCTGGACGAGCTGGTCGCGGGCGAACCGCTGACGATCTACCGCGAGGTGCTGCTGTCGATCACCTTCGCGCTGCTGGTCCGGCCCGGCACCGCGCTCACGGACATCAAGACGGTCTCCGCCCACCCGGCGGCCCAGCCGCAGGTGCGCAACTGGATGCGCAAGCACCTCCCGGACGCGCACTGGGAGTCGGCCGCCTCCAACGCGGACGCCGCCCGCCTGGTCCAGGAGGGCCGCTACGACGCCGCCTTCGCGGGCGAGTTCGCCGCCTCGCGGTACGGCCTCGAGGCCCTGGAGACCGGGATCCACGACTTCCCGGAGACCGCGCAGACCCGGTTCGTGCTGGTCGGCCGGCCGGCCCGGCCCGCCGCGCCGACCGGTGCCGACAAGACCTCGGTGGTGCTGTGGCAGCGCGACGACCACCCCGGTGCGCTGCGCGACCTGCTCGGCGAGTTCGCCTCGCGCGGCATCAACCTCATGCTGCTGCAGTCCCGGCCGACCGGCGCCGGCATCGGCAACTACTGCTTCTGCATCGACGCCGAGGGCCATATCTCCGACCGGCGGATGGCGGAGGCGCTGATGGGCCTGAAGCGGATCTGCCTGCAAGTGCGTTTCCTCGGCTCCTATCCGCGTGCGGACATCGGGCCGGCCGAGGCTCCGGCGACGCGGCAGGGGACCTCGGACGAGGAGTTCATGGCGGCGGCGGACTGGGTGGCGCGCTGCCAGGACGGCCGGTTCTGAGGCGGCCGTAGACTGCTTCCGGCCAGTACTACCTGCGTATCTTCGTTATCCACAGAAGTTATCCACAGGTCCGCTTCTCGACCTGGGGACAAGTCGACAAGGGTGTGTGAGTCGGTCGACAAATCGTCCCTCGCGCCCCCGATGCGGCCACTATCCCGCACCTCACCCTTCGTCCACTCGTTTCCGTTGATTCATCTTTTGGAGCGACCCCTTTCCACTCAAAAGTGGGTGTGAACCGGGTTTGCCCTGGGAATTCTCCCGTCCACCACGATGTTCCGGAGTGATCAATTCCGAAATCCACAGACCTTCCACACAGCCTGTGGATAACTCTGCGGAGGGGTGTGGATCGCTGTGGACAGCGGGCTCACGAAGTGCCGTTCCCCACAAGGAAATCCGGTCAACCCGGCGCCGGGACGCTGCCCCGTCCCAGGGAGTGAGACACTTTTCCTTGACGGGTTCCGACCGCTGTTTCGATACGTTCCGACACGTTCCGCAATTTGCACATAGCGGAACGTAAGCGACAAACAGGGACGAATCGGAGCACCAGGGAATAGGGATTCGTGAGCGGCAAGCCCGCACCGGTAGCCTTGGCCTCGTGATTGACCTTCGCCTGCTCCGTGAGGACCCCGACCGTGTGCGCGCGTCCCAGCGCGCCCGTGGAGAGGACGTCGCGCTCGTCGACTCCCTCCTGTCTGCCGACGAGCGGCGCAGGTCCTCCGGCGTCCGCTTCGACGAGCTGCGTGCCGAGCAGAAGCAGCTCGGCAAGCTCATCCCCAAGGCCACCGGCGACGACAAGGCCGAGCTGCTGAAGCGGGCGAGCCAGCTCGCCGCCGACGTCAAGGCCGCCGACGCCGAGCGCGACGCGGCCGACGCCGAGACCCAGGAACTGCTGCTCCAGCTCGGCAACCTCGTCCACCCCGACGTCCCCGTCGGCGGCGAGGAGGACTTCGCCACGCTGGAGACGCACGGCACGATCCGTGACTTCGGCGCCGAGGGCTTCGAGCCCAAGGACCACCTGGAGCTGGGCCAGCTGCTCGGCGCCATCGACGTCGAGCGCGGCGCCAAGGTCTCCGGCTCCCGCTTCTACTTCCTCACCGGCGTCGGCGCCCTGCTGGAGCTGGCCCTGGTGAACGCGGCGATGGCCCAGGCCACCGCGGCCGGCTTCACCCCGATGCTGACCCCGGCGCTGGTCCGCCCGCAGTCCATGGCGGGCACCGGCTTCCTCGGCCAGGCGGCCCAGGACGTCTACCACCTCGACAAGGACGACCTGTACCTGGTCGGCACCTCCGAGGTGCCGCTGGCGGCCTACCACATGGACGAGATCCTCGACGCCGACAAGCTGCCGCTGCGGTACGCGGGCTTCTCGCCCTGCTTCCGCCGCGAGGCCGGCTCGCACGGCAAGGACACGCGGGGCATCTTCCGTGTGCACCAGTTCGACAAGGTCGAGATGTTCTCCTACGTCGCGCCCGAGGACTCCCAGGCCGAGCACCAGCGGCTGCTGGAGTGGGAGAAGCAGTGGCTGACCTCGCTGGAGCTGCCGTTCCGCGTCATCGACGTCGCCTCCGGTGACCTCGGCGCCTCGGCCGCCCGCAAGTTCGACTGCGAGGCGTGGATCCCGACCCAGGGCAAGTACCGCGAGCTGACCTCGACCTCGGACTGCACCGAGTTCCAGTCCCGCCGCCTGTCGATCCGCGTCCGCGACGGCAAGCAGGTCAAGCCGCTCGCCACCCTGAACGGCACGCTGTGCGCCGTACCGCGCACGATCGTGGCGATCCTGGAGAACCATCAGCAGGCCGACGGCTCCGTCCGCGTCCCCGAGGTGCTGCGCCCGTACCTGGGCGGCCGGGAGGTCCTGGAGCCGGTCGCCAAGTGACCGGATTCCCCTACCGGCTGATCGCGACCGACCTCGACGGAACGCTCCTGCGCTCCGACGAGTCGGTCTCGCAGCGCACCCGAGACGCGCTCGCCGCGGCCACCGCGGCGGGCGCGGCCCATATCGTCGTCACCGGCCGCGCCGTCCCGTGGACCCGCCACATCCTGGACGACCTCGGCTACGAGGGCCTCGCCGTGTGCGGCCAGGGCGCGCAGGTCTACGACGCCGGGGCGCACCGCCTGCTGACGTCGGTGACCCTGGACCGGCAGCTGGCGGGCGTGGCCCTGGCGAAGATCGAGTCCGAGGTGGGCCCGCTGTACCTGGCGGCCAGCCGCGACGGCCTCGACGGCGAGGTACTGGTCGGCCCGGGCTACGCGGTCACGGGCACACTCCCCGCCACCCCCTTCACGGACGCGTCCGACCTCTGGACGGCTCCGCTGACCAAGATCTACATCCAGCATCCGACGATGGGCGACGACGAGCTGGCGGAGGCCGCCCGACAGGCCGCCGGCGGTTTCGTCACCGTCGCCATGGCGGGCGAGGGCATCGTGGAACTCCTCCCGCTGGGCCTGTCCAAGGCCACGGGGCTGTCTCTCGCCGCCCGCCGTCTCGGCCTGAAGGCCGCGGACACCATCGCCTTCGGCGACATGCCCAACGACATCCCGATGTTCGCCTGGGCCTCCCGGGGCGTGGCCATGGCCAACGCCCATGAGGAGCTGCGCACGGTGGCCGACGAGGTGACCTCCTCCAACGAGGAGGACGGGATCGCGGTGGTGCTGGAGCGGTTGCTGAGCTGAGCCTTCTCAGCTTCTTCTGCGGAGGATGCACGGATCGAACGTGCGCGGGCTTTCCAGGCCCGACCACGGCTGCTTTTGATCAAACACAGTGCAAACCGGTGCCTTACCACTCGGCCAATCCTCCGGGTGGGCGGCCCACGCGAGAGCGACATCGCGTGCTCGAAGCGGCCGCCCCGGGCTGTCCCTCGGGCTTCACGGTGGGGTAACTACACCGGAGCCGGCCTCGGGCTGCCCTGTCGGGAGCGGGGCGTACTGCCGTGCATGGACATCGCCCTGCTCCTCTCCCAGATCGTGGAGCCGGGACGATCCCGGCGGATGGGGCACAACCACTGTGCCCCGCCGCCGGGTTGAACGCCACTGAATTACCGGCGCCGCCACCTGCGCCTGCGCGCCTTGCTGAAGAACCAGCCCGCCGGCGGCTCGTCCGAGCGCCACGGCTGCGGCTGCGGCCCCTCGGCCCGCCAGCGGGCGGCGAGCATCCGGGCCCGCGCGGACGGCTCGGAGGTCTCGGCGCTGCGTATGAAGGCCTCGTCCAGGACCAGTTCGTCCAGGCCGTCCCAGACGTCGCCCTCGGAGCGCGCGTGCCCGTCGTTTCCCGGTATCTCCTCTGTCATCGACGGCCTCCTAGTCATACATGCGCTTTGTCCAGTGTGCCCGGACCGGTGTGAAGGCCCCGTCAATCCGCCGGAGGCCTACTCCTCGCCCGCCAGCTTCAGCGTCCGCAGCTTCTGCCCGGCGTACCAGGTGGCCAGCACGGTCACCGCCACCAGCAGCACCGTGGCCGTCGGCAGGCCCACCTCCGAGGTCACCAGGTCACCGCCGGCGACCTTGTGGGCGACGGCCAGCGACCACTGCTGGACGCTGAGCGTGCGCGCGCCGGGCACCAGGGAGCCGAACAGCGCCTCCCAGACCAGCGCGTAGACGAGCCCGAAGACCACCGCGTGCCGGGAGACCGTGCCGAGCAGCAGGAACAGCGCCGAGTAGGCAATGGAGGAGACCAGCGCGGCGACCGTGTAGGCGACGGCGACCTGCTGGCCGTTGCCGTTGAGGATCAGGCCCGCGATCAGGGTCGGTACCGCCGAGAAGACCATGGTCACGGCGATGGCGACGATCAGCTTGGTGAAGATGATCGCGGGCCGTTTCAGCGGCTTGGACAGCAGATAGACGACGGAGCCGTCGTCGATCTCCGGTCCGATCGCGCCGGTGCCCGCGATGACGCCGATGATCGGCACCATGGTGGCGATCGCGAAACCGCCGAGCACGTCGGAGGCGGTCTGGTCGTCGGCTCCGGTCAGGCCGCGTACGGCCACGGAGATGACGATCAGCAGCAGCGGCAGCGCGCCGAGGATGAGGGCCCGGCGGCGGCCGAGCAGGGCCCGGTAGGTGAGCCGGGCGACGGTGGGGTCGTACATCTTCGGCCTCCTACGCCGCGACCAGATACGAGAAGACGGACTCCAGGGACTCGTCGGACGGCGAGACCGTGAGCAGCCGGATGCCGTGGTCCCGGGCGACGCGCGGCAGCAGAGCGGTGAAGCGGCCGAAGTCGACGGCCTGGACGCGCAGCGCGCCCTCGGTCAGGTCGACCTCGATGCCGGCCGTCGAGGGGTCGGCGATCAGCGCGGCCGCGAGGGCGCGGTCGTCGCTGGAACGGACCAGGTAGCGGTGCGGGCGGTCGGTCATCAGCCGGCGGATCTTGCGGAAGTCGCCGCTGGCCGCGTGCCTGCCGGCGACGACGACCTCGATGTGCCGGGCGAGCTGTTCGACCTCTTCGAGGATGTGCGAGGAGAACAGCACCGTGCGGCCCTCGTCGCCCATCTTCCGCAGCAGGTTCATCAGTTGCATGCGCTGGCGCGGGTCCATGCCGTTGAACGGCTCGTCCAGCAGGAGCAGCGACGGCTCGTGGACCAGGGCGCTCGCCATCTTCACGCGCTGCCGCATGCCCTTGGAGTACGTGGAGATCCGCCGGTCCTGCGCGTACTCCATCTCGACCGTCGCGAGGGCGCGTTGGGCCGCCTTGGCGCCGAGACCGTGCAACTCGGCGTTGGCGACCACGAATTCGCGGCCGGTGAGGAAGTCGTACATCGCCTCGCGCTCGGGGACGATGCCGATGTGCCGGTAGATCTGCTCGTTGCGCCACACCGGCTGTCCGTCGAGGGTGACCGTGCCGGTGGAGGGGGCGAGGAAGCCGCCCATCATGTTGATCAGGGTGGACTTTCCGGCGCCGTTGGGTCCGAGCAGGCCGGTGACGCCGGGGCCGATGGTCATGGTGATGTCGTTGACGGCGACCACGTTGCCGAACCAACGGGAGACGTGGTCGATGCTGAGCGTGGTCACAGTCCCACCTTCTTGTAGCGGCGCATCAGCAGGCCGTAGCTGCCGGCGATCAGGGCGAGCACGACCAGGACATAGACCACGCCCTGTCCGGTCGAGGGGCTGACCGCTCCGGGGTTGCGGGCGGTCGCGCCCAGGAAGGCCGACTGGACGCCGTCGATGAGGGTGATGGGCGAGAACAGGCCGATCCAGGGGATGGCGGAGGTGTGGTTCTGCACATCGGCGATGGCCTGGAGCGTGGAGACCGCGCCGTAGGAGATGATCAGTACGGCGATCACGGCGGCGATGCCGAAGCCGCGGCGCGGGGTGACGGCGGCGATGACCAGGCCGATGCCGGCGAAGAGCAGGGAGAGCAGGGCCACGGAGACCAGTCCCTCGGCGAATAGCTTCGTCTGGTGGGCGAAGCCCAGTTTGGCCAGCAGCGCGCCCACGTACATCACGAGCAGGGGAGCGGCGGTCAGGATGAAGACCGCCGAGGCGAGCGCGGCGAACTTGGCGCGTACGTAGTCGGCGGTCTCGATGGGCCGCGAGAAGTACAGCGGTACGGTCTTGAAGCGCAGGTCCCGGGAGACGGCCTGGGGTGCCTGCGCGGCGACGTACAGGCTGATCACGGCCTGCAGCATGATCGCGTAGCGGGTGTAGGCCACCGGCAGTTCGTGCGCCTTGGTGAAGACCGCGACGGCCACCATGATGGCCGCGGGCACGCACATCACGGCGAACAGCAGCATGGGCAGCACCTTGGTCTTGGCCGAGCGGCCGAGGCCGTAGGCGCCGCGCAGGGACTGTGCGTACAGGGAGCGGCGGGCGTAGGCACGGCCGAGCCGGGGGCCGTCGTAGCCGCGGTAGCCGATGTCGTGGATGCGGGTCTGGTCACCCGCGGCTGAGGTCAGGGGCTGCACGGGGTGCTCAACCGCCATGGCCGACGGCCTCCTTCCGCTGGTCCTCGCCGCTGTGTTCGGCGCTGCTGGTGAACACCTCGGAGATGTGGTGCCGGCGCTGCTCCATGCGGACCAGGCCGAGGCCGAGGTCGGCGACGACGTCGCGGACCAGGTCGTACGTCTCCTCGCCCTGGGCGGTCAGCAGCAGGATGTGTCCGGCGCCGGGCAGTCCGGCGCCCTCGTTCTCGGTCTCCACCCCGCGCGCGTGGAGCGCGTCGCGGACCGCGCGGGTGCCGTCGGGATGGGTGTCGCTGTCGGTGACCTCGATCGCGAGCGTGGTCGTGGTCTGGGTGAAGTCGGTGGTGGAGCTGGAGCGCAGGAGCTTGCCGCCGTCGATGACGACGACGTGGTCGCAGGTGCGCTCCAACTCGCCGAGGAGGTGGGAGGTGACCAGGACCGAGATGCCGAACTCGGTGTGGATGCGCCGGATCAGGCCGAGCATCTCGTCCCGGCCGACGGGGTCGAGGCCGTTGGTCGGTTCGTCCAGGAACACCAGCTTCGGGTCGTGCACCAGCGCCTGGGCGAGCTTGACCCGCTGCTTCATGCCGGTCGAGTAACCGCCGATGGGGCGGTAGCGCTCCTCGTACAGCCCCACATGGCGCAGGGTGTCCGCGGTGCGCTCGCGGGCGGCGGTGGGTGGCAGGCCGGACATGCGCGCCATGTGGACGACGAACTCGGTGGCCGAGACGTCGGGCGGCAGGCAGTCGTGCTCCGGCATGTAGCCGACGCGCTCGCGGATGGCGCCGCCCTTGGAGGCGACGTCGAGGCCGAGCACCTCGGCGCGGCCCTCCGTGGCGGGGGACAGACCCAGCAGGATCTTGATCAGGGTGGACTTGCCGGCGCCGTTGGCTCCGACGAGTCCGGTCACACCGGGCCCGATGTCCACGGACAGCCGGTCGAGCGCGGTCACCCGGGGGAACCGCTTGCTCAGGCTTTCGGTCGCGATCACAGTCACGGCTACGACGGTAGTGACTCAGGCCACGCCAGTCGTCAGACCTCAGAGCCGTCTTCGCGTCAGACCCAAGTATTACGGGGCCCTAGGGGATGCCACGCCTAAGGGTTACCCCGGGTTCTCCACAGCCTGTCACCCCTCCTATTGACGCCGCCTCTAACAACTGTCACATTCACCAGTGTCAAGTTACGGACGAGTACGGCAGTCCACAGACGAGTCGGCGCATCGACGGGACGAGTCGACGACGCGACGGGACGGGGCGGCATGACGACGGCAGTGAGCAGCGAACTCCCGGTGGACTTGCGGGGGTTCAGGCGGGTGCAGCGCCTCGCCTACGAGTGCGCGGAGGCGGTGGCGGCGCGGCTGGAGCCGGGCGTGACCGAGCGCGAGGCGGCGCGGATGCAGCGGGAGTGGCTGCGCGAGCGCGGGGTGCGGGACTGGTTCCACCTGCCCTTCGCCTGGTTCGGTGACCGCACGGCCTTCGTGAACTTCCGCATACCCCTGCAGTTCTTCCCCACCGACCGCGTCCTGGCGCCCGGGATGCCGTTCATCCTGGACATGGCTCCGGTGTACGAGGGATACACGGCGGACATCGGCTACTCGGGCTCGCTCGGCGTCAATCCGGTGCAGGACCGGCTGATGGCCGACCTGGAGGCGCACCGTGAGCTGATCCTGCGCGAGGTGCGCGAGCGGCGGCCGCTGCGCGAGATCTACGAGGACGTGGACCGGCTCATGGTCCGCCAGGGTTACGCCAACCGGCATCGCGCGTACCCGTTCGGTGTGATCGCCCACAAGGTGGACCGCGTGAAACAGCGCCGTTTCTCCCCCCACTTGTTCGGGTTCGGCACGCAGTCCCTGAAGGGTCTGGCCGCCGACGCGCTGCACGGCCACCGCGAGGGCTGGTCACCGCTGTGGTCGCCGTACCGCTTCTCCGACCATCCGCCGCAGCCGGGCCTGTGGGCGGTCGAACCGCACCTCGGCTTCCGCGGCACGGGCGCGAAGTTCGAGGAGATCCTCGTGGTCACCGACTCGAAGGACCCCGAGCAGAGCGCGTTCTGGCTGGACGACGATCTGCCGCACGTGCGGCGCTGGGCGGAGGCGAAGTGACGGCCGAGGTGACGCTGAAGGGTGCGCGGGAGCGCCGGGTGGCCACCGGCGGGGTCGAGCTGTGCGTGGCCGAGCTGGGCGATCCGAAGCAGCCCACGGTGGTGCTGGTGCACGGCTACCCGGACAGCAAGGAGGTCTGGTCCGAGGTCGCCGTCCGCCTTGCCGACCGCTTCCATTTGGTCCTGTACGACGTCCGGGGCCACGGCCGTTCGACGGCGCCCAAGCCGCTGCGCGGCGGCTTCACACTGGCCAAGCTCACCGACGACTTCCTGGCCGTCGTGGACGCGGTGAGCCCGGACCGCCCGGTGCACCTGGTCGGGCACGACTGGGGTTCGGTGCAGTCCTGGGAGTTCGTCACGGTCGGCCGCACCGAGGGCCGTATCGCCTCCTTCACCTCGATCTCCGGCCCGTCCCTGGACCACTTCGGGCACTGGATCAACGCGCGCGTGCAGCGTCCGACGCCCCGCCGGGTGGGCCAGCTCCTCGGCCAGGGCGCCAAGTCCTGGTACGTGTATCTGCTGCACACACCGGCCCTGCCGGAACTGGCCTGGCGCGGCCCGCTCGGCAAGCGCTGGCCGGAGATCCTCCAGCGGGTGGAGAAGGTCCCCTCCGGCGACTATCCGACCTCCTCGCTGCCCTCCGACGCGGCACACGGCGCCTGGCTGTACCGGGACAACGTCCGCGCCCGACTGCTCAGGCCGCGCCCGGACGCGTACGCGCACGCGCCCGTGCAGCTCATCACACCCCAGCAGGACGCGTTCCTCTCGGAGCGCCTGTACGACGACCTGGAGCGGTGGGTGCCCCAACTGACCCGCCGTACGCTCCCGGCCAAGCACTGGGTCCCGCGCAGCCGCCCCGATCAGCTCGCCTCCTGGATCGAGGAGTTCATCGTGTCCGTGGACGGCGGCCGCCCCGAACCGAAGGCCACCGGCCGCCATGCCGACCGGTTCGGCGGCCAGTTGGTCCTGATCACCGGGGCCGGCAGCGGCATCGGCCGGGCCACGGCGTTCGCCTTCGCGGAGGCCGGAGCGCGCGTGGTGGCCGTCGACCGCGACGCCGAGTCCGCCGCCCGCACCGCCGAGCTGTCCCGGCTGATCGGCGCGCCCGAGGCCTGGGCGGAGACGGCCGACGTCTCCGACGAGCAGGCGATGGAGAAGCTCGCGGAGAAGGTGCACCGCGAGTACGGCGTGCTGGACGTGCTCGTCAACAACGCGGGCATCGGACTGTCGGGCTCGTTCTTCGCCACCACCTCCGAGGACTGGCGCAAGGTCCTGGACGTCAATCTCTGGGGCGTGATCCACGGCTGCCGGCTCTTCGGCGCGCGGATGGCCGAGCGTGGCCAGGGCGGCCACATCGTCAACATCGCCTCGGCGGCCGCGTTCCAGCCCTCGCGAGCGCTGCCCGCGTACAGCACCTCCAAGGCGGCGGTGCTGATGCTCTCCGAGTGCCTGCGCGCCGAACTCGCCGGGCAGGGCATCGGGGTGAGCGCGATCTGCCCCGGCATCGTCAACACGAACATCACCGCGACGGCCCGCTTCGCCGGAGTGGACGAGGCGGAGGAGCGCCGCCGCCAGAAGAACTCCGCCCGCCTGTACGGCCTGCGCAACTACCCGCCGGAGAAGGTCGCCGAGTCGATCCTGGACGCCGTTGCCCGCAACAGGGCGGTCGTGCCGGTGACCCCGGAGGCACGGGGCGCGCATCTGTTGTCGCGCGTCATGCCGGGGGCGCTGCGGCGACTCGCGCGTGTGGAACCGAAGTTGTAAGAGCCGCCGAGGGATGCGGGACCGTCGCCGGGGCGGGTCCGGGTCCGGCCGGTCGCGCTCCCCGCGCCCTTCGGGAGCGTTTCCGCGGCCCCACCCCGGTCACCTGCCGAGGAACCCGAACATGTCCGACGTACCGCTCCAGAAGACCTATCGCATAGAGGACTTGGCCCACCAGACCCGCACCACCGTGGAACCATCCGGGCCTACCAGGACCGTGGCCTCCTCCCCCGCCCCGAGCGCCGGGGCCGCGCGAACCTCTACTCCGAGGCGCACATCACCCGGCTCGACCAGATCGCCCACCTCCTCGACCGGGGCTACACCCTGGCCTCGATCAAGGAGCTGCTGGACGCCTGGGACACCGGCCGTGGCCTGGGCGGGGTCCTCGGCCTGGTCACCGAGGTGGAGGGGTCGTGGACGGACGAGCGCCCCGATCGCATCACCCGCGCGGAACTGGACGCCCGCTTCGGCGGCGCACCCGACGACGACGCCGTGGCCGAGGCGGTCGAACTCGGCGTGCTGGAGCGGATCGACGGCGACCCGGATACGTTCCTCGTGCCGAGCCCCCAAGAGCTCTCTGTAGCGGTCGAGTTGCACACGGCCGGCGTCCCGCTCTCCGCCATCGTCGACCACCTAAGGGAGTTGAGGGGGCGGGTCGAGCACATCGCCGCCCGTTTCCTTGAGTTCACGACCGAGCACGTCTTCGCCCGCTACCTGGAAGACCCCAGCCACCGTACGGACGCGCACGCGGCGGAAGCCGCCGCGCTGGTGCGCCGTCTGCGCCCGCTGGCGCAGCGGACGGTGGACGCCGAACTGGCCCGCGCCATGCGTGCCTTGGCGACTCGGCAGCTGCGCACACATCTGGTTGCGGAGACACCCGCGCGAGAACCCTCCGGGAACCGTCCCGTCGCGCTGCCTGCCGAGACGATTAGCGCTGTGGAAGGGCTTGTTGGACGTGAAGGTGTTTCCGAGTTCATCGCGCTGGTGGCCGAACGGGAGGCGCGAGCCCAGGCCTTGGACCATCTCACCTCAAGCTCGCTACGAGGGACGGAACTTCGCAAACCTCCCTAATATGTCTGCTTCTTGTCCACAGACTCGGCAATTCCCCTGTGGATAACGCTACTTGGTTGTGGACCAAACCTACGAAGAAAAACAACCTGCGTGATCCGTGTCTCTCCCGCACTCTGGACACATGGACGAAAGACGCACCGTGAAGGTGTCGAAGTACCTCTCCAAACACCTGCGCCACCAACCGGAGCGCATCGGGCTCACCCTGGATCCGGGCGGCTGGGTGGAGATCGACACGCTGATCGCCGTGGCCGCCGCCCACGGCTTCCGGTTCACGCGCGAGGAACTGGACCACGTGGTGGCCGCCAACGACAAACAGCGCTTCGCGATCGAGGGCAGCCGGATCCGCGCCAGCCAGGGCCACAGCATCGAGGTCGACCTCGGCCTGCCCCCGTCGACCCCGCCGCCGTATCTCTACCACGGGACCGTCGCCGGCAACCTGGACGCGATCCGGGCGGACGGGCTCAGGCCCATGAGCCGGCACGACGTCCACCTCTCCGCCGACCGCGAGACCGCCACCCGGGTCGGCGCCCGGCGCGGCCGCCCCGTCGTGCTCACCGTCGACGCCGGAGCCATGCACCGCGACGGCCACATCTTCCATGTCAGCGCCAACGGCGTCTGGCTGACGAAGGTCGTACCCCCGCGCTACCTGCGCTTTCCGGGACCGCGCTGACCGTGCGCCCCGCGGTCGACGGCCCCCGGGCCGACACGGGCACCGGCCCGTCGTCATGATCCGTGGTATGGACCACTTGCCCGAGCATCCCGGACATCTGCCGACCACCGAGGCCGCCCTCACCGCGCAGAGCACCCTCGCCGCCCACTACACGCGCCAGATCCACGTGACCCACGACATCGGCGCCGACCAGACCTCCCGCAGCACCCCGAGGACGACGCGCTGATCACCGTCGAGGGCATCGAGTGCCCCGACATCCCGCGCGACGACGTGCCGGCCTTCCTCCGGTCCGTCTTCGAGGGCCTCGCCCACGTCGAGGCGCGCCGCTTCCCGAACGGCTACCGCCTGGTCGTCCCGCTGCCCGGCGACCGCAGGCACAAGGAGTACGTCCCCATGGTCCTGCCCAGTGCGTGGCCGAGGAGCCGCGTACGGTGACCGTTTGGTCCGTTGTCGGCGGGTCCCCTTACTCTCGGACGCATGAGTCTGCGTCTGAGCACCGTGATCCTGCCGTACCGCCGCTGGAGCGAGGACGGCCGTTCGGCCTGGATGCGGGCCGAGCAGCTCGGCTTCCACACGGCGTACACCTACGACCATCTGTCCTGGCGCAGCTTCCGTGACGGCCCGTGGTTCGGCGCGGTCCCGACGCTGACCGCCGCCGCTGCCGCCACCGAGCGGCTGCGCCTCGGCACGCTGGTGACCTCGCCGAACTTCCGGCACCCGGTGACCCTCGCGAAGGAGCTGATCTCCCTCGACGACATCTCCGGCGGCCGGATCACGCTCGGCATCGGCGCCGGCGGCACCGGCTTCGACGCGACGGCGCTGGGCCAGGAGCCGTGGAGCCCGCGCGAGCGCGCTGACCGGTTCGCCGAGTTCGTGCCGCTGCTGGACCGGCTCCTCACCGAGGGCTCGGTGTCGCACGAGGGCCGCTTCTACTCGGCGCACGAGGCCCGGAACATCCCGGGCTGTGTGCAGCGGCCCCGGCTGCCGTTCGCGGTGGCGGCCACCGGCCCGCGCGGCCTCAAGCTCGCCGCGCGGCACGGCCAGGCGTGGGTGACCACCGGCGACCCGAAGCTGTACGAGAACGGCACCCCGGAGCAGTCCGTCGAGGCCCTGCGCGGCCAGCTCACCAAGCTGTCCGAGGCCTGCGCGGACGCCGGGCGGGACGTGACCGGCCTGGACAAGATCCTGCTCACGGGCTTCACCCCGGACCGCGCCCGGCCGCTTCAGTCCCTGGACGCCTTCGTGGACTTCGCCGGCAGGCACCGGGAACTCGGCTTCACCGAGATCGTGATCCACTGGCCCATCCCGGACTCCGACTTCGCCGCGGACCAGAAGGTCTTCGAGCAGATCGCCATGGAGGCCACCGCCCAGCTGGACTGACGCGTACGGCAGAGAGGGCCGGGCGTCATCTGTGTCTCATCTGTGCGCAGTTCCGCACGGCCGTGCTGGCATATGCGCGAGAATGACCGGGTGACCTCAGCGACGACCAGACAGCCCGGGACCCCGTCCGCCGCCGTACGGCCGCGGCTGATCGCCACCGACCTCGACGGCACCCTGCTGCGCGACGACAAGTCGGTCTCCCCGCGGACCGTGGCCGCGCTGGCCGCCGCCGAGGACGCGGGCGTCGAGGTCTTCTTCGTCACCGGCCGCCCGGCCCGCTGGATGGACGTCGTCAGCGACCACGTCCACGGTCACGGCCTGGCGATCTGCGGCAACGGCGCCGCCGTGGTCGACCTGCACGGCGGCCCGGGAGCCCATCGCTTTGTGAAGGTGCGCGAACTGGCGCGCCACAACGCCCTGGACGCCGTACGGCTGCTGCGCGAGGCGGCGCCCGGCACGGTGTTCGCGGTGGAGCAGACGTACGGCTTCCACCAGGAGCCGGACTACCCCAAGCTGCACATGGAGATACCGGACAACCTCCTGCCCGCCGAGCGCCTCCTCGCCCCCGACGGCCCGGACGCCGACCAGCCCGTGCTCAAGATCCTGGCCTACCACCCGGATCTCGACCCGGACGCCTTCCTCACCCTCGCCCGGCTCGCGATCGGCGGCCGCGCCAACGTCACCCGCTCCAGCCCCAGCGCCCTGCTGGAACTGAGTGGCCCCGACGTCTCCAAGGCCAGCACGCTCGCCCTGTGCTGCGCCGAGCGCGGTATCTCGCACGAGGAGGTCGTCGCCTTCGGCGACATGCCCAACGACGTCGAGATGCTGACCTGGGCCGGCCAGTCGTACGCGATGGGCAACGCCCACCCGGACGTCATCGCCGCCGCGTCGGGCCGAACGGTCGCCAACAACGAGGACGGCGTCGCAGTGGTGATCGAGCAACTGCTCGCCGACCGCTTCTGAATCGCCCCCTTCTAGGGCCACTAGGGCGGCTACGGCCACACGGGTCACCGCGCCCCAACCAGCGACTCCGTGTCCGCCTCGCGCCGCGCGAGCGCCCGTAGCGGCCCCTCCACCGCGAGAAGCTCCGCGTAGGTTCCCCGCTGCACCACTCGGCCCGCGTCTAGCACGATCACCTCGTCCACCGCCTCCAGCCCCGCCAGCCGGTGCGTGATCAACAGCGTCGTGCGGCCCTCGGTGGCGGCCAGCAGATCCGCGGTCAGCGCGTCGGCCGTCGGCAGGTCCAGATGCTCGGCGGGCTCGTCGAGGACCAGGACGGGGAAGTCGGCCAGCAGGGCGCGCGCCAGCGCCAGCCGCTGCCGCTGACCGCCGGACAGCCGGGCCCCGTGCTCGCCGACCAGCGTGTCCAGGCCGTCGGGCAGCCCGTCCACCCAGTCCAGCAGCCGGGCCCGGTCCAGCGCCCGGCGCAGATCGGCCTCGGCGGCGTCCTTCCTGGCCAGCAGCAGGTTCTCGCGCACAGAGCTGTCGAAGAGATGCGCGTCCTGCGCACACAGCCCGACGAGCCGCCGTACGTCGTCACCGGCCAACGCGTACGCGTCCACACCGGCGAGCGTGTACGAGCCGTCCAGCGGGTCGAGGAAGCGCAGCAGCACCTGGGCGAGGGTCGTCTTCCCGGCACCGGACGCCCCGACCACCGCGATCCGCCGCCCCTGCTCCAGGGTGAGGCCGAAGCCGGCCAGTGCCTCCCGCCGCTGCCCCTCGTACCGGGCGGACAGCCCCTTGACCACCACCGGGAACGGCGAGGCGGGCGCCTGCCGGGGCCGCTCGGGTTCGCGCACGGGCTCGGGAGTGTCCAGCACCTCGTGGACACGCTCCGCGCTCTGCCGCACCCGCTGCCGGTGGCGCACGGCGAGCGGCAGCCCCAGTACGGCCTCGAAGGCGGCCAGGGGAGTGAGGACGACCACGGCCATCGCCACGCCGCCGAGCCGGCCCGCGGCCACCGCCTGGGCGCCGAGCAGGGCGGCTGCCGTGACGGTCAGACCGGAGATCAGCGCGGTGAGCCCATCGCCGAGGGCCGTCGCGGCGGCGGTACGAGAGGCGATCCGGGTGAGGGTGCCGTCGGCGCGCCGGGCCGCGTCCGTACGGGCGGGCAGCGCGCCGGCGACGGTCAGTTCGGCGGTGCCGGTGAGCAGGTCGGTGACGCGGGTGGCGAGGGCGCCCCGGGCCGGGGCCAGCCGGCGCTCGGTCCGCCGGGCCACGGTCGCGGTGACGAGCGGGACACCGGCGCCGGCCGCCACGAGACCCGCCGCGAGGGCGGCGCCGGCCTCGGGGAGCAGCCAGACCGTGAAGCCCACGGAGGCGGCGGAGACGACGACGGCGACGGATGCGGGCAGCAGCCAGCGCAGCCAGTAGTCCTGCAGCTCGTCGACGTCCGCGACCAGCCGGGTGAGCAGATCGCCGCGCCGGGCGGACCGCAGCCCCGCAGGCGCGAGCCGCTCCAGGCGCCGGTACACGGCGACCCGGGTGTCGGCCAGCATCCGCAGCACGGCGTCGTGCGACACCAGCCGCTCGGCGTACCGGAACACGGCCCGTCCGATCCCGAAGGCCCGCGTGGCCGTCACCGCCACCATCAGATACAGCACCGGAGGCTGCTGCGACGCTCGCGAGATGAGCCATCCCGAGGTCGCCATCAGCCCAACGGCACTACCGAGCGCGAGGCTGCCGAGCACCGCCGCCCACACCAGCCGCCCCCGCCGCGGCCCGGCAAGCGCCCGAACCCGCGCCAGCACACGCCGGGACCGCGCCGAGGCCACCTGCCCGCGCAGAGCCGCCGTCGGCCCAATTCCCACCTGCCCCGGCCGAGCCCGCTCCGGCTCACCGACCCCCAAGGCCTGCGAGCCACCATCCAGCCGGCCGACCCCGGGGCCTTGCGGGCCCTCTTCCAGCCCACCGAGGCCGCCGAGTCGGGTGGCGGGTGGTCGAGGACGGGGGTCCAGGGGGCGGAGCCCCCTGGCAGGCCGGCCGCTCTCCAGCCGCACCACCCGATCCGCGACCTCCAGCAAGGCCGGCCGGTGCACCACCACCAGCACCGTTCGGCCCACCGAAAGCTTCCGTACCGCCGCCACGACCTCCGCCTCCGTCCCCCCGTCCAGTGAGGCCGTCGGCTCGTCCAACAACAGCATGGGCCGGTCGGCGAGAAAGGCGCGTGCAAGAGCCAGCCGCTGCCGCTGCCCCGCCGACAGCCCGGCCCCGTCCTCCCCGAGCACGGTCTCTGCCCCCTCAGGCAACGCATCCACGAACTCCAGCGCACCGGCATCCCGCAGCGCCTGCCGTACGGCTCGGTCGTCCGCCTCGGGCCGCGCCAGCCGTACGTTCTCCGCGATGGTCCCGGCATACAGATGCGGCCGCTGCGGCACCCACGCGATCCGCGACCGCCACTCCTCCAGATCGAGTTCCGCGAGATCGGCTCCCCCCACCCGCACTCGACCCTCGCTGGGCGAGACGAACCCGAGCAGCACGTTGAGCAGCGTCGACTTGCCCACTCCGCTCGGCCCCACCAAAGCGACCGTCTCACCGGGCTCGACGCTGAACGACACCTCGGTCACGGCGTCCGCCGAACGACCGGGGTAGCGAACAGTGACCCCCTCGAAGGCCACGGCGCCAGACGCAACCGCACCCGTGCCGGACGCCGGAACCGGCGTCTGCAGCACGCTGAAGATCTCCTCCGCGGCAGCCAGCCCCTCCGCCGCCGCGTGGTACTGCGCGCCGACCTGCCGCAAGGGAAGGTACGCCTCGGGCGCCAGCACGAGGATCACCAGGCCGATGTACAGATCCATGTCACCGTGCACGAGCCGCATGCCGATCGTCACCGCGACCAGGGCGACCGACAGCGTGGAGAGCAACTCCAGCGCGAAGGAGGAGAGGAAGGCGATTCGCAGGGTCCGCATGGTGGCCTGCCGGTACTCGCCAGTGATCCGGCGGATGGACTCGGCCTGCGCCTTGGCCCGGCCGAACACCTTCAGTGTGGGCAGTCCGGCGACCACGTCCAGGAAGTGCCCCGACAACCGAGACAGCAGCCGCCACTGACGGTCCATCCGGGACTGTGTGGCCCAGCCGATCAACATCATGAACAGCGGAATGAGCGGCAGGGTGCCGATGATGATCGCCGCCGACACCCAATCCTCGGTGACGATCCGCGCCAGCACCGCCACCGGTACGACCACCGCGAGACCCAACTGCGGCAGATAGCGCGAGAAATAGTCATCGAGGGCGTCGACCCCGCGTGTGGCCAGCGTGACCAGCGAACCGGTGCGTTGCCCCGCCAGCCACCCGGGACCGAGCGCCGCCGCCCGGTCGAGGAGCCGCCCCCGCAGTTCGGACTTCACCGCCGCGCTCGCCCGATGGGCGGCGAGTTCGGTGAGCCACGCGACAACCGACCGGCCCACGGCCACGACGGCCAACAGCAGCAGGGGAGTGCGCAGCTCAGCGACTGACTGCCCGTGCTGGAACGCACCGACGACGACCTCGGCGATGAGCATCGCCTGGCCGATGACCAGCCCCGCACCGACGGCTCCCAGACCGATGACCGCCACGAGGAAGAAGCGCGTGGCGCGGGCGTACCGCAGCAGACGTGGATCGATTGGTTTCACGTGAAACGTGCCCTTCGGCCCAGATGGTGTGTTTCACGTGAAACACACCATCGACGGACTCAGTGCGCGGCGTCGGCCACAGCATCGACAGCGATGTGCTGCGTGCCGATCCGCTTGCGGAAGACCCAGTAGGTCCAGCCCTGATAGAGCACCACCAGAGGCGTGGCGATGGCCGCCAGCCACGTCATGATCTTCAGGGTGTAAGGGCTCGACGAGGCGTTGGCGACCGTGAGGCTCCAGTCCCCGTTGAGCGTGGACGGCATGACGTTCGGGAAGAGCGAAAGGAAGAGCATGGCCACGGCGGCCACGATGGTGACGCCGGACAGCGCGAACGCCCATCCCTCACGCCCGCACTGGTTGGCCACCAGTGCGGACACCAGGGCGGCGACCGCCACGACAAGCGCCACCAGGCTCTTGCTGTCACCGCTGTGGGCCTGCGTCCACAGCAGGAAGGCGAGCGCCACGACGGCCGTGACGAGACCGACCCACAGAGCCAGCTTCCGTGCCCGCACCCGGATGTCTCCCACGGTCTTGAGCGCGGTGAAGACCGCCCCGTGGAAGGTGAACAGCGTGAGCGTGACCAGTCCGCCGAGCAAGGCGTAGGGGTTGAGCAGGTCCCCGACGCTGCCGACGTACTCGAAGTGCTGGTCGATCTTCACTCCCCGCACGATGTTCCCGAAGGCCACGCCCCACAGGAACGCCGGGATCAGCGAGGTCCAGAAGATCGCCGTCTCCCAGTTGCGCTGCCAGTTCTCCTCGGGCCGCTTGGCCCGGTACTCGAAGGCGACACCCCGGACGATCAGGCAGACCAGGATGACCAGCAGCGGCAGATAGAAGCCGGAGAAGAGGGTGGCGTACCACTCCGGGAACGCGGCGAAGGTCGCGCCGCCGGCCGTGAGCAGCCACACCTCGTTGCCGTCCCAGACGGGCCCGATGGTGTTGATCAGCACCCGCCGCTCCGGCCGGTTGCGGGCCAGCAGCTTGGTGAGGATGCCGACCCCGAAGTCGAAGCCCTCCAGGAAGAAGTAGCCGGTCCACAGGACGGCGATCAGGACGAACCAGACATCGTGAAGTTCCATGACTGTTCCCTCGGCCTAGTACGAGAAGGCCATCGGCTTGTCGGCGTCACGGGTGTCGCCGCCGATCTTCGTGGGCGGGTTGAGGTCGGCCTCGGTCAGCTCGGGCGGGCCGGCCTTGACGTACTTCGCGAGCAGCTTGACCTCGACCACCGCGAGGATCGCGTACAGCGAGGTGAAGACGATCATCGAGGTGAGGACCTCGGCCTGGGAGACACCGGGGGAGACCGCGTGCCGGGTCTGCAGGACGCCGTAGACGACCCACGGCTGGCGGCCCATCTCGGTGAAGATCCAGCCCCAGGAGTTGGCGATCAGCGGGAAGGCCAGGGTCCAGGTCGCGATGCGCCAGTACCAGGGCGTGAGCTTGGGGCTGAGCGCCTTGTTCTTGAAGAGCACCAGATGCGGCACCTCGTCCTCGCCGACCCGCAGATGCTGCGGCAGCATGAACTTCTTGCGGGTCAGCCACAGTCCGGCCAGGCCGATGGCGAAGGAGGCCATGCCGAAGCCGATCATCCAGCGGAAGCCCCAGAAGGCGACCGGGATGTTGGGACGGTAGTCGCCCGGGCCGAACTTCTGCTGCTCAGCCTTGTTGATGTCATTGATGCCGGGGACGTACGAGGTGAAGGAGTCGTCGGCGAGGAAGGACAGCAGCCCCGGGATCTCGATGGCCACCGTGTTGTGGCTCTTCTCCACATCGCCGTAGGCGAAGATCGAGAAGGGTGCCGGCTTCTGGCCGTCCCAGAGGGCCTCGGCCGCCGCCATCTTCATCGGCTGCTGCTTGAACATGACCTTGCCGAGGGTGTCACCGCTGACCGCGGTGAGCAGACCGGCGATCACCACGGTGACCAGGCCGAGCCGGAGCGAGGTCCTCATCTCGCGGATGTGCTTCTTGCGTGCCAGGTGGTAGGCGGCTATGCCCACCATGAAGGCGCCGCCGGTCAGGAAGGCCGCGGACAGGGTGTGGAAGGCCTGGCTGAGGGCGGTGTTCTGGGTGAGCACGGCCCAGAAGTCGGTCAGCTCGGCCCGGCCCTTCGCCTTGTCGATCTTGTAGCCGACCGGGTGCTGCATCCAGGAGTTGGCCGCGAGAATGAAGTACGCCGACAGGATCGTGCCGATCGAGACCATCCAGATGCAGGCCAGATGGATCTTCTTGGGCAGCTTGTCCCAGCCAAAGATCCACAGGCCGATGAAGGTGGACTCGAAGAAGAACGCGATCAGCGCCTCGAAGGCGAGCGGCGCACCGAAGATGTCACCGACGAAGCGCGAGTAGTCGGACCAGTTCATGCCGAACTGGAACTCCTGCACGATGCCCGTGACGACGCCCATGGCGATGTTGATCAGGAAGAGCTTGCCCCAGAACTTCGTCGCCCTGAGGTACTTCTCCTTCTCCGTGCGCACCCAGGCCGTCTGCAGCCCGGCCGTGAGGGCGGCCAGGGAGATGGTCAGCGGGACGAACAGGAAGTGGTAGACGGTGGTGATGCCGAACTGCCAGCGCGCCAGAGTCTCCGGCGCCAAAGCCAGGTCCACGTCGTCACTCTCCTTACCGGCGTGGTACAGCCGCGGTTTGCCCTGTTTATCGCCCACATACAGGACAATCGGGACGCGCTTGTGAACGCGTTCACATTCACAAGCTATTATGACTCACTGATTTTCGGCAACCAACGGGGGGTCCCCCCTTCGCCTCCGCGTCAAGACCTTGGCAGCGACTTCAACATCTTGTTGAATTGCGCGCCATGCGGATACGTATCTCCTGGCCCACGGGCAACATCACCGCGACCCTCGACGCAGACACCCCGACCGCACAGGCCCTCGCCAAGGCGCTGCCACTCACCTCCAGCGCCTGCACATGGGGCGATGAGGTCTATTTCGACACAGGTATCTCTGTTTCACGTGAAACGGACGCACGGCAGGTCGTGGAGCCGGGCACGGTGGCCTTCTGGACGGACGGCGACGCGCTCGCCCTCCCCTACGGCCCGACACCGATCTCGCGAGGCGGCGAGTGCCGCCTCGCGAGCCCGTGCAACGTCCTGGGAAGTCTGGACGGGGACGCCCGCGTTCTGGCGACCGTACGAGCCGGCGACCCCATCCGTGTGGAACTGATCGACAAGTAGAGCCCGCGCCGGGCTACAGCTCCTTGCGGAACGCCTCCGCCACCTTCAGGAAGATGTCGTTCGCCTCGGTCTCGCCGACCGTCACCCGCACACCCTCGCCCGGGAACGGCCGGACCACCACACCGTGCTGCTCACAGGCCTGAGCGAACGCGACCGTACGCTCCCCCAGCCGCAGCCAGACGAAGTTCGCCTGCGTCTCCGGCACCGTCCAGCCCTGGGCGTGCAGCGCGTCGACCACGCGCGTGCGCTCGCACACCAGCGAGCCGACCCGGCCGAGCAACTCGTCCTCGGCCCGCAGCGAGGCGATCGCCGCCTCCTGTGCGAGCTGGCTGACGCCGAAGGGCACCGCCGTCTTGCGCAGCGCCGCCGCGACCGGCTCATGGGCGATCGCGAAACCGACGCGCAGCCCGGCGAGCCCGTACGCCTTGGAGAACGTGCGCAGGACGCAGACGTTGGGCCGGTTCCGGTACAGCTCGACGCCGTCGGGCACCTCGGGGTCGCGGATGAACTCGCGGTAGGCCTCGTCCAGCACCACCAGGACATCGCCGGGCACCCGGTCGAGGAACCGCTCCAGCTCGGCCCGCCGCACCACCGTGCCGGTCGGGTTGTTGGGATTGCAGACGAAGATCAGACGCGTCCGGTCGGTGATCGCGTCCGCCATCGCGTCCAGGTCGTGCACATCGCCGGGCGTGAGCGGCACCTGCACCGACCGGGCGCCGCTGATCTGCGTGATGATCGGGTACGCCTCGAAGGACCGCCAGGCGTAGATCACCTCGTCGCCGGGACCGCTGGTGGCCTGGATGAGCTGCTGGGCGACACCCACCGAGCCGGTGCCGGTGGCCAGGTGGGAGAGCGGGACACCGAAGCGCTCCGACAGCTCGGCCATCAGCCCGGTGCACGCCATGTCCGGGTAGCGGTTGAAGTCGCAGGCGGCCGCCGTCACGCTCTCCATCACGCCGGGCAGCGGCGGGTACGGGTTCTCGTTGGAGGACAGCTTGTAGGCGACCGGCCCGCCGGCCGCGGCAGGCTTGCCCGGCTTGTAGGTGGGGATACCCTCCAGCTCGGCGCGCAGCTTGGGGCTCGTCTCGCTCACCGCAGTCCTCCTCGCGACCACCGGCGGACCGTCGACGCCGCCGGCTTCCAATACTCCTCACCTTATGAGGATTCGGCCTCGGTGCGTACAGCTTGCGGCCCTGCAAAACATGAACCGCATCCGTCCCGGCGCCATCCCGGGTCATCACCGTACGAAGGCGTACGTTTCAGGGGGCGCGCCGTACATATATCTATGCGCCGGTGGCTCGCGCCGTGGCGCGCATCACCCGTGCAGGTGAGTTGAGACCTCTTCGAGACATCGGGCACTTGGCAGGTCCATACGCGTCGCCACGTCACGTCCTGCTGCAGGATCGTTCAACTGACTTTGTTTCTAAGGGTGTTGACCCAGGACGACCATGCAGAAACGTGCCTGTCAACTCGTGCATATGCGTCCGCACTACCCCACCGCATGAGCCCTACTATCGGCTCGCCATGACAGCAGCAGGGAAGCACCAGGTGAGCCGCGCGGAAACCTCACGTCGAGGCAGCCGGCCGGGCCGGGCGGGCATCAGAGACGTGGCCGCCGCCGCCGGAGTCTCCATCACGACCGTCTCCGACGCCCTCAACGGCAAGGGCCGGCTCCCGGATGCCACCCGGCGCCATGTCCGCGAGGTCGCCGACCGGCTGGGATACCGTCCCTCCGCCGCCGCCCGCACCCTTCGTACCGGCAAGTCGGGCCTGATCGGCCTGACCGTGACGACGTACGGGGATGAACCTTTCACCTTCACGGAGTTCGCGTACTTCGCCGAGATGGCACGGGCCGCCACCTCGGCCGCGCTCGCCCGCGGCTACGCCCTCGTGATCCTGCCCGCGACGTCCCGCCACGACGTGTGGTCCAACGTCGCGCTCGATGGCACCGTTGTCATCGACCCCTCCGACCAGGACCCGGTGGTGACCGAACTCGTCCGGCAGGGCCTGCCCGTCGTCTCCGACGGCCGTCCGGCCGGCTCGCTGCCGGTCACCGCCTGGGTCGACAACGACCACGAGGCCGCCGTACTCGGCATCCTCGACCACCTCGCCGCTGCCGGCGCCCGCCGCATCGGCCTGCTCACGGGCACGACGACCGACACGTACACCCACCTGTCCACCACCGCCTACCTGCGTTGGTGCGAGCGGGTCGGCCAGGACCCGGTCTACGAGGCCTACCCGGCGCACGACCCGTGCGCGGGCGCCGTCGCCGCCGACCGGCTGCTCGCCCGCCCCGACCGGCCCGACGCGGTCTACGGCCTGTTCGACCCCAACGGCACCGACCTGCTGGCCGCCGCCCGGCGCTACGGGCTGCGTGTCCCCGAGGACCTGCTGCTCGTGTGCTGCAGCGAGTCCATGGTGTACGCCAGCACCGAGCCGCCCATCACCACGCTCTCCCTGAAGCCCCGCCGCATCGGCACGGCGGTGGTCCAGCTCCTCATCGACGCCATCGAGGGCGTGCAGTCGGACCAGCCGGTCGAGCAGGTGATACCGACCGAGCTGATCGTGCGCACCTCCTCGCAGCGGCGCCCGCCGCGCACGACGGTCAGCCCGCCGCGGACGCCGGACGAGAAATAGCGCCGGAAAGCGGGGCGCTCACCCCGTACGCGCGCCCGCCGAGCGAGGGGGCTCGGCGGGCCCGGCGACCGGCGGGCCGGGGGTTCGGCCGGTGCGGAGCCGGCCGAACACCTGCCCAAACGGGGCGAAAGCCGCGGTGAACTGGAGTCTTGTTCCGATTCACCACCCCTGGGTCATCACACGGCGCGACGCGCATTCCTATGATGGGCCCACGACACCGCGGACCGCTGCGACCAGGCAGTCCGAAGGGGTGCAGATGCGGCGCGATGGTGGAGGGGTCTGATGACTCAGGGGGCCGGTCAGGGACCCGAAGTGGAGCGGACGGCAACGCTGCGCGACTTCCGGGTGCCTGCGTACGTCCACGAGACCGGACCGTACGTCAACACCGCCCACCCGGGCGACACCGCGTCGGCCGCCGACCAGGCGTACCCCGACGACTACACACCCACCCAGCGCGACCTCCCGGTCATCGACCGCACGAAGACGGTCCAGGTCTCCGTCGAGACGGCACCCGCGGCCCCGGCCCCGCAGCCCGCGACCGGGCCCGGACCGCTGTTCGTCGTCGGGGACGTCCACGGGTACCTCGACGAACTGATGGCCGCACTGCAGGAGCAGGGGCTGATCGACGCCTCCGGCCAGTGGTGCGCCGGCACCACCCGGCTGTGGTTCCTCGGTGACTTCACCGACCGCGGACCCGACGGCATCGGCGTCATCGACCTCGTGATGCGGCTGTCCGCCGAGGCCGCGGCGGCCGGCGGCTACTGCAAGGCCCTCATGGGCAACCACGAGCTGCTGCTGCTCGGCGCCAAGCGGTTCGGCGACACCCCCGTCAACTCCGGCGCGGGCACCGCCACCTTCCAGGCGGCCTGGCTGCTCAACGGCGGCCAGAAGACGGACATGGACCGCCTACAGGACCACCATCTGCAGTGGATGGCCCGCCTGGACGCCGTCGAGGAGGTCGACGGCTATCTGCTCGTGCACTCGGACACCACCGCCTACCTCGACTACGGCGACTCCATCGAGGCGGTCAATGACACCGTCCGCGAGACCCTCACCCGCAACGACGCGGACGAGTGCTGGGATCTGTTCCGCAAGTTCACCAAGCGCTTCTCCTTCCGCGACGAGGGCGGCGCCGACGCCGTGCGCTCCCTGCTCGATACGTACGGCGGCGCCCGCATCGTTCACGGGCACAGCCCGATTCCCTACCTCCTCGGCGAGGTCGGCTCCGAGGACGGCGAGGACGGCACCGGCCCGGTCGTGGAGGGCCCGCACGTCTACGCCGACGGGCTCGCCATCGCGATGGACGGCGGGGTGACCATGGCCGGAAAGCTACTGGTCCGGCAACTCCCCCTGACCACCTGACCGTTCGGCGGGCCGACTGCCCCGGCGGAGTACTCACAGGCCGGAGGGCAATTTCCGGCAACCCCCTGTCACCGTGTGCCGTCACGGCTCTACCATCGGCTTATCCGTAGCAGGCTCCCCTCCGTTTCTGCCCGACGGCTCGCCGGCGTGCGAGCCCCAAGCCCTACGGAGCATCGGGGGATGCACATGAACAGCGTTCCGCAGCACCTGCAGAGCGAGGACCGCCAGGAATTCGAGCGGCTCCTCGATGAGGCGCTGCGCTCCGCACCACAGCGACCGGAACTGGCCGCTGTCGGACAGCGGCTCAATCCCGAACAACTGCGCACCATGGCGCTCGACGCCACCGCACTGATAACGGCCGCCGCCGCGGCCGAATACCAGCACTATGTGAAGATCCGCCAGGAACTGCGTCAGCCGGCGATGACCCCCTCGACCACCGGTGACTCCGCTCCCGCGGACCGGAGTTCGGCCACCACCGAGCTCGTCACCACCTTGGGCG
Organism: Streptomyces sp. NPDC002076; assembly: GCF_053593835.1. Taxonomy (NCBI): domain Bacteria; kingdom Bacillati; phylum Actinomycetota; class Actinomycetes; order Kitasatosporales; family Streptomycetaceae; genus Streptomyces; species Streptomyces sp. NPDC002076. The sequence continues at coordinate 196,936 of NZ_JBSFDI010000006.1, forward strand.
AGGCGGCAGAGAGCACCGGCGCGGGCGCCGTCGCAGTCATCGCCGTACTGGCTCCCGTCCTCTCCGGAACCGCCGCGGTGATCTTCCTGCTCGTCGGCTACATCCTGAAGACACTGAGCCCCGGACAGGCCTTCGCCCAGACCATGCTCACCGCCGGCTGGGTGTTCGGCGCGGTCACCGCGGCCACGGTCCTCGTCGCCGCCGTCGGCCTGCTCCTCACCGCCCTGCGCAATGGCAACTCGCCACAGGCCCAGGCACTGGACGCGGCGCACCGGGAACTGGACAGCGCCAGAGAGGCCTGGCGGGACGCCCTGCTGCAGCGCGGCATCCTGCCGTTCCTCACGGAGGCGCTCGCCGAGCCCCGACCGGCCGCCCCCGTGCACCGCACGACCCCGCCCGCCCCGCGCGGCCGTATGCCCCGTCTGGGGTACGACCGCCCCGGTTTCAGCAGCCCCGACGACGGCACCCAGTCGGGCCGGCCGAGCTTCACCAGCCCGGACTACACGAGCCCCGACTTCGGCGGCCCGGAGCACCAGCCCGAGTAACCCCACCGGCAGCCCGGACACGGCTCGCGCCCCGACCGACGTGGGCCCGACCGGGCGGCCCACCGGTGTGCCTCCGTGGTGCCCTTGACCGACGCCGGCAGGGTCCGCGCCTCACGTGACGCCTGGCGGCGGCTCGGAAACGCGGACCGTCTGCGCCTGGCCCTCAGTCCGCGATCGGCAGGTACACCCGGTTACCCGCCGCCGCGAACTCCCTCGACTTCTGGGCCATGCCCTCCTCGATCTCGTCCTGGCTGCCGCCGTGTTGACGGCGGATGTCCTGGGAGATCTTCATGGAGCAGAACTTCGGCCCGCACATCGAGCAGAAGTGGGCCGTCTTGGCCGGCTCGGCCGGCAGGGTCTCGTCGTGGAACTCCCGTGCCGTGTCCGGGTCCAGCGCGAGGTTGAACTGGTCCTCCCACCGGAACTCGAAGCGGGCGTCGGACAGTGCGTCGTCCCACTCCTGGGCGCCCGGGTGCCCCTTGGCCAGGTCGGCCGCATGCGCGGCGATCTTGTAGGTGATGACGCCGGTCTTGACGTCGTCACGGTTGGGCAGGCCCAGGTGCTCCTTGGGCGTGACGTAGCAGAGCATCGCGGTGCCCCACCAGGCGATCATCGCGGCGCCGATGCCGGAGGTGATGTGGTCGTACGCCGGCGCGATGTCCGTGGTCAGCGGGCCGAGCGTATAGAACGGAGCTTCATCGCAGATCTCCTGCTGAAGGTCGATGTTCTCCTTGATCTTGTGCATCGGGACGTGTCCCGGGCCCTCGATCATCGTCTGTACGTTGAAACGCCTGGCGATCCGGTTGAGTTCCCCGAGCGTCTTCAGCTCCGCGAACTGCGCCTCGTCGTTGGCGTCCGCGATCGACCCCGGCCGGAGGCCGTCGCCCAGCGAGTACGTGACGTCGTAGGCGGCGAGGATCTCGCAGAGCTCCTCGAAGTTCTCGTACAGGAACGACTCCTTGTGGTGCGCCAGGCACCACGCGGCCATGATCGAGCCGCCGCGCGAGACGATTCCCGTCTTGCGGTTGGCGGTGAGCGGCACGTACGGCAGACGGACGCCCGCGTGGACGGTCATGTAGTCCACGCCCTGCTCGGCCTGCTCGATGACCGTGTCCTTGTAGATCTCCCAGGTCAGTTCCTCGGCCTTGCCGTCGACCTTCTCCAGGGCCTGGTAGAGCGGCACCGTGCCGATGGGGACGGGGGAGTTGCGCAGCACCCACTCGCGGGTGGTGTGGATGTTGCGGCCGGTGGACAGGTCCATGACCGTGTCGGCGCCCCAGCGGGTCGCCCAGGTCATCTTCTCCACCTCCTCCTCGATGGAGGAGGTCACCGCCGAGTTGCCGATGTTGGCGTTGACCTTCACCAGAAACCGCTTGCCGATGATCATCGGCTCGATCTCCGGGTGGTTGACGTTGGCCGGCAGCACCGCCCGACCCGCCGCGATCTCCTCGCGGACCACCTCCGGGGAAACGTTCTCCCGGATTGCCACGTACTCCATCTCCGGAGTGATCTCACCGCGGCGGGCGTACGCGAGCTGCGTCACCGCCTCGCCGCCGCGGCCCCGGCGCGGCTGGCGCGGCCGTCCGGGGAAGACCGCGTCCAGGTTGCGCAGCCCGCCGCGCGGCGAGGTGTGCTTGATCCCGTCGTCCTCGGGACGGACGGGACGGCCCGCGTACTCCTCGGTGTCACCGCGGGCGATGATCCAGTTCTCCCGCAACGGCGGCAGGCCCCTGCGGACATCGGTGTCGACGAGCGGATCGGTGTACGGGCCCGACGTGTCGTACAGCGTGACCGACTGCCCGTTGGTGAGGTGCACCTGACGGACCGGCACGCGCAGGTCGGGGCGCGAACCCTCGACGTACGCCTTGTGCCATCCGATGGACTTCCCGGCCTCCTGGGACTTCTCGTCCTGGACGGAGGCAGGCGTGCGTGCGTCCTTGTTGGTCATGAGACCTACTCCCTACGCCGGCATTACCCGGTAACAGGTTCGGCGGTCGACGCAGCGGTTTCCGTCTGGCGGCATTCCGCGCGGAACATCGCTTGTTCCACGTGAAACATCGCGCGTACGGAGGTCAGCGCCCTCTCAGCCCGGTGCTCCGAGCTCCCGCGTGTGCAAAGGTGCCTCCACGCTAGCGTCATATGTGGCGCGGTGAACAGTGGGCCCCTGCCGGTGTTGCGATGATCGGGCGGTGACCAGGATGCAGCAGTACCCATATCGGCCGCCCGAGCCGCACCGCTCACCGGGCTCAGGGCAGGGTGACGACCGCGCCTCCGAGCGGGAGGGCAGCCGCGACGACGGTCGTGGTCATGGCCACCGGCAGGCACACGGTCACGGCCACAGGCAGGACCATGGGCACGGTCGTGAGCACGACCACGAGCAGGACCATGGCCATGGACACGGTCACAGCCACAGCCATGGGCCCGCCGCCCCCGTCTCCAAGCACCTGCGCAAGGTCATCGCCGCGATCCTGGTCCCCTTCACCGTGGCGGTCGTCGTCGGACTGGTGGTGCTCTGGCCCGGGGGAGCCCCACCCCACAAACGCAGCGGCGTCGGCTTCGACCGGGAGACCCAACAGGCCACGGTCACCAGGGTCGTCGAGGTGAGCTGCAAGTCGGTGAACGCCGCCGGTGGCGCCCTTACCGCTGACACCTCCACCGCCTCGGGCACCTCGGCGGATCAGGGGGCGAAGGGAAGCTGCAAGAAGGCGACCGTCCGGGTCGACACCGGTAAGGACCGGGGCCGTACGTTCATCGAGATCGTGCAGCCGGACCAGAGCCGGCAACTGCACCAGGGCGAGCAGGTGGTGGCTGCGTACGAGCCCTCGGCACCGAAGGACCTGCAGTACTCGGTGACCGATGTGAACCGGAAGTTCCCGATGACCCTGCTCGCGGGGATCTTCGCGCTCGCCGTCGTGGTGGTCGGCAGGCTGCGTGGCGTGATGGCACTCGTCGCACTGGCCGTCAGCTTCCTGGTGCTGACCCAGTTCATCCTGCCCGCGATCCTCCAGGGTTCGAACCCGCTGCTCGTGGCGGTCGTCGGGGCGAGCACCATCATGCTGCTCGCCCTGTACATGTGCCACGGCCTGTCGGCCCGCACTTCGGTGGCGGTGCTCGGCACCCTTGCCTCGCTGCTGCTGATCGGCTTCCTCGGATCGCAGTTCATCGGCTGGGCCGCCCTCACCGGCAACACGGACGACAGCACCGGCCTGATCCACGGTCTGTATCCGTCGATCGACATGAGCGGTCTGCTGCTGGCCGGTGTCATCATCGGCTCGCTCGGCGTCCTCGACGACGTGACCGTGACGCAGACGTCGGCCGTCTGGGAGCTGCATGAGGCCAACCCGACGATGGGCTGGCGCGGGCTGTACCGGGCGGGCATCCGGATCGGCCGCGACCACATCGCCTCCGTGGTCAACACCCTCGTCCTCGCCTACGCCGGTGCCGCGCTGCCGTTGCTGCTGCTGTTCTCGATCGCGCAGAGCAGCGTCGGGACCGTGGCCAACAGCGAGTTGGTGGCCGAGGAGATCGTGCGCACGCTGGTGGGCTCGATCGGTCTGGTCGCCTCGGTCCCGGTCACCACCGCGCTCGCCGCCCTCGTGGTCTCGGCCGACCGCCCCGGCCCGGGCATCCCGGCACAGTCAGGGGCACAGCCCCTCCCGGCACGCGGCGGCAGGGGGCGCCGCCGGAAGCGGTAGGTCCGCCGGGCCGTCTCGCGGGACCGGCGCGTAAGGCGCGCCGGAGGCATGCGGGAGGCTGGGGCGGACCCGTCCTACTGCGGCCGACCCAAGGAGCAGTGGCCCCCTCTGCGGCCGGTGCGAGACACGGTGAGCTGCCGAGTCTCGCACCCACGCAGAAGCGTTCCTGCATGCCTCCACGCGGCCCGGCGCAGCATCCGGCGCCCCGTGCCGTAACGCTTCAGCCGGCGCTCTGTTCCTCGGCCAGGATGCGGTCCAAGGCCTCTTCCAGATGGGCGTCGAAGTCGGCCAGCGCGCCCTCCTGGCCGAGCGGCACGAGCTTGTCCGTGCGGTCCAGGAAGGCCACGAGTGGCGGCGCGGAGGAGCGGAACAGAGCCTGGTCGCCGCCGACCTGAAGCCTGATCAGTACCTCGCCCAGCACCTCGGTGTCGACGGGAGCGATGTGCACATCCCCTTCCCCGCATGGCCGACCGACGCCGTCGATCAGCAGCTCGCGTCCGAACGCCCAGGTCACCGGGGCGTCACCGGGCAGATGGAAGGTGAGCCGCACGGCATAGGGATCACCGGTCTCGTAGCGCAACTCCACGGGGATGCGGAAGGAGAGCTCCTCCGACACGAGAAAGCTCATCATGACTTCTGCCTGTACGGACTCGCGCATCGTCTACCCCGTCATATGGACGTCGACTGGCCGGGATTGATCCCTCTAACCGTGGTCAAATCTTGCTGAACGTACACAGCAGATCACAAGGAGTAAGTTTTCAGATACTGATAGAGAGGGTGAGCGTCCCGAGATGCCGCCCGATCTCCGTCTGCAGCCGGCGCGCCGCGGGCAGCAGCCGGTCGGCCTGGTGGACGGGCAGCGACATGGCCATCGTGGCCACGGTGGTGCCGACCGTGATCGGGACCGCCGCGCACACCGTCCCGAGCGCGTACTCCTGACGCTCCACGACCGGCTCCATGCGCGGCATCCGGGCCAGCCGCCGCAACAGGGCGTCGTTGTCGCGCACCGTGTACGGCGTGATGGACTGCACGGGGTAGCGCGCGAGATGGTCGCGGCGGGCGTCCTCGTCCAGCTGGGAGAGCAGGCACTGCCCGATGGCGTGCGCGTGGCCGGTCTCGCGGAAGTCGGCCCATTCCTCGACCGCCGGCGCCTCGGGGGAGTCGGAGACGCACATGACGTCGATATCGCCGTCCTGGTACATCGCGTAGTACACCGGCACACCGATGGAATCGCGCCAGTGCGCGAGCGTGTCCGCCACCGCGCTGCGACGTTTCTGCTGGGCTCCGCTGCTGCCCAGCCGTTCGGCCGCCTCGCCGAGGAAGAACAGCCCCTTCTCACGCCGGAGATAGCCCTCGTGTACCAGGGTGCGCAGCAGGTGGTACGTCGTCGGGAGGGCGAGGCCGGTCTCGCGGGCGAGTTGTTTGGCGGGGGCGCCGTACATATGTGCGGCTACGGACTCCAGCAGGCGCATGGCGCGCTGGACGGATCCGATGAGCGTCGCGGCGGCCGGGGACCCGTGGGCGACCGTGGGGTGCGGTGGGCCAGGAGCGTCGGCGGGGCGCGGTGGCCCGGAGACGTCGGTGGGGTGCGGTTGTTCGGGGACCGCGATGGAAGGCGGCCGCTGGGTGGGCGGGGCGCAGGAACGCGGTGGGTCGTGGGGTGCGTACGGTCCTGCCGGGGCGGTGTCAACCGTGGCCAAGGGTCACTCCGGGAGCGGGAGGGGCAGCCCGTGCCGGGAAGAGCACGGAGGGGTCTGCGCCGTCCGCGGGGCTGGACCCCGCGGGATTTCCGGACTCTAATCGTGCGCCGCCGCATGCTGACGGCCGCACGGGGAAACTTCCCTCGCCCGAGGGAAGCCACGGGTTCACCTTGCCGGGAGCCGATGATCCCGTTGCCGCAGACCAGACCCCGGATCGGTCACCAGTCGCCGCGCGACGAGGAGTTCGACATGAACTTGCGCACGACGTAGATGAGTCCGCCGACCAGGGCGACGAAGACCAGCGCCTTGAACAGCAGGCCGATCACGATCCCGACCACGGTCGCTATCAGGCTGCCGAAGACGACCAGGGCGATGACCGGCACCGCGACCCACTTCACCCACCACGGCAGTCCCGCGAAAATCTCTCGCATCGCCCTCGTCCTTTGCCTTCTCGTACGTCTGAGTGCTCGTACGCGCTTGTCACGCACGGCCTTGATGTTCTGCACTCGATGCTAGGGCCGACAAGGGGGTCCGCGGGGGCCTCGCGCCCCTTGTCCTCCCCTGACCCGTCCCCTAGGGAACCCCGGGGTCCGGTCTCACGCCTCGGGCGGAGAGAAGACGACGAGAACCCTCAGGTCCTCGCTGATGTGATGGAACTTGTGCGCGACCCCGGCCGGCACGTACACCACGCTGCCCCGCGCCACCTCGGTTGTCTCCAGTCCCACCGTGACGGACGCCCGGCCGCTGACGACGAAGTACACCTCGTCCTGCTTGTGCGGCGTCTGCGGGTCGTGCTCGCCCGCATTGAGGGCGTACAGGCCGACGGACATGTTCCGCTCCCGCAGGAACTGAAGGTAGGCCCCCTCGTTGGCGGCGCGCTCCGCCTCCAGTTCGTCCAGCCGGAATGCCTTCATCGCCGCTGTCGCCCTCGCCTCTGCTCAGTTCCGATCCGGTCTGCCACGATCAGACACATGAAGAATTTCGTAGTCAAGACGATCGCCAACGCGGGCGCCCTGGCGGTCGCCGTGTGGCTGTTGGACAAGATCACTCTGACGGGTGACAGCACGGCCAAGAAGGCCGGCACGCTGATCGTCGTCGCCCTGATCTTCGGCCTGGTGAACTGGCTGGTCAAGCCCATCGTGAAGGTGCTCACCTTCCCGCTGTTCATCCTGACCCTGGGCCTGATCACCCTGGTCGTGAACGCGCTGATGCTGCTGCTGACCTCCTGGGTCTGCGGCAAGCTCGACCTGAGTTTCCACGTACAGGGCTTCTGGACGGCCGTCATCGGCGGCCTGATCGTCTCCGTCGTCTCCTGGGCGCTGCACGTCGTCCTGCCCGACGAGGACTGAGCGCACCATGACCTACCGCGTCTGCTTCGTGTGCACCGGCAACATCTGCCGCTCCCCGATGGCCGAGTCCGTCTTCCGCGCGCGCGTGGCTCAGGCCGGCCTCGAGGACCGGGTGGCGGTCGACAGCGCCGGCACCGGCGGCTGGCACGAGGGCGAGCCCGCCGACCCGCGGACCGTGTCGGTCCTCGAGGAGCACGCCTACGACAGCGATCACGTCGCGCGCCAGTTCCAGCCGTCGTGGTTCTCCCGCCTCGACCTGGTGATCGCCCTCGACGCCGGTCATCTCAAGGCCCTGCGTCGCCTCGCGCCGACGGAGGAGGACGCGCGCAAGGTCCGCCTGCTGCGTTCGTACGATCCCGCCGCCGGTGACGACCTGGACGTGCCGGATCCGTACTACGGACACCGGGACGGCTTCGAGGAGTGCCTCGAGATGGTGGAGGCGGCGAGCGCCGGTCTGCTCGCCGCCGTACGCGAGCAGCTGGAAGGACGGGCCGCATGAGCGACACCCCCGAGGACCAGGGCCGTACCGGCGACGGCACGCGCGCGGTACGCGCCGGACTGCCCGAACCGGTCAAGCACGAGCCGACCCTGCCCGGACCGGTGTTCGCGGCGCATTTCCATCTGCCCGGCGAGGCGACGGGCACGTATCTCTACGGCCGTGACGAGAACCCGACCTGGACGCTGCTGGAGCGGGCCATCGGCGAGCTGGAGGCGCCCGGGCGGGACGACGTCGAGACGCTGGTCTTCGCCTCCGGTATGGCGGCGATCTCCTCCGTGCTGTTCTCCCAGCTGCGCGCCGGGGACGCGGTCGTACTGCCCTCCGACGGCTATCAGGTGCTGCCGCTGGTCCGCGCCCAGCTGGAGGCGTACGGCGTCGAGGTACGCACCGCCCCCACCGGTGGCGATGCCCAGCTGGAGGTGCTCGAGGGCGCCCGACTGCTGTGGATCGAGTCCCCGTCGAACCCGGGGCTCGACGTGTGCGACATCCGGCGGCTGGCGGCGGCGGCCCATGCGCAGGGCACGCTGGTGGCCGTCGACAACACCCTCGCCACCCCGCTCGGGCAGCGCCCGCTGGAGCTGGGCGCCGACTTCTCCGTGGCCAGCGGCACCAAGCAGCTCACCGGCCACGGTGACGTGCTGCTGGGCTATGTCGCCGGCCGCGACGCGGAGGCCATGGCCGCCGTACGGCGCTGGCGCAAGATCGTCGGCGCGATCTCCGGCCCCATGGAGGCCTGGCTCGCGCACCGGTCCATCGCCACGCTCCAGCTGCGCGTCGACCGGCAGAACGCCACCGCCCTCGCGGTCGCCGAGGCGCTGAAGCAGCGGCCCGAGGTGTCCGGCCTGCGCTATCCCGGACTGCCCGACGACCCCTCGCACAAGACCGCCGCGCAGCAGATGCGCCGCTACGGCTGCGTGGTCTCCTTCACGCTGCCCACGCGCGCGCGTGCAGAGCGTTTCCTCGACGCCCTGCGCCTGGTGGAGGACGCCACGAGCTTCGGCGGTGTGCGTTCCACGGCCGAGCGCCGTCGCCGCTGGGGCGGGGACGCGGTACCGGAAGGCTTCATCCGTATGTCCGTCGGCGCCGAGGACCCCGAGGACCTGATCGCCGACCTGCTGCGGGCCCTGGACGAGTCCGCCGAGTGAGCTGGTGGCCGTCCGGCCGACGGTGCGCGACGGTCCGAGCCTCCCCCCTCGTGGCTCGGACCGTCTTCGGTTCCTGCGCGCGAAGAACCGCGCGAACAAGGCTAGTTGACTCTCCGTCAGTGTCCAATCACGCTAGCGACAGAGACCTATCGACTTATTTATAGTTGGGGCCTGCCCGGGGGCCGGAGGAGGCAGGGATAGGGGAGTGCACGCCATGGACCTGGCCTTGCTGCGCACCTTCGTCACTGTGCACCGGGCTGGCTCCTTCACTCGCGCCGCCGCTCTGCTCGGCCTCTCCCAGCCTGCCGTCACCTCGCAGATCCGCACGCTGGAACGGCAGCTCGGCAAGCCTCTCTTCCTCCGCCAGGCACGCGGGGTGACCCCGACGACCATCGGCGACGAACTCGCCCACAAGGCCGCTCCCCATCTCGATGCCCTGGTGGAGATAGCCGAGAGCGGCCTGGACGACGAGTCCTCGCTCAGAACCCTGCACCTCGCCGGCCCGCCCGAGTTCACCGCCGAACGCGCCCTGCCGGCCCTGACGGAGCTGACCGGCGACGACGGCCAGGGATTCGCGCTCCGCGCCTCCTTCGGCACGGCGGAGGAAACACTGGAGGGACTGGCCTCCGGACACCATGATCTGGCCATCAGTACAGCCCGTCCGCGCGGCGCCCTGCTGACCGCGACTCCGCTCTGCGACGAGGAACACGTACTGGTCGCCGCGCCTCGCTGGGTCGAGCGGATCGGTGCGGAGGCGCTGCGGCTGAAGGGGGCACCCGCGCTGGAGGATCTCCCCGTCGTGGAGGTCCACGAGTCGCTGCCCTTCGTCTCGCGCTACTGGGCCTCCGTCTTCGATTCCCGTCCGGCCGCCTCGGGCACGGTCATCGTCCCGGATCTACGCGCGGTGCTCGCATGCACCATCGCCGGTGCGGGGCTCGCCGTGCTGCCCCGCTATCTGTGTGCCGCGGCCCTCGACGACGGCACGATCGCGACGCTGCACGATCCGGCGGTGCCGCCGCTGCGCACGTATTTCCTGGTGGTGCGCACCGGCACCCTCGCCATGCCCCATATCGCGCGGGCCCACGAGTGGCTTCAGCGGGCGGCCACGACCTGGTGCTGAGGTCCTCCGGCACAACATCAACGCAGAGTGATGGCAAGGTGACTCTTTGCGATGTTTCACGTGGAACCAGCCGGGCCACATTTCTCCCATGACCGTCCGACCCGTGGTCAAGCGCACCGCCCGTGCCGTTCTTCTCGACGGTGACGACCTGATCCTGATCAAGCGCACCAAGCCTGGTGTCGATCCCTACTGGGTCACTCCCGGTGGCGGGGTCGAGCCCGGGGACCCGACCGTCGTGGATGCCCTGCACCGGGAGGTGTCAGAGGAACTCGGCGCCAAGATCACCGATGTGGTGCCGTGCTTCGTGGACACCGTCGAGCACATCGGTGAGGACGGCGGCGCGACCGGTGTGAAGGTGCAGCACTTCTTCGTCTGCCGGCTGGAGTCCATGGACCCGGCCCTGCGGCACGGGCCCGAAGTGGACGAGCCGGCCGGCGAGTACGAGATCGTCCGCGTCCCGTTCACCCGCGTCGGCATCGCCTCCGTCCACCTGGTCCCGCTGTCACTGCGCCACTATCTCGACGGCAACATCGAGGGGGTGCGCGCCATGCACGCTCCCGACCTCGGTTAGAGCGCTCAGTTCCCGACGACGAGCAGCTCCTCCACCGAGTCATGCCGTATGCGGCTCGATGGAACACCGATGTCGCGGAGTGCGTCGATGCTGCTGCGGATCATTCCGGGCGGGCCCGAGAGATAGGCGTCGTACTCGTTCCAGGGGCCATAGTCGCGCACGGCATCGGGGAGCTGGATGTGGGCCCGCTGATCGATGACCGCCCGGACCGACAGCCAGGGATGGCTCTGTTGGAGCCGCAGCATGGTGTCGATGTCGTAGAGGTCGTGGTCGGTGCGGGCGCCGTAGAACACCTCGACGGGCCGACGCTCTCCACGCTCGGCGACGTCCTCGACCAGAGCCTTGATGGGCGCTATGCCGGTGCCGCCGCCCAGACAGAGCAGTCCGCTGTTGGTCGTATGGTCGACGGTCATGGAGCCGGTCGGCGGCCCGAGGCGTATGACGTCTCCGGGCCGGGCGCGGTGCACCAGCGCATTGGAGACCCAGCCGGCCGGTACGGCCTTCACGTGGAACGTCAGCAGACCGTCCGAGCGCGGCGCGGACGCGAACGAGTAGTGCCGCCACACCCGTGGCCACCAGGGCGTCTCCACGCTCGTGTACTGGCCTGCGAGGAAAGGATAGGGCTGGTCGGGGCGGACGGTGAGGACCGCGACGTCGGGGGTTCTGAGGTCGTGGGAGACGATCTGGGCGTACCACCAGGCCGGAGAACGCAGTTCGTCCGCCGCCGCGGCGTCGATCATGATCTGGGAGATCGTCGTGTACGCCCGCACCCAGGCCGCCTCGGCCTCCGGGCTCCAGACGGTGGCGGCGTACCTGCTCAACGCGCCGATCAGGCATTCCCCAACGGCCGGATAGTGCTCGGCGCGCGTCCCGTACTTGCGGTGTCCACGGCCCAGGCTCTGCAGGTAGTCGACGAGGACCGATGTGTTGTCCAGATGCTCGGCCGCAGTGAGCAACGCCTTCAGCAGACGCTCCCGCTGGAGGTCCATCGCGGCCGGGAACAGCGCCCGCAGCTCGGGGTGGCGGACGAACAGCAACGCATAGAAGTAAGAGGTGACCTTGTCGGCGATCGGTGCTATCTCAGCCATCGTGCGGCGTATGAGGATGGCGTCCGGGGATCCCTCCTGGACGGCCGGCGCCGGCCGCTGAGCCGGAATGGGCTCGGGGCTGTCCGGCGGGGGTGCCGACGATGCCGTGAGCGGAGTGAACCAGCCGCCTCCGCCCGGCGTGCCGTTCTCCCCCGACGTGGTGGTCGGAGCGTCCATGGTGTGCCTCGCCTCGAACGTCTTGCGGTCGGTCTGCGCACCTCCTCCTCTTGGAGAAGGAGAAGGTGCATGCTTTCCCCCGGCGGGCGGCCAGCCGTAGCACCCCGCAGCGTTGCATCCCGATCGGCTGCCGCGGTCACATACCCGGAAACGTGGATCTCGCGCCCTTTGTCCCGTTAAGCTGCTTGCCCTTTGCTCTCGGCCCGCACGGGACCTGTGGACTCCATCCCGGACGTGAACCGGAGTCGACCCTACCGGCCGTCGCCGCACACACAAGTCCCCCCCTGCTTCCTCACGAATCGGGCAAGAGTACGAACCACGAAGTCCGACAACTACCGGGCAGGTCGAACCAATTCATAGGCATCCCACAGATCCTGCCCCGTGTAGGAGTGCGTTGCGAGCCCTGCCAGATGGGCGTCCGCATTGACCGCCACGGAAACCGGTACGACAGCAAACAGGTCCTTGTCCGACATCGAGTCGCCGTACGCCACACAGCCCGCCCGGGCCACGCCGAACTCCTCGCAGAGCCGGTCTGCGATGGCCACCTTGGCCGCGGCACTGAGCACCCCGGACGGATCCACGGGCTCGGTGAACGGAACGGCCGGGAAGCGGGATCCATGCGCCGCGTGAGCACCCCAGTCAAGAAGGCGTTCCACGAAGAAGGACGGCGAGAGCGACACCACCGCGCAGTATTCGCCCGCGTCTCTGATCTCTGCCCAGACCTCACGGATGCGGTCCAGCCAGGGAGCCGCCTCGAATGCGGCGCTCACATGCGCCTCGGTCAGACCGGACCACAGATCGTATATCTGTGCCGCATACTCCGGCGGACCGATCCGGCCCGCCGCGATCGCCTGGTCCAGCGCCACGGCCTCCGCTTCCAGCCCCAACTGGCGGGAAATCTCCACGGGAGCCGTACTGCCGTGCAGCAATGTGCCGTCAAGATCGAAGAGATGAAGTCTCGTCATGGCCTCCGAAGCTAACCGGCTGCCGATGTTTCACGTGAAACGCTTGCCGCTGTCCACAGGCTGTGCATTGGGCCACGACATGACCAAAAGCACGTGTGCCCGTGTGGAAACGGGTGGACGTCGGGGGTGCCGGTCGGACAGCCTGACCTGCGTGTCGACTCCTTCCCTCGCCGCTCTGCCCATCCGCCGTCTGACGCTTCGTGATCTCACCGCCTGCGCCGACTTGTCCGAGGACCGGGGGTGGCCACGCGAGGAACACAAGTGGGGATTCCTGCTCACCGCCGGAAAGGGCTTCGGCATCGACGACCCAGAGGGAGGTCTCGTCGCCGCATGCGTCGTCACGGAGTACGGCCCGTGGGGGCGCCCGGATCTCGGGGCCGTCGGCATGGTCCTGGTGGCCGGACGCCATGCCCGTCAGGGAGTCGGGCGCCGCCTGATGCGCCATGTCGTGTCGACCATGGGGACCACTCCCCTCACCCTGCACGCCACACCCAACGGCCGCCCCCTGTACGAGGAACTGGGCTTCAAGGTGACGGGACGGGCGGAGATGCTGAGGGGCCGCTTCATTCCCGGCGAGCCGGAATCGGGCGTGTTCACCCGTGCCGCCGCCGCTGAGGATCTGCCCGCGATCCTGCGTCTCGACGAGGAGGTGTTCGGCGCCGACCGCACTCCCCTGATCACCCGGCTGCCGGCCTTCGCCGACCAGTTGCGGGTGGCCGAGGAGGACGGCCGGATCATCGGCTACGCGGCCGCTTGGCCCAACATGGACACCCATGTCGTCGGTCCCCTGGTGGCCCAGGACGCGGAGACGGCCAAGGCTCTGATCAGTTCGCTGGCGGCCCATACGGACCGTCCCCTGCGCACCGACATCGATGTGCGCCATGAGGGTCTGCTGACCTGGGTGAAGGCGCGGGGGCTCGCCTCCGTGGCCTTCAACGCCGTAATGACGTACGGCATCACGGATCTTCCGGGGGACTGGACCCGCCGGTTCGCACCGCTGACGGTGGCCGCGGGCTGAGCAGTCGTACGACGAACGCCGGTCCCACCGCGTCGTGCGGCGGGACCGGCGTTGTCCCTGTGGGGGGCCTGGCTCAGGCGAGCGCCCGCACGGCCGCGGTGGCGAAGCCGTGGTCCTGCTCCGGCGCACCCCCGCCGACGCCGATCGCGCCGATCAGACGGCCGTCCCGGTGGACGGGCACTCCGCCCGCGATGAACAGCAGGGGTCGGTCCAGGGCCGTGGGCAGCGTGTGGAAGAGGCCGCCCGGCTGCACGGCGTCGACCAGGTCGGCGGTGGGGGTGTTCAGCTGGAGTGCCGTGTAGGCCTTGCGGGTGCTGGTCTCGCCGGAGATCAGCACGGCCCGGTCGTCCCGGCGGAAGGCGAGCAGATGGCCGCCCGCGTCCAGGACGGTGACGCTGACGGTGGCCCCGGCCTCCTCGGCCGCGCGTCGGGCCGTGGCGACGAGCAGTTCGGCGTCCTCGATGGACAGCGGGGCGACGGCGGTGGTGCTCATGGAAACTTTCTCCTCGGGTGTAGCACGGCGGGGGTGTTTGCCGTACCGGGGCTGAGAGCCCCGGCACGGAGGTCTTGGGGATTCGGGTGCGGTGCCCAGTGGTGCATGGGACTCAGCGGTGCACCGGCGTCTGCCGGCCGGCGGACGTCCCGGCGGCGACCAGGGTGCTGCGGGCGCCGTCGCGGCGCTCCAGCGCCGCCGACAGGACGGCGAGGACCAGGGCCGCCGCGGCGAGGGCGGCGCCGACCCAGTTCGGAGCCGTGTAGCCGAAGCCGGCGGCGATCACGATGCCGCCGAGCCAGGCGGACAGCGCGTTGCCCAGGTTGAAGGCGCCGATGTTCACGGCCGACGCCAGGGTCGGCGCACCGTGCGCCTGGTCGAGCACGCGCTTCTGCAGCGGCGGTACGGTCGCGAAGCCCAGGGCGCCGATCAGGGCGATGGTCACGGCTGCCGCGATCTTGTTGTGCGCGGTGAGCGTGAAGAGCGCCAGGACGAGGGCCAGGGCGCCCAGCGAGACGTACAGCATCGGCATCAGGGCACGGTCGGCGAACTTGCCGCCGATGAGGTTGCCGCCGACCATGCCGAGGCCGAACAGGACCAGCAGCCAGGTCACCGAGCCGTCGGCGAAGCCCGCGATGTGGGTCATCATCGGGGCGATGTAGGTGATGGCCGCGAAGACGCCGCCGAAGCCGAGGACAGTCATCGCCATGGCGAGCAGGACCTGGGCGTTCTTGAAGGCGGCCAGCTCGTGGCGCAGGTGCACACCCTCGGGCCGCGGCATCTCGGGCACCAGCCTGGCGATGCCGGCGAGGCCGACGACCCCCAGGGCGGCGACGATGCCGAACGTGACGCGCCAGCCGACGTGCTGGCCGATGAGCGTGCCCAGCGGGACGCCAATGACATTGGCGACGGTCAGACCGGTGAACATCATGGCGATGGCGCCGGCCTTCTTGTGGGGCGCCACCAGCTCGGCCGCCACGACGGAGCCGATACCGAAGAAGGCGCCGTGCGCGAGCGAGGCCACCACGCGTCCGATCAGCATGATCGCAAAGGTGGGCGCAACCGCCGAGAGCAGGTTTCCGGCGATGAAGAGGCCCATCAGCAGCATCAGCATGCGTTTGCGCGAGACCTTGGTGCCGAGCACGGTCATCAGCGGGGCACCGATGACCACGCCGAGCGCGTAGCCCGTCACGAGCAGGCCCGCCGTGGGGATGGAGACCCCGAAGTCGCTCGCGACCTCGGGCAGCAAGCCCATGATCACGAATTCGGTCGTTCCGATTCCGAAGGCCCCGATCGCGAGGGCCAGGAGCGCGAGAGGCATGGAGGGGTACACCTTCCAGACGATTGCATGTGCGCTTTGCGTGCGTTCACAATAGTTGCAGACGCGGGCTAAATGCAACCGCGCACTATTGCGGACTTGCTCTACCCTTGACGCAGCCGCTCCGGGACGGAGGAGAACACCAATGACAGCGACGGACCCCGCGCTCACTGCTCTCGCACAGGGCTGGTGCGCCCTCTCTGCCCTGCACGGAAGAATCGAGGGGCACATCGAGCGCGCCCTACAGGCGAAGCACGACCTGAGCGTGCGCGAGTACTCGCTGCTCGATGTACTGAGCCGCCAGCACGACGGCGAAGGGGGCCATCTGCAGATGAAGCAGGTCGCCGACGCGGTCGTCCTCAGCCAGAGCGCCACCACACGCCTGGTGACCCGGCTTGAGGACCGCGGCCTGCTGGAGCGCTACCTGTGCCCCACCGACCGGCGCGGCATCTACACCAACGTCACCGAGGCGGGCCTGCGACTGCTGGAAGAGGCCCGCCCCACCAATGACGCCGCCCTGCGCGAGGCTCTGGACGAGGCCGCCAGGAACCCCGAACTGGCCCCGCTGGTACGGGTCGTGGAGTCGCTGAACGTACCGGCATAGGGTGCACGCATGGGAGATCTTGAAATACGGCATGCGACCGCAGCCGACCTTCCCGCGATCGTCGCGATGCTCGCCGACGATCCGCTCGGTGCCCAGCGCGAGTCCCCCGACGACATGACCCCGTACCGGGCCGCTCTGGGACGCCTGGAGACCGACCCGAACCAGCATCTCGTCGTCGCCGTTCGCGACGGCCGGGTGATCGGGACGCTCCAGCTCACGATCATTCCGGGGCTCTCCCACAAGGGAGCCACCCGCGCGCTCATCGAGGCCGTCCGCATCCACGCGGATGAACGGGGCAGTGGGCTGGGCAGCCTATTGATCGAGTGGGCCATCGACACCGCCCGTCGACTGGAGTGCCGGATGGTGCAACTGACGTCCGACAAGACACGCACCGACGCCCATCGCTTCTACGAACGGCTCGGTTTCAGCGCCACGCACGAGGGCTTCAAACTGCCGCTCTGACAGTGCCGCCGAGCCAGGAGCACCACAGGGGGTGTGTTTCACGTGAAACACACCCCCTGTGCCGTGGAGGTCTAACCGATCCCCCTCCACCCCTCGGGGTCCACACCGCCGGGGACCGACGCCTCCGGGTCGTACGGCTGCCGTGTGAACACGAACGAGCCGAGATCGAGATGACTCAGGGGTCCGTCCGTGCGTCGTACCGGCCGCAGAAGCTCTCCGGCGAAGTAGCCCTCCAGTCCCGTCCAGGTGCCGTCACCGTTGGAGCGGAAGCGGGAACGCCGGCCGCTTCCGGTGAGCGGACCGAGCGTGAGAAGGCCGTCGGCATTCACCCGAAGACCGTATCCATTGGTCCCCCAGTACCACTGTCCCGCCAGCTCCAGGACCGATGGGTCGACCTCGCGCAGCGGGCGCCAGGGCTCCGGGATCCGCGGCTCCGCCTCGGCCACGATCCGCACCAGATCGGCGCCCACCGCTCCCAGCAGCGGTCCACTGGTGCAGTTGGCAAGCAGCACGGCGGCCACGTCGTCCTCGACGCTGAGGGTGAGGTTCGCCAGGAAGCCCGGCAGCGAACCGGAGTGGCCGACCAGGAGCCGGCCGTCACGGAGCTGAATCTGCAGACCGAGCCCGTACGCGGCCCCGTCCAGCACGTCCGCCGCCTCGGCCGGCGCCGCAGGTGTGCGCATCTCCCGCACCGACTCCGCGCTCAGCACCCGGTCGTCACCCGCGGCCAGAAATGCGGCGAACCGCGCCAGGTCCCCCGTGGTAGACCACAGCTGACCGGCCGGTGCCATCCTGCCCAGGTCCTCCAGTGGCTCCGGCAGCATCGCGTCCGCCCATGGATGCACGGCCCATCCCCCGGCATGCGGAGCCTGCGGCTGCGTGCTCGTACGGTGCAGCCCGAGCGGCTCGAGGATCTCGCCGCGCAGCACCTCCTCCCAGGGAGCGCCTCGCAGCTCCTCCACCAGTGCGCCGAGCACCGTATAGCCGGGGTTGGAGTAGTGGTGCCGTCGGCCGACGGGGTGCAGCAGGGGCTGCTCGCCAAGTACATCGCTGAGCTCCGGGCGCAGGGTGCCCGGGGTCCGCTCCCACCAGGGCGCGGGCGACTCGGCCGCCAAGCCAGCGGTATGCGCGAGCAGTTGGGCGATCGTCGCCTCGCCCGCGCCGGTGCCGGGCAGATGCTTCTCCAGCGGGTCACCGAGGTCGAGCAGGCCCTCGTCGCGCAGCCGCATCACCAAGACGGCGGTGAAGGTCTTGGTGATGGACCCGATCCTGTACTGCACGGTCTCGTCCGGCCCGTGCCCGTCCACCGAGGTCCGCGCCCCGTGCCACACGGCCTGTCCGCCCCGCACCACGGCCGCGACCAGCGAGGGCGCCCGCCCTTCGGCCTGGGCCACGGCGATCCGGCGCAGCAGGGCGCGGCGCGTTCCGGGGAGCAGCTCTTCCTGAGATGACGTCATGCGCCCAGTCCATCTGCTGTGACGGCGGACGTCGAGTTCATTTGTGCGGGCGGAAGCCGTCCGATGTCGTGGGGCGGGATGGTCCATTGCATCACCGTCTCGTCCACCTCGTCGGCTTCGAGCGGGACCGGACACACCCGGCCGCCATCGCGTTCACCGCGGTGCTTGATCGACTGATCACCCAGGCCGCCTCGCCAGGCAGTCAGCCCAGTGACAGGAGCGGCCGCCTCGGCCACCGGGAGGTCGAGCCATCCGTGCGGTCCAGCGCAGCCGTGCTGCGCGATCCGCTCGCCGCCGAACTGCGCGTCCGCGTATCGGCCCCAGTAGGTGACGTCAGCGGGCCCGTCGGCCGACAGCGACCGATTCGAGCGCGACCCGTCAGCGACATCGGCGGGCGTTGAGCCGGGCGGCCTGGCGCGTCAGGTGGTCGCGCTCGGCGAGGTTGGGGGCCTTGTGGGCCGCCTCGGCGTACAGCCGTGCCGCCGTGGCCAGGTCACCGTCGCGCTCATGGAGATACGCCGCCACCGCGGTGTGGCGAGGCAGTGAGGCGTCCAGCGCCGCGAGCGCCGCCAGGCCGGCGCGTGGTCCGTCGGCCTCCCCGACGGCGACCGCGCGGTTGAGCCGGACGACCGGGCTGTCGGTCAGGCGCGTGAGCTCGTCGTACCACTCGACGATCTGCACCCAGTCGGTCTCCTGGGCGGTGGGCGCGTCAGCGTGGAGTGCCGCGATGGCGGCCTGGGCCTGGAACTCGCCCAGCCGGTCACGGGCGAGGGCCGCCTGGAGGATCCCGATGCCCTCGGCGATCAACGCGGTGTCCCACCGGCCGCGGTCCTGCTCGGCGAGCGGCACCAGGCTGCCGTCGGACGCGGTCCGGGCGGCACGCCGAGCGTGGTGGAGCAGCATCAGGGCGAGCAGCCCCGCCGCCTCGGGGTGGTCGACGGCGGCCGCGAGCTGCCGGGTGAGCCGGATGGCCTCGGCGGCGAGGTCGACATCGCCGGAGTAGCCCTCGTTGAAGACCAGGTAGAGGACGCGCAGCACGGTGGCGACATCGCCGGGCTGATCGAATCGCACGTCGGAGACGGTGCGCTTGGCCCGGCTGATGCGTTGCGCCATGGTCGCCTCGGGCACCAGGTAGGCCTGGGCGATCTGGCGGGTGGTCAGCCCGCCGACAGCGCGCAGCGTGAGCGCGACGGCGGACGACGGCGTCAGCGACGGGTGGGCGCACAGAAAGTAGAGCTGGAGCGTGTCGTCCACCGCGGACGCGGGCCCGGCCGCCGGCTCCTCCTCGACGCGGTCCTCACGCCGGCGGCGGGCGGCGTCGGCTCGCATCGCGTCGAGGTACCGGCGCCAGGCCACGGTGACCAGCCAGCCCTTCGCATCCCGCGGAGGGTCGGCCGGCCAGACGCGGAGTGCCTCGACGAGCGCGTCCTGCACGGCGTCCTCGGCCGCCGCGAAGTCGGCTCCGCGGCGGACGAGGATGGCGAGCACGCTCGGCGTGAGGCTCCGGAGCAGGACCTCGTCCATCGATCAGGTCACTCCATGACGGTGCAGTGCCCGGCCAGGAACGGGCGCACCTCGAGCCACTCGTGGATCGGCTTCCCGCCCGCGCCAGGGGCGGCCGACAGTTCCCCGGCCAGCTCGATGGCGCGCTCGTAGCTGTCGGCGTCGATCACCATCCAGCCGGCGATGAGGTCCTTGGTCTCGGCGAACGGGCCGTCGGTGACCGGCGGGCGCCCCTCACCGTCGTACCGGACGAAGGTCCCCTCGGGGGCGAGCGCCTGGCTGTCGACGAACTCACCGGTCTGCTCGAGGCGGGCCGCGAAGTCGCGCATGTACTGCACGTGGGCCGAGATCTCCTCCGGCGTCCACTGTTCCATCGGCACGTCGTTGACCGAAGCCGGGGCGCCGCGGTAATGCTTCAGCAGCAGGTACTTGGCCATCGTGGTTCTCCTCGGTACTCGTGCGACCCATTGTGGTCGCGTTCACCCCGGGGACGGAGCCGGACGCGGGTTCTCGACATCGCCGTCCGATTTCCTTGGATCGCACGGGCCGGGCGGTGGCGGAGCTGCCAACGTGCCTGATGCCGCCGGTAGGGGAGAGTGCCAACACGGCGCTGCTCGAAGGCGCCCTGCTCGGCCTCGAGCTGGCCACGCATCCGGACGACTTTCCCGCCGCCGTCAATGAATACGAACGCGAGATGTTCGAACACACCAGCGCTGCCGTCCGGACGCCCGCGGACATGCAGGAACTGCCGACGTCGTCGGACGCCGCCCAGAAAATGCTCGCATTCTTCCAACCTGACGGAATCTGAGCCCTACAAGCTTCGGATCAGGTCTGGGCCATGTCCACGAAGCGGGAGTAGTGGCCCTGGAAGGCCACCGTGATGGTGGCCGTGGGGCCGTTACGGTGCTTGGCCACGATCAGGTCGGCCTCGCCCGCGCGCGGGGACTCCTTCTCGTACGCGTCCTCGCGGTGCAGCAGGATGACCATGTCGGCGTCCTGCTCGATGGAGCCGGACTCACGCAGGTCGGAGACCATCGGCTTCTTGTCCGTGCGCTGCTCGGGACCACGGTTGAGCTGCGAGAGCGCGATGACGGGGATCTCCAGCTCCTTGGCGAGCAGCTTGAGGTTACGGGACATGTCCGAGACCTCCTGCTGGCGGCTCTCGGCGCGCTTGGAGCCGCCGGACTGCATCAGCTGGAGGTAGTCGATGACGACCAGCTTCAGGTCGTTGCGCTGCTTCAGGCGCCGGCACTTGGCGCGGATCTCCATCATCGACAGGTTGGGGGAGTCGTCGATGTAGAGCGGTGCGGCCGAGACGTCCGGCATACGGCGGGCGAGCCGGGTCCAGTCCTCGTCGGTCATCGTGCCGGACCGCATGTGGTGCAGGGCGACCCGGGCCTCGGCGGACAGCAGACGCATCGCGATCTCGTTGCGGCCCATCTCGAGGGAGAAGATGACGCTCGGCAGGTTGTGCTTGATCGAGGCGGCTCGCGCGAAGTCCAGGGCGAGCGTCGACTTACCCATGGCGGGCCGGGCGGCGATGACGATCATCTGGCCCGGGTGCAGACCGTTCGTCAGCGAGTCGAAGTCGGTGAAGCCGGTCGGCACGCCGGTCATCTCGCCGCTGCGTGAGCCGATCGCCTCGATCTCGTCGAGGGCGCCCTCCATGATGTCGCCGAGCGGGAGATAGTCCTCACTGGTGCGCTGCTCGGTGACGGCGTAGATCTCGGCCTGGGCGCGGTTGACGATCTCGTCCACATCGCCGTCGGCCGCGTATCCCATCTGTGTGATGCGCGTGCCCGCTTCGACCAGGCGGCGCAGCACCGCCCGCTCATGGACGATCTCCGCGTAGTACTCGGCGTTGGCCGCCGTCGGCACCGTCTGGACGAGGCTGTGCAGATACGCGGCCCCGCCGACCTTGTTGATCTCGCCGCGCTTGGTGAGTTCGGCGGCGATGGTGATCGGGTCGGCCGGCTCGCCCTTGGCGTAGACGTCCAGGATCGCCTGGTAGATCGTCTCGTGCGCGGGCTTGTAGAAGTCGTGGCCCTTGAGGATCTCGACGACGTCGGCGATGGCGTCCTTGGACAGCAGCATGCCGCCAAGCACCGACTGCTCGGCGTCCAGGTCCTGCGGCGGCACCCGCTCGAAGGAAGAACCTCCGCCGTCCCAGGAGGCGTTCTCCCGGCCCCGGTCGTGCTGTTCGTCACGACCCCGGCCGCCGTCACCGCGTCGACGGGAGGCCGGCAGACGATCACTGGGTCCGGCGTCGGCCCACGGATCGTCCAAGGGCTCGGAAATGCTCACCGAGCCACCTCCTCCCGTCCGCGCGGCGGACCTCGCCGTGTCCTCTTTTGTACGGCACGACACTGACAATTGAGAGGCCCGGCTCCGGTTCCCACGCGTCGGATTTATGACGGTTCCCGGACCAGGGAAAGGGAGCTTTCCGGGCCGGAGGAAGGAGCGGGCGCCGGACCACGGTAGGCCCGTCGGCACCGTCAGCCAATCTGGTTATCCACAGGCCATGTGGACGACGGCCCGGATGCTGTGGAGAACTCACCGAAACCTGTGCACGACCCGGTGGACAGCCCTGTGAACAAGCCCTCCCTCCCACGCACAAGATCGCCTTGACCTGCGCCTTTACCGTCCACCGGCTGTGCAGAAGAAAAACTTCCCCAGTCGGGCCAAGTTCTCTTCGAACGGTGCGCGAAAGGACACACCCGGAGAGGAGAGGTAAGGGGCAAGCACGCATTGCATCACTTACCTGTGGACGATTAGATTAGTGCTCATGACACAGGCTCCCGCGATGCCCCAGGCCACCCGACCGCGGCACGACAGAGAGATCGTCGCGCTGGCCGTCCCGGCCTTCGGTGCACTCGTCGCCGAGCCTCTCTTCGTCATGGCGGACAGTGCCATCATCGGCCATCTCGGGACCGCACAGCTCGCCGGTCTCGGTGTCGCCTCGGCCCTGCTCACCACCGCGGTGAGCGTCTTCGTCTTTCTCGCCTACGCCACCACGGCCGCCGTGGCCCGGCGCGTCGGCGCCGGCGATCCACAGGCCGCGATCCGCCAGGGCATGGACGGCATCTGGCTGGC
The DNA here is from genome assembly GCF_053593835.1 of Streptomyces sp. NPDC002076. Lineage (NCBI taxonomy): Bacteria > Bacillati > Actinomycetota > Actinomycetes > Kitasatosporales > Streptomycetaceae > Streptomyces > Streptomyces sp. NPDC002076. The sequence continues at coordinate 219,738 of NZ_JBSFDI010000006.1, forward strand.
GCTGCTGCTCGGCATCGCCGTCATCGCCGCCGTTCTTCCCCTGGCTCCCGGCATCGTGGACCTGTTCGGCACCTCCTCGACCGCGGCCCCTTATGCCACCACGTATCTGCGTATCTCCTCGCTGGGCATCCCGGCGATGCTGATCGTCCTCGCCGCGACGGGAGTGCTCCGCGGGCTGCAGAACACCAGGACGTCGCTCTACGTCGCCGTCGCGGGCTTTGTCGCCAACGGCGCACTCAATGCGGGACTCGTCTACGGCGCAGGGCTCGGCATCGCCGGTTCGGCGTGGGGCACGGTCATCGCCCAGTGCGGCATGGCGGCCGTCTATCTGACCGTGGTCGTCCACGGGGCCCGTCGGCACGGTGCTTCCCTGCGTCCGGACGCCGCCGGAATCCGGGCTTCGGCTCAGGCAGGCGTTCCGCTCCTGGTCCGCACCCTGTCGCTGCGGGCGATCCTGATGATCGCGACGGCGGTCGCGGCGCATCTGGGTGACGCCGACATCGCCGCCCACCAGATCATCCTGTCCCTGTGGAGTCTGCTTGCCTTCGCCCTCGACGCGATAGCGATCGCGGGACAGGCCATCATTGGCCGCTATCTCGGTGCCAACGACGCGCAAGGAGCGCATGAGGCCTGCCGTCGCATGGTCCAGTGGGGCATCGCGACCGGAGTGGTCCTCGGTCTGCTCGTGGTGGCCACCCGCCCGCTGTTCCTGCCGCTGTTCACCAGTGACTCCGTGGTCAAGGACGCGGCGCTGCCCGCGCTGCTGATGGTGGCGCTCTCGCAACCCATCTGCGGGATCGTCTTCGTGCTGGACGGAGTCCTGATGGGAGCCGGCGACGGGCCCTACCTGGCCGGGGCCATGGTCGTCACCCTCGCGGTGTTCGCGCCGGTCGCCCTGCTCGTGCCCACCCTCGGCGGCGGTCTCACCGCGCTCTGGGCCGCGATGACCCTGATGATGACCGTCCGAATGCTGACCCTGTGGCTGCGCACACGCTCGGGTCGCTGGATCGTCACCGGCGCCACCCGCTGAACGGGTCGGCAGGGCCACCTCGTCCCTGTTTCACGTGAAACATGCCGCGCCTGCGCGCAGCGAATCCCGGCACCGACGCGAAGAGAGGCCGCCCCGCAAGGGACGGCCCCTCTCAGCTGCTCAAGCCGAGCGCAGCGTTACGCCGCGACGACCTCGATGTTGACCTTGGCGGCAACCTCGGGGTGCAGACGCACGGACGTCTCGTGGGCGCCCAGGGTCTTGATCGGCGCGGACAGCTCGATGCGGCGCTTGTCGACCTCGGGGCCACCAGAAGCCTTGATCGCGGACGCGATGTCGGCCGGGGTGACGGAGCCGAAGAGACGGCCGGCGTCGCCGGAGCGGACGGCCAGGCGGACCTTGACGCCCTCGAGCTGGGCCTTGACCTGGTTGGCCTGCTCGATGGTCTGGATCTCGTGGATCTTGCGAGCGCGACGGATCTGCTCGACGTCCTTCTCGCCACCCTTGGTCCAGCGGATAGCGAACTTCCGCGGGATCAGGTAGTTGCGAGCGTAACCGTCCTTGACGTCGACGACATCGCCCGCGGCACCGAGGCCGGAGACCTCGTGGGTGAGGATGATCTTCATGAGTCGGTCACCCTTCCCTTAGCGCGCGGTGGACGTGTAGGGCAGCAGCGCCATCTCACGGCTGTTCTTGACGGCCGTGGCGACGTCACGCTGGTGCTGCGTGCAGTTGCCGGTCACGCGGCGGGCACGGATCTTGCCACGGTCGGAAATGAACTTCCGCAGCATGTTCGTGTCCTTGTAGTCCACGTACGTGACCTTGTCCTTGCAGAAAGCGCAGACCTTCTTCTTCGGCTTGCGCACAGGCGGCTTCGCCATGGTGTTTCTCCTGTGTGATCAAGAAGTTTGGGTACGACCCGCCCTCGGCCGGACCGGTCCCTGAGGACCGGAAAGACCTAGAAGGGGGGCTCGTCCGAGTAGCCGCCACCGCCGCCGGAGCCTCCGCCCCAGCCACCGCCACCCTGCTGGCCGCCGGCGGGAGCGCCGGTCGCCCACGGGTCGTCGGCCGGAGCGCCGCCGCCCTGCTGGCCGCCACCGGGGCCTCCGCCCCAGCCGCCGCCACCCTGGCCGCCACCGCCGCCGTAACCACCCTGGCCACCGCGACCGCCACCGGCGGTCTTGGTGACCTTGGCCGTGGCGTTGCGCAGGCTGGGGCCGACTTCCTCGACGTCCAGCTCGTAGACCGTGCGCTTGACGCCCTCACGGTCCTCGTAGGACCGCTGCTTCAGGCGGCCCTGCACGATGACGCGCATGCCTCGCTGGAGCGACTCGGCGACGTTCTCCGCCGCCTGACGCCAGACCGAGCAGGTCAGGAAGAGGCTCTCGCCGTCCTTCCACTCGTTCGTCTGGCGGTCGAAGGTGCGGGGAGTGGACGCGACGCGGAACTTCGCGACCGCCGCACCGGACGGGGTGAAGCGCAGCTCGGGGTCGTCGACAAGATTGCCGATGACCGTGATGACGGTCTCGCCTGCCATGGGGGAACCTCTCGGCGGGTTTGCTGCTGGCTGCTTGGTGCTGCTACTCGAATCCCGGGATCAGCTGAGCGCGAAGGCTCAGTGCATCTCGGGGCGGAGGACCTTGGTCCGGAGGACCGACTCGTTCAGGTTCATCTGGCGGTCGAGCTCCTTGACGACCGCAGGCTCGGCCTGCAGGTCGATGACCGAGTAGATGCCCTCGGGCTTCTTCTTGATCTCGTAGGCGAGACGACGACGGCCCCAGGTGTCGATCTTCTCAACCTTGCCGCCACCGTCACGGACGACGGACAGGAAGTTCTCGATCAGCGGGGAGACAGCACGCTCCTCGAGATCGGGGTCGAGGATGACCATCACCTCGTAGTGACGCATGTGGAACCCACCTCCTTTGGACTCAGCGGCCACGGTCGTTCCGTGGCAGGAGGGTCGTGATGCGTACGCAACGGTATCGGCCGCCACTGACAATCGGGGGCCTCTCGGGGATCCCGCAGTGTTACCTGGGCAGGCGTGGGCAGACACCGGTGCAGACGGTACAGACTACCCGCACACCCGCTTCCGGTTGAAATCCGGCCGTGAGGACCGTCACCCTGTACACGTCGGGTGTGTACGGCGCTACTGTGCGCCGCCTTCCGCAGGAGGTGCCCATGGCACAGGCTTTGCATCCCAACATCGCCGGTTCCCTCTTCGCCACGGACGGCAAGCGCCGTCCGCTCCAGGACGCACTGACGGGGGCCACGCTCGTCCTCGGCGTGCTGGCCTTCATCACGTCCTTCTTTCACGGCCTGCACCTGCTGTCCTCGTGGACGGGCCTGGTGGGGCTGGGCGTCGGTATCTACGGACAGTGGATCTCGGTGACCACGCGAGAGCGCTTCGGGCTGGTGGTCGGCATGGGCGCCGCGGGAGTCGGTTTCCTCATCAGCATGGCCAACGGCGGATTGTTCGGCGGCCTCTTCTAAGCCGTACGCCCAGTCGGGGCGCTCGGACGGCGCAGTAGGCTTCGGCGCGAGAGCCGGAGCCCCTGTACCCATGGGGACACACCAGCCCGAGGAGCGCCCCGACATGAGCCTGACCCTGAGGACCATCAGCCGCGAGCAACATCTGGCCTACATCCAGAGCCTGCCGGCGGCGAGCCACATGCAGGTCCCGGCCTGGGCCGATGTGAAGGCGGAGTGGCGCTCGGAGAACCTCGGCTGGTTCGACGACCGCACCGGCGAGCTGGTCGGTGTGGGTCTGGTCCTCTACCGCCAGCTGCCCAAGATCAAGCGCTACCTCGCCTATCTCCCCGAGGGCCCGGTCATCAACTGGTTCGCGCCGAATCTGGACGACTGGATCCAGCCGATGCTGGCGCATCTGAAGCAGCAGGGCGCCTTCTCCGTGAAGATGGGCCCGCCGGTGATCATCCGGCGCTGGAACGCCGAGACCATCAAGAAGGGCATCCAGGACCAGGACGTCAAGCGTCTGCGGGACCTGGAGGCCGACTTCATCGAGCCGCGCGCCTTCGAGGTCGCCGACAAGCTGCGCCGTATGGGCTGGCAGCAGGGCGAGGACGGCGGCGCCGGCTTCGGTGACGTACAGCCGCGCTATGTCTTCCAGGTGCCGCTGGCGAACCGTTCCCTGGAAGAGGTCCACAAGAACCTCAACCAGCTGTGGCGGCGCAACATCAAGAAGGCCGAGAAGGCCGGCGTCGAGGTCGTCCAGGGCGGCTACCAGGACCTGGCCGAGTGGCAGCGGCTGTACGAGATCACCGCGGTGCGCGACCACTTCCGCCCGCGCCCGCTGTCGTACTTCCAGCGCATGTGGACGGCCCTCAACACCGAGGACCCGAACCGGATGCGGCTGTACTTCGCGCGGCACAACGGTGTGAACCTGTCCGCGGCGACGATGCTGATCGTCGGCGGACACGTCTGGTACTCCTACGGCGCCTCCGACAACATCGGCCGTGAGGTCCGGCCCTCGAACGCGATGCAGTGGCGGATGCTGCGCGACGCCTACGCGCTCGGCGCCACCGTCTACGACCTGCGCGGCATCTCCGACTCGCTGGACGAGACGGACCACCTCTTCGGTCTGATCCAGTTCAAGGTCGGCACCGGCGGTCAGGCCGCCGAGTACCTCGGCGAGTGGGACTTCCCGCTGAACAAGCTGCTCCACAAGGCGCTCGACATCTACATGTCGCGTCGCTGAGCCACGGGCGTTTGATTCCATAGGGTTCGCAGCTTTCACACCTCAGATACACCGCAGCCACGAGAAAGGTTCCGGGTCCGGCCATGGCGCTCACGCTCTACGTCGACACCGCGCGCTGGCGGGCGCACCACAAGCACGTGCAGGAGCAGTTCCCGGGACTCGTCCCGGTCTGCAAGGGCAACGGCTACGGCTTCGGGCACGAACGGCTGGCGGAGGAGGCCACGCGGCTGGGCGCGGACCTGCTCGCCGTCGGCACGACCTACGAGGCCGCGCGCATCAAGGACTTCTTCGGCGGTGACCTGCTGGTCCTGACGCCGTACCGACGCGGCGAGGAGCCCGTGCCGCTGCCCGACCGGGTGGTGCGCTCGGTGTCGTCCATCGACGGGGTGTACGGCCTCGTCGGCGCGCGCGTCGTCATCGAGGTGATGTCCTCGATGAAGCGGCACGGCATCAGCGAGCAGGATCTGCCGCAGCTGCACCAGGCCATAGAGAACGTCCGGCTGGAGGGCTTCGCCATCCATCTGCCGCTGGACCGCACCGACGGCTCGGACGCCGTCGAGGAGGTCATCGGCTGGATGGACCGGCTGCGCGCGGCCCGGCTGCCGCTGCACACGATGTTCGTCAGCCACGTCAAGGCCGACGAACTCGTCCGGCTCCAGCAGCAGTTCCCGCAGACCCGGTTCCGGGCCCGCATCGGCACGCGGCTGTGGCTGGGGGACCACGAGGCCACCGAGTACCGCGGTGCCGTCCTGGACGTCACGCGCGTGTCCAAGGGCGACCGGTTCGGCTACCGGCAGCAGAAGGCGGCCTCCGACGGCTTCCTGGTGGTCGTGGCGGGCGGTACGTCGCACGGGGTGGGCCTGGAGGCCCCGAAGGCCCTGCACGGCGTCATGCCGCGCGCCAAGGGCGTCGCACGGGCCGGCCTCGCCACGGTCAACCGGAACCTTTCTCCGTTCGTCTGGGGCGGCAAGCAGCGCTGGTTCGCCGAGCCGCCGCACATGCAGGTGTCGATCCTGTTCGTCCCCTCGGACGCCCCGGAGCCGAAGGTCGGCGACGAACTGGTGGCCCATCTGCGGCACACCACCACGCAGTTCGACCGCCTCGTGGACCACTGATCTCGGCCCGGGTCAGCGCCAAGGCCGTACACGCACCCCGCGTGTACGGCCTTCTTCATGGCCTTCCGGCCGTGCGTTCGCTCAGAGCGAACAGTCCTCGAAGGACGGTGACTCGGGCCTGCCCCAGTCCACCTGTGGCCCCTCGAAGTGGGCGGCGTGCCGCGGCGGATGGGCTGCCGCGCCGAGCACGAAGACGTCCTGCGCGCCGTCGAGCACCCCGCCCGAGGGGTCGTCGTCGCCCGACCGGCGCACCACGTCCCGCTCCGGCATGAGGATGTCCCGTACGACGACGGCGCACAGGTAGAGCGTGCCCACCAGGTGCAGCACGATCGACCAGTGATAGCCCTGCATCGGCAGCCCCTTGTGGGCGTCGCCGCTGGTCGTGTAGGCGAGGTACATCCAGATGCCGAGGAAGTACGCCACCTCGCACGCCTGCCAGATCAGGAGGTCCCGCCACTTGGGCCGGGCCAGGACCGCCAGCGGGACCAGCCACAGGACGTACTGCGGGGAGTAGACCTTGTTGGTCAGGATGAAGGCCGCCACCATCAGGAAGGCCAGCTGGGCGAAGCGCGGCCGGCGCGGCGCGGTGAAGGTCAGCGCGGCGATGCCGAGGAAGGACAGCACCACCAGAACCATGGCAGCCGCGTTCACAAAGCCGGTGCTGGGCGGGTTGGTGGAGTTCTGCGCCCAGATCAGCCAGAACGAGCCGAAGTCGATGCCCCGTTCCTGGCTGAACGTGTAGAACTTCGACCAGCCCTGGAAGGCGAAGAGCATCACCGGCGCGTTCACCACGAGCCAGGCGACGGCCGCACCGGCCACGGCCTGGGCGTACTCCCGCCACCTGCCGGCCCGCCAGCACAGCACGAGCAGCGGGCCCAGCAGGAACACGGGGTAGAGCTTCGCGGCCGTGGCGAGGCCCAGGAGGACACCGAACGCGACGGGACGGCTCCGGGACCACATCAGCATCGCGGCGGCCGTGAGCGCCACCGCCAGCAGGTCCCAGTTGATGGTCGCGGTGAGCACGAAGGCGGGCGCCAGGGCGACCAGCAGGCCGTCCCAGGGGCGCCGCGGGTGGGTGCGGGCCACACAGACGGCGATGACGGCCGCGCACACCATCAGCATCCCGGCGTTGACGAACCAGTACCACTGCTCCTGCTGCTGGATGCTGCCGCTGTGCGGGGTCAGCCAGGACGCCACCTCCATGAACACACCGGTCAGTACCGGGTATTCGAGGTAGCCCATGCCGCCGGAGATGTCGTCCGGGAGTCTGTCGAAGTACGGCACGAGATGGTCGGCGAACCCGCGACCCTGGTAGAGGTGCGGAATGTCCGAGTAGCAGGCCTTCGTGTACTGGCTGCTCGCGCCGAAGAACCAGGCGGTGTGGTAGCAGGGCGCCTTCTGGACCAGACCGAGGGCGAACATGCCGATCGCCACGAGCGCGACGACCCGGACGGGGGTCCACCAGGAGGTCCCGAGGAGGGCGCGCTGCCCCAGGGGGCCGCCGATCAGCTCGCTGCCGGCCCGGGCGATCTCGTCCTCACCGGTCGGCCGCACCGGCTCTGCCGTGGCGGGCCGCACGGGCTCGGGCTCGTGCCTGCTCGCGGGCGTCATCTCTGCACTGGGCATGGGGCACATCCTGCCGTACCTGTCTGAGAGCGGCGCGAAGCACAGCGAACTCTGCTCCAACGGCACCGGAAGACCAGACGTTCCCAGCGTACGCACAACGCAAGAGGCCGGTGTTCGCCGCGCGAAAGGCGCCGAACACCGGCCTGCAGCGTCGTCGGCCGTCAGCCTCCCTGTCCGCCCAAGAAGCCTCCGTTGCCGTTGCCCCGGGTGTTGCCTCCGGTCCCGGTCGTGTCGGTAACGGTCGGCGTCGGCGTCGGGCCTCCGTCGGTGCCGCCGTTGTTCGTGCCTCCGTTGTTGTCACAGTTCCAGCCCCAGCCGTTGCACGACTGGCTCGGCGAGGGCGAAGGAGTGATGGACGACTGGCTGGGCGACGGGCTCGGCGACGGGCTCGGCGACGGGCTCTGGGTCGCCGACGGGGACGGCGTCGGGCTCGGTTCGGCGTTGATCACCGTACCGATGGGCTGCGGCGTCGGGAAGTCCTTCACCGGCTGGCCCTTCAGCGCCTCGGCCATGTAGTCGTGCCAGATCTCGGCCGGGAACGAAGCACCGTGGATCTTCTCCTGGCCACCCGTTCCGTACATCTCCAGGAAGGTCCGCGCCTTGTTGTTCGCGTTGTCGTCCAGGCGGAACATGGTGATCGAGGTGGACAGCTGCGGGGTGTAGCCCACGAACCAGGCGGACTTGTTGCCGTCCGTCGTACCGGTCTTACCGGCCACCTCACGACCCGGAAGCTGGGCGTTGGTACCCGTTCCCTTGTCGACCACGGACTTCAGGACGTCGGTGACGTTGTCCGCCACCAGCGAGGTGAAGGCTTCCTTGGGCGCTGCCTCGTGCTTGAAGACCTGCCCGTCCTTGTTCTCGACCCTTTCCACCGAGTACGGGTCGTTCTGCTGGCCGCTCGCGGCGAAGGTGGCGTAGGCGCCGGCCATGCGGATCGCGCTCGGGTCGGACGTACCGATCGAGAACGACGGGTAGTTGGCGCTGGCGAGACTGCCCTTGAGGAGACCCGCGTCCAGCGCCGTCTGCTCGACCTTGTCCAGGCCGACGTCCATGCCCAGCTGGACGTACGCGGAGTTGACCGAGAGCTGCATGGCCTCACGAAGGTCGATCTTGTAGCTGGGCGGATTGACCGACTCGTTGCCGTCGTTGGTCTGGAGCCACTCCTTGCCGTTCTTGTCCGTCCAGACCGACCCGTCATAGTTCTTGATCTTGAGCTTGTTCTTTCCGCTGTACAGGCTCTTGGGAGAGACCTGGGTGCGCTCGTCCTGGGCCTGCTCGGGGCCCAGATGCGGGTTCCGCACGCCCCACTTCATGGCCGCCGCCAGCACGAACGGCTTGAAGGTCGAACCCACCTGGGCGCCGGTCGCGTCGGCGTTGTCGGTGAAGTGCTTGGTCGCGTCCTCGCCGCCGTAGATGGCCTTGATGGCACCCGTCGACGGGTCCACCGAGGCGCCGCCGAACTGGACGTGGGTGTCGGTCTTCGGTCGCAGCTTGGGCTTGATGTTCGCCTTCTGGACGTTCGTGACCGCGGCCTCCAGCGCCTTGACCTTCTTCTTGTCGAAGGTCGTGTAGATCCGGTAGCCGCCCTGCTGCAGCTTGTCCGCGGTGATCCCGGTCTTGTCGCTGTTGTTGACCAGGTAGGACTTGGCGAGGTCGACCAGATAGCCGATCTGGCCGCTCAGCCGGCTGTTCGACCTCGGGTTCTGCACATTCGGGAGCGTGGTGTAGTGAGCCCGCTCCGCGGCGCTCAGATGGCCGTACTTGACCATCTTGTCGAGGGTGTCCTGCATCTGCGCCAGGGCACGCTTCTTGTTCGCATCGGGGGTGGCAGCCGGGTCGAGCGAGGTGGCGCCCGCCGGGTCGTAGTAGGTGGCACCCTTCAGCATCGCCGCCAGGAAGGCGCACTCGCCCGGGTTCAGGTACTTGGCGTCCTTGTTGAAGTAGGCGCGGGAGGCCGCCTCGAGACCGTAGGCGCCCCGGCCGAAGTACGCCGAGTTCAGGTAGCCGGCCATGATCTGGTCCTTCGGGACCGTGGCGCCCACCTTGATCGCGACGAAGATCTCCTTGAACTTGCGGGTGATGGTCTGGGACTGGTCGTCCAGCATCGCGTTCTTGACGTACTGCTGGGTGATCGTCGAGCCACCCTGCGTCTGACCGCCCCGGGCCATGTTGAAGAGGGCGCGCGCGATGCCGTTCGGGTCCACGCCGCTGTCGGTCTCGAAGGTCTTGTTCTCCTGCGAGATGACGGCGTAGCGCATCTCCTTGGGGATGTCCGCGTAGTTGATGATCTGGCGGTTGACCTCCCCGCCGGTGGCGACCATCACCGAGCCGTCGGACCAGTAGAAGACGTTGTTCTGCGCCGTCGCCGTCTTGGCTATGTCGGGCACGCTGACCATCGCGTACCCGATGCCCGCCACGGCCACCAGGCTTCCGATGAAGCCGATGAACAGGCCCGACACGAGCTTCCAGGAGGGGACCCAGCGCCGCCAGCCGTACTTGTCGGCCCTGGGATAGTCGATGATCCGCTTCCTGCCGGGTGCCGTCGTCGCACGGCCCCTGCCGCGCCCGGGACCGGTCGGGCCGCCGGGGCCGCCGCGCCGGCCACCCGGGCCCGCGTTGTCGGCGCCTCTGCGGCGGCTGCCTCTCTGCGCCGCCCGGCGGGCCTCGGCACGGCCGCCGTAGGAACGCTCCTCACCTCCCTGACCACTGGAACGCGACCCATAGGAACTGGGCCCATAGGAGTCGGCTGGAGACTCGGTGGCGCCTCGCGGTGCCGCACGGCGACCGGAGGACGAACCGGGCTGGCCGCGTCGGGCCGCGGCACGTCCGCCTCCCTGCGGCTGCGGCGGTTTGCGACGGTGCTCGCTCATCGAACGACTACTCCTCGGGCAGGCGCACCCGTGCGCGCCTGGAACGGCGGCTGGTTTCCGGTCCCCCCGAAGTACGGATGTGGTCGGTTCTGCATTCACCCGTACTGCACCGGGGACGAGGACGTTCCCCCGGTGTCACTTGGTTCCCGGTGCTGTGCATGCCGCACAGACTACGCACCGCCAAAACCCACCGAGCCCTGAAGTTCACCCCAAAACAGGAAACATGCATCGTATGAATCGGTGATGTGATCCCGTTCACCACCGTCCCTCTTGTCGCCTGCGGAAGGCCGTTCTATCGTCATGATGTATCGAGTCGATACATCAGCGCGAGATAAAGACGCTGAGAGGCACTGCGAGACCCGCGTGAGCGATCAGCGGACCGAGAGGAGGCGACGATGAGCCGACGTTCCGGCATCCTCGAGTTCGCCGTGCTCGGCCTGCTGCGCGAGTCCCCGATGCACGGCTATGAGCTGCGCAAACGACTCAACACGTCCCTGGGTGTGTTCCGCGCGTTCAGTTACGGAACCCTCTATCCCTGCCTCAAGACGCTGGTCGCCAACGGCTGGTTGATCGAGGAGCCGGGCAGCACCCACGAGGACGCCGCTCCGCTCGCCGGACGCCGAGCGAAGATCGTGTACCGATTGACGGCAGAAGGTAAGGAGCACTTCGAGCAGCTGCTCTCGCAGACCGGCCCCGACGCGTACGAGGACGAGCATTTCGCCGCACGCTTCGCCTTCTTCGGGCAGACGTCGCGCGATGTGCGCATGCGCGTACTGGAGGGCCGGCGCAGCCGCCTGGAGGAGCGCCTGGAGAAGATGCGCGCCTCCCTGGCGCGCACGCGGGAGCGCCTCGACGACTACACACTCGAGCTCCAGCGCCACGGGATGGAGTCCGTGGAGCGCGAAGTGCGCTGGCTGAACGAGCTCATCGAGAGCGAGCGGGCCGGGCGGGACCTGAAGGGTTCCGCGTCCGGGGAGTCCGCTCAGCAGGACACCACCACTGGATCGACGGGCGGCCTGCCCCGTCCCGGGGACACCCCCCGGACGGATACGCCCGGAGACACCGCCACGTGAGTCCCACACAGGGCCTCACTCGTACACACAGGGAGCAACCGGAATGGGTTCGGTTCGCGTAGCCGTCGTCGGCGTGGGCAACTGCGCGGCGTCGCTGGTGCAGGGAGTCGAGTACTACAAGGACGCCGACCCGGCGTCCAAGGTCCCCGGCCTGATGCACGTGCAGTTCGGTGACTACCACGTGCGCGACATCGAGTTCGTCGCCGCGTTCGACGTCGACGCCAAGAAGGTCGGCCTCGACCTCGCGGACGCGATCGGCGCCTCCGAGAACAACACCATCAAGATCTGCGACGTGCCCAGCACCGGTGTCACCGTGCAGCGCGGCCACACCCTCGACGGTCTCGGCAAGTACTACCGCCAGACGATCGAGGAGTCGGACGCCGAGCCGGTCGACGTCGTCCAGGTCCTGAAGGACAAGCAGGTCGACGTCCTGGTCTGCTACCTGCCGGTCGGCTCCGAGGACGCGGCGAAGTTCTACGCCCAGTGCGCCATCGACGCCAAGGTCGCCTTCGTCAACGCCCTCCCGGTCTTCATCGCCGGCACCAAGGAGTGGGCGGACAAGTTCACCGAGGCCGGTGTGCCGATCGTCGGTGACGACATCAAGTCCCAGGTCGGCGCCACCATCACGCACCGCGTCATGGCGAAGCTGTTCGAGGACCGCGGTGTCATCCTGGACCGCACGATGCAGCTGAACGTCGGCGGCAACATGGACTTCAAGAACATGCTCGAGCGCGAGCGCCTGGAGTCCAAGAAGATCTCCAAGACGCAGTCCGTCACCTCCCAGATCCCCGACCGGGACCTCGGCGAGAAGAACGTCCACATCGGCCCGTCCGACTACGTGGCCTGGCTGGACGACCGCAAGTGGGCCTACGTCCGCCTCGAGGGCCGTGCCTTCGGTGACGTCCCGCTGAACCTGGAGTACAAGCTCGAGGTCTGGGACTCCCCGAACTCCGCGGGTGTCATCATCGACGCCCTGCGCGCCGCGAAGATCGCCAAGGACCGCGGCATCGGCGGCCCGATCCTGTCGGCGTCCTCCTACTTCATGAAGTCCCCGCCGGTCCAGTACTTCGACGACGAGGCCCGCGAGAACGTCGAGAAGTTCATCCGCGGCGACGTCGAGCGCTAGCTCGACCAGGCGCGGTGCGCCGGCTCGACCAGGTACGGCGCGCCGCGTCGCCCGAGGCGATCGCTCGCCCGAGAACGCTCCTGCCAGGGCGGTGAAGGTCCCCGGGTTCCCTGACCCGGGGACCTTCCGCATGTGTGAGGCTGTGCCCCATGCCCGTCGTCCGTGACCTGCGCGTCCTGTTGCGCCTGCGGTACTTCCGACGCCTGCTCTCCATCCGCCTCCTGTCCCAGGGCGCCGACGGCGTCTACCAGGTAGCACTCGCCGCGTACGTCGTCTTCTCCCCGGAGAAACAGACCTCGGCCACCGCCATCGCCTCGGCGATGGCGGTCCTGCTGCTCCCCTATTCACTGGTCGGCCCGTTCGCGGGCGTCCTGCTGGACCGCTGGCGCCGCCGGCAGGTCTTCGTCCACGGCAATCTGCTGCGCGCCCTGCTGGCCGCTGCCACAGCCGTGCTGATGGTCAGCCAGGCCCCGGACTGGCTCTTCTACGTCTCGGCGCTGTGCGTCACGGCCGTCAACCGCTTCGTGCTCGCCGGCCTGTCCGCGTCTCTGCCCCGGGTGGTGGACGCCGAGCGTCTGGTGCTCGCCAACTCCCTGTCCCCGACGGCCGGAACACTCGCCGCGACCGCGGGCGGCGGTCTCGCCTTCGCGGTACGGCTCGTGGCGTCCGACTCCGACGCGGCGGTGGTACTCCTCGGCGCCTTCCTCTATCTGTGTGCCGGCCTGACATCCCTGACCATGCCTCCCACGCTCCTCGGTCCCGACCGGCAGCCGACACGGCCGCACATGGCCACCGCCCTCACCGAGACGGCGCGCGAGCTCAGGGCGGCCGTGCGTCATCTGGCCGCGCCGCAACGCGGGGAAGCCGCATGGGCGCTGACCTCGATGACGCTGATGCGCTTCTGCTACGGCGCGCTCCTCGTTCTGCTGCTGATGCTGTGCCGGTACGCCCTCTCCACGAGCCCCGAGGGCGGGCTCCGGCTGCTCGGGCTCGCGCTGGCCCTGTCGGGTGCGGGATTCTTCGCGGCCGCCGCGGTGACGCCGTGGGCGGCAGGACGACTCGGGCCCGGGCGCTGGATCGTGGTGTGCTCCGGCGCCGCCACCGTGCTGGAGCCGGCTCTCGGCCTCCCGTTCGCAACCGGGCCCCTCTTGGTCGCGGCCTTCGTCCTGGGGCTGATCACACAGGGCGCGAAGATCTCCACGGACACGATCGTCCAGGCCGCCGTCGACGACGGCTTCCGCGGCCGGATCTTCTCCGTGTACGACGTCCTGTTCAACGTGGCCTTCGTCGGAGCGGCCGGAGTGGCGGCCCTGATGCTGCCCCCGGACGGACGCTCGGCCACGCTGGTCGTCACCGTCGCCGCCATCTACGCGGCGGTTACTGCTTCTATGGCCCGCTTTGAACGCCGCTGAGTGTCACATCAAAGCCACAGAGTTGCCCTGAGCCACAGGGGTGTCAGTGGAGCCCGGTAACTTACGTGCGTCTTACGCGCCGCTTATCTGCGCTGCTCACCAACTCTCCTAGGGGGACACCAAAGTGACGACTCCGCCGCCCCAGGGCCAGAACCCATTCGCACAGGGCCAGCAGGCGTACGGCCAGCCCCCGGCTCCGTACCCTCCGCAGGGCGGCTACCCGCAGCAGCCGGGCCAGCCTGGCTTCCCCCAGCAGGGGGCGGCACCGTACGCGCCGGTGCCGCCTCAGCGGCCGAAGCGCAACGTCAAACTGTACGTGCGTATAGCCATCATCGTCGTCGGCCTTATCGCGGCGGCCGGCGGCTACCTCAACAGCCACAACGACGACACCCAGAAGCTGGCTGTCGGCGACTGCCTGACGAACAAGGGGACCGACAGCGACCCGAAGATCGAGCAGCTGGACTGCAGTGACTCGAAGGCGGACTACAAGGTGCTCAAGAAGGACGGCAGCACCAGTCTTGCTCAACTCGCCTGCCAGTCGGTCCAGGGTACGACCGCTGCCATCGAGTGGAAAGAAGGCAGCGACTCGTTCGTCCTCTGCCTGGGAGACAACAAGTAGCGCTTGAACGTGCCAAGGGGCGATGTTTCACGTGAAACATCGCCCCTTCGTTGCGTTCGGTCCGGCCGGTGTTTCACGTGAAACATTGCCGAGCCCGGCCCGGCAGAGATCAGTTCTGCTCGGCCCACCAGTCCTTGAGAGCCGCCACCGCCGCGTCGTACTCCATCGGACCGTTCTCCAGACGCAGCTCCAGCATGTGCTTGTACGCCTTGCCGACGACAGGACCCGGGCCGACCCCCAGGATCTCCATGATCTGGTTGCCGTCGAGGTCCGGGCGGATCGCGTCCAGCTCCTCCTGCTCCTGCAGTTGGGCGATACGCTCCTCCAGGCCGTCGTAGGCCCGGGACAGCGCGGCCGCCTTGCGCTTGTTGCGGGTGGTGCAGTCCGACCGGGTGAGCTTGTGCAGGCGGTCCAGCAGCGGGCCCGCGTCACGGACATAGCGGCGCACCGCCGAGTCCGTCCACTCCCCGGTGCCGTAGCCGTGGAAGCGCAGGTGAAGTTCGACCAGCCTTGAGACGTCCTTCACCAGCTCGTTGGAGTACTTCAAGGCGGTCATGCGCTTCTTGGTCATCTTGGCACCGACCACCTCGTGGTGGTGGAACGAGACCCGGCCGTCCTTCTCGAAGCGGCGCGTGCGCGGCTTGCCGATGTCGTGCAGCAGGGCGGCCAGCCGCAGCGTGAGGTCGGGACCCTCCTGCTCCAGCGCGATCGCCTGCTCCAGGACGATCAGCGTGTGGTCGTAGACATCCTTGTGCCGGTGGTGCTCGTCCCGCTCCAGGCGTAGCGCCGGCAGCTCGGGCAGCACATGGTCGGCGAGCCCGGTCTCGACGAGCAGGCCCAGGCCCTTACGCGGGTGCGCGGACAGGATCAGCTTGTTCAGCTCGTCCCGGACCCGCTCGGCCGACACGATCTCGATACGGCCGGCCATGTCCGTCATCGCGGTGACGACCTCGGGGGCGACCGCGAAGTCCAGCTGGGCGGCGAACCGGGCGGCACGCATCATCCGCAGCGGATCGTCCGAGAAGGACTCCTCGGGTGTGCCCGGCGTCCGCAGCACGCGCGCCGCGAGATCCTCCAGGCCTCCGTACGGGTCAATGAACTCCTTCTCCGGCAGCGCGACGGCCATCGCGTTGACCGTGAAGTCCCGGCGGACCAGATCCTCCTCGATGGAGTCGCCGTACGACACCTCGGGCTTGCGCGAGGTGCGGTCGTAGGCCTCCGACCGGTAAGTGGTGATCTCGATCTGAAACTGCCAGTCGGTGTCCCCGACACGGGCGGCTTTCTGCGCGCCGACGGTACCGAAGGCGATGCCGACCTCCCAGACGGCGTCCGCCCAGGGACGCACGATCTTCAGTACGTCCTCGGGGCGGGCGTCGGTCGTGAAGTCCAGGTCATTGCCGAGCCGGCCGAGCAGCGCGTCGCGTACCGATCCGCCGACCAAGGCGAGGGAGAACCCGGCCTCCTGGAATCGGCGGGCGAGATCGTCGGCGACGGGGGCCACCCGCAGCAGCTCGGCGACCGCGCGCTGCTGCGCCTGGCTCAGGGCAGAGGGAGTGTCTTCGTTGGGGTTCGGCACAACAGAACAGGGTACGTGCCCCGGCGACCAGGGGCGCCTCCATTTGGCCGAGGTGCGGCCGGCCGGCAGGCGCCGCGGACAGCTCCCTGCATACCCGTCGCAAGCACTGCCCTCACGGCGTACGGAAGCTCTCCGCTCGATACTGGATATAGAGGACGGGACGCCGCTGTTCTTCGATCTTGTGATGTAGACCGCGGCACTTCCCCTCAGCGCGCATCGTTACCATGCGTGGACGCACATTCCGACGACCACTGACGACGAGGGACGGGCGAGCGCGTGGCCGAGGCGGCTGAACTCCAGAGGACCAGTGCCTCATCTGCCCGCCGGTGGCTGCGACGCACCGGCGCGCTGCTCGCTGGTGCGCCGCTGCTGGCCGGGCTGCTCCAGCTGCCCGCGGCGGCGCCCGCCCAGGCCGCCTCCTCGGACAGGGTGTCCGTCTCCCTGGACTCACTGACCCCCAGCGCCCCCACGGACGGGGACACGGTGACCGTGACGGGCTCTGTGACCAACAACGGCAAGCAGAGCGTCACCGGCGCCCATGTGGGCCTGCGGGTGGGCCCCATGCTGGACACCCGCTCGGGGATCGACTCCGTCGCCCAGCATTCCGACGACCTGACGGGCGGAACCGGCTCCGAGGTCGGCGGCAAGTACGTGGAGAAGTTCGCCAAGCTGTCCCCGGGCGTCGCGGAGCAGTTCAGCATCTCCGTTCCCGTGGACAAGCTCGACCTCGGCAATGACGGCGTCTACGAGCTCGATGTCACCCTCTCCGGCCAGACCGCCGCCCAGCCCTGGGACCAGGTGCTCGGCATCCAGCGCACGTTCCTGCCGTGGCAGCCGTCCGAGGCCGACACCAAGACCAAGACGACGTACCTGTGGCCGCTGATCTCCACGGTCCACATGACGGCCAAGACCGGCGCCGGCGAGCTCCAGACGCCGGTGTTCCGCAACGACAATCTGGCCAAGGAACTCGCGCCGGGCGGCCGACTGGCCCAGATGGTGGACCTGGGCAAGGACCTGGACGTCACCTGGGTGATCGACCCGGACCTGCTGGCCTCGGTGGACGCGATGGCGACCGGCAACTACCGGCTGCCGGGCAACGGGGGCACCACCACGCCCGGCCCGAAGGACCACCAGGCGCTCGCCAAGCAGTGGCTGGCGAACCTGCAGGACGCGGTGGCGGGCAAGGAGGTCGTCGCGCTGCCCTTCGCCGACCCGGACCTGGCGTCCCTGGCTCACAACGGCACCAGCGTCACCGGCTCCCTCAGCCACCTCAAGGACGCGACCGACGTGGCCGCCACCACCGTCAAGACCGTGCTCCACGTCACACCGACCACCGACTTCGCCTGGCCGGTGGAGGGCGCCGTGGATCCGGCGATCATGAAGGTCGCGACCTCCGCCGGGGCCGACCACGTGATCGCCCGCAGCGACAGCCTCCAGGAGACCGCCGGGCTGCCGTACACGCCCTCCGCCGCCCGGCCGGTCGGCGGAGGCATCACAGCGGTGGTCTCCGACGCCCGGCTGTCCACGGCCTTCGAGGGCGATCTGACGAAGGCGGACTCGGCCACGCTCGCCGTGCAGGAGTTCCTGGCGCAGAGCCTCGAGGTGAACGCGCAGACGGACAAGCAGCGCAGCATCGTGATCGCCCCGCAGCGCATGCCCACCGCGGGCCAGGCCCAGGCAATGGCGGCGGCGCTGAAGGCGCTCGAGGGCGGGAACTGGTCGCAGTCCCAGGACCTCTCCGCAGCGGCCAAGGACAAGCCGGACCCGAACGCCACCACGCACATCCCGTCGGCATCCGCCTACCCCTCCTCGCTGCGCTCGCAGGAACTGCCGCGGACGGCCTTCGAGCAGATCGCGCGCACCCAGGACAAGCTCGACAGCTTCCAGGTGATCCTCTCCGACCAGTCCCGCGTCGTCACACCGTTCGGGCGGGCCATAAACCGTGAGATGTCCACGTCGTGGAACGGCAGCAGCTGGCACGCGCAGAACTACCGCGACGGCGTGGAAGGCTGGCTCGACGAGCTGGCCGACCAGGTCAAGCTGATCGACAAGTCGGAGACCAAGCTCTCCGGACGCAGCGCCACCATCCCGGTGACCGTCCAGAACAACCTCGTCCAGCCGGTCGGCCATCTGATTCTGCGCCTCACCTCGACCATGCCGACCCGTCTGAAGATCGGCGGCAAGGCCTACTCCGAGCAGCCGGTGGAGATCTCGGGTGGGCACAGCCAGTCCGTGAAGTTCACCACGTCGGCCAACGCCAACGGCCGGGTCACGGTGATCGCCCAGCTGTACACGGAGGACGGCCAGAAGTACGGCGACGCCGTCAGCTTCGATGTGAAGGTCACCGAGATCACGCCCACGGTGATGCTGGTCATCGGCGGCGGTGTACTTCTCCTCGTCCTCGCCGGTTTCCGGATGTACACCCAGCGCAAGCGCGCATCCGCCCGCCAGGCGGAGGAGGACGGCCCCGATGCGGAAGAGCGGGACGCCTACGAGCCCGGGAACCCCGAGGCCCCCGCAGACCGTCTCCCGGAGGACCCGGAGGATTCGGTCTCTCCGGCCGGGGCAGACGAGCGGAAGCACCCGAGTGACCCTGCGCCGGACACCGCACCGGAAAGCCCCGACCCGTCCGGGACGGGTGAGAGAGTGGACCGTTGAGCGATGTCGTGGCCGGTGGGCCAGGGACGATGAGGTGGGGTAAGCATGAACGCGCCGTACGACGGTGATCGCGGCCAGGGCGCGGCCGGCTCGGGCTACCCCGAGACACCGCCGGAGCCCGGCCAGGTACCGCCGCAGCCGGCGGCCGACATGTACCTCCAGGACGCCTACGACCAGGATCCCTACCGGGGAGACGACCTCGCCGCCCAGGATCCCGTCGCCGAGGCGCTCTACGACCGCGCCGCGCACCCACCGCCCGCTCAGGACGGCTACGGACAGCAGCCGCTCTACGGTCAGCCCGCCCAGTCTCCGTACGCGCCCGACCCGCGGGTGTGGGCGCAGACACCGGCGCCCGAGCCGGAGGGTGCCACCCCGCACCTGCCGTACGGCGACGACCCGCGCAAGACCCAGTACGTCGGTGTCGACGACCTGGTCACGCACTCCGGCGAGGAGTACCACGAGCCGGACGCCTTCGCGCATCTGTTCAAGGACCAGCAGCACAGCGGTGGGCACGCGCCCATGGATCCGCCCGGCTACGCGCGGCCGGCCGCCGCTCCGGGCACCGGGTACGGCCCCGCCGGCCAGTACCCTCCGGCACCCGGCCAGGGCCCCCAACAGGGCAACCCGTACGCCGAGGCGTCCTACCAGGCTGTCCCGGGCAACCCGGCGCAGCCGCCGGTGCCCGCCCCGGCCGCGGCGCCGGATCCCGCCGGCCCGTACCGGGACGCGGAACCCGAGCCGGCGACGGCTCCCGCTCCCTCCGCCGCGCCCGCGAAGAAGGGTGGCAAGGCCGCCGGGCTGCTGAAGTCCAGTGCCGTGATGGCGGCGGGCACGATGGTCTCCCGCCTCACCGGTTTCATCCGCTCGGCGCTGATCGTCTCGGCGCTCGGCCTCTACTTCCTCGGCGACTCCTTCCAGGTCGCCTACCAGCTGCCGACGATGATCTACATTCTCACCGTCGGCGGTGGTCTCAACTCCGTCTTCGTGCCGCAACTGGTGCGGGCGATGAAGGAGGACGACGACGGCGGCGAGGCCTTCGCCAACCGTCTGCTGACCCTGGTGATGGTGGCTCTGGCCGCGCTGACCGGTCTCGCGATGTTCGCGGCACCGCTGCTGGTGCGCATGCTGTCCAACTCGGTCGCCTCCAACCCCGCGGCCAACGACGTGGCGGTCACCTTCACCCGCTACTTCCTGCCCTCGATCTTCTTCATGGGCATCCATGTGGTGATGGGTCAGATCCTCAACGCCCGCGGGAAGTTCGGCGCGATGATGTGGACGCCGGTCCTGAACAACATCGTCATCATCGTGACGCTCGGCTTGTTCATCTGGGTCTACGGCACCGCCGCCCACTCCCACATGACCGTCACGAACATCCCGCCGGAGGGCCAGCGGCTGCTCGGCATCGGTGTGCTGCTCGGTCTGGTCGTCCAGGCCCTGGCGATGATCCCGTACCTGCGCGAGACGGGCTTCCGGATCCGGCTCCGGTTCGACTGGCGCGGCCACGGCCTCGGCAAGGCGGCGATGCTCGCCAAGTGGACGGTCCTGTTCGTCCTCGCCAACCAGGCCGGCGCCATGATCGTCACCCAGCTGTCCACGGCGGCCGCCAAGGACTCCGGCGTCGCCGGCACCGGGTTCGCCGCCTACGCCAACGCCCAGCTGATCTGGGGCCTGCCGCAGGCCATCATCACGGTGTCCCTCATGGCCGCCCTGCTGCCGCGCATCTCGCGCTCGGCCGCCGAGGGCGACGGCGGCGCGGTCCGCGACGACATCTCCCAGGGCCTGCGGACCACCGCGGTCGCCATCGTGCCGATCGCCTTCGGCTTCCTCGCGCTCGGCATCCCGATGTGCACGCTGATCTTCGGCTCCTCGGGCACCAGCGAGGCCACCAACATGGGCTACATGCTGATGGCCTTCGGCCTCGGCCTGATCCCGTATTCGGTGCAGTACGTCGTCCTGCGCGCCTTCTACGCGTACGAGGACACCCGCACGCCCTTCTACAACACCGTCATCGTCGCCGTCGTCAACGCGGGCGCCTCGGCCCTGTGCTACTTCCTGCTGCCCGCCCGCTGGGCGGTGGCCGGCATGGCGGCCGCGTACGGCCTGGCCTACGCGATCGGTGTGGGTGTCGCCTGGCGGCGGCTGCGCAAGCGGCTCGGCGGTGACCTGGACGGTGTCCGGGTGATGCGGACGTACGCGCGCCTGTGCATCGCCTCGGTGCCGGCGGCCCTGCTCAGCGGCGCGGCCTGCTACGGCATCGGGCGCACCCTCGGCCAGGGCGTCATCGGCTCCTTCGCCGCGCTGCTCGTCGGCGGGGCCGTTCTGCTCGGCATCTTCTTCGTCGCCGCCCGGCGGATGCGCATCGAGGAACTCAACTCGCTCGTGGGCATGGTCCGCGGGCGTCTGGGCCGCTGAGGCGGGGGTAGGCGCACAACCATCGACCGCCGCTGTGTGTCGTGCATAGCGGCGGACTGTGGGCACAATTGGTTTCGGCGTCGGACAGCGCGCAACGGATGGGGAGGCAGGGACGACGGTGGCGGAACGGAGCACGGCTGCCGTCGACGTGGCAGACAACAGCGGCGACCAGCCGCTGACCGCCAAGGCGGACCAGTCCACGGCCGACGGGGTGGCCAAGAACCCGGAGCGGGACACGGACAGCGACGAGGCACAGGGGAGCGGCAACGAGGGTTCCGGACAGAAGGCCTCGCCTCCCGAACTGCACAGCGGTCACAAGCTCGCCAGACGCTACCGACTGGAGGAGTGCGTCACCCGTCTGGACGGATTCAGCAGCTGGCGTGCGGTCGACGAGAAGCTCCGTCGTGCCGTCGGCGTCCACATCCTGCCCGCGGAGCACGTACGGGCCCGTTCCGTCCTTGCCGCCGCCCGTTCCTCCGCGCTGCTCGGCGACCCCCGTTTCGTGCAGGTCCTCGACGCCGTCGAGGAGAACGACCTCGTGTACGTCGTGCACGAGTGGCTGCCCGACGCCACCGAGCTGACCACGCTGGTCGCGGCCGGCCCGCTGGAGCCGCACGACGCCTACCAGATGGTCAGTCAGGTCGCCTCCGCCATGGCCGCAGCGCACCGCGAAGGCCTCGCCCATCTCCGGCTCAATCCCAACGCCGTCCTGCGCGCCTCGACCGGCCAGTGGCGCATCCGGGGCCTCGCCGTGAACGCCGCGCTGCGCGGCATCAGCTCCGACACCCCGCAACGCACCGACACCGAGGCGATCGGCGCCCTGCTGTACGCGGCGCTGACCCAGCGCTGGCCGTACGAGAGCGACGCGTACGGCCTGTCCGGGCTACCCAAGGGCGTCGGCCTCATCGCGCCGGACCAGGTACGGGCCGGTGTTCACCGGGGCCTGTCCGAACTGGCCATGCGCGCACTCGCCAACGACGGGGCCACCGCCTCCCGTCACGAGGCCCCGTGCACCACGCCGGAGGAGCTGGTGAAGGCGATCGGCGAGATGCCCCGCATCCGCCCGCCGGAGCCGGCCTTCACGGCCCCGCCGGAGTACCAGCGCACGACCTACCAGCAGGGCACGTACGGCCGTCCCGCGCCGCGCCCCGGCGCCACCCAGCCGATCGCGACCCCGCCGCCCCCGCTGCAGAGCCGTACCGGCAAGGTGCTGAAGTGGACGGTGTCCGCCCTCCTCATCGCCGCCCTCGGTCTGGGCAGCTGGCAGTTGGCGGACGCACTGATGGACAAGGCGGGCAAGTCCGAAGACACCAACAAGAGCCAGACGACGGACGACGGGGACAAGGGGTCGAAGACTTCGGCTTCGGGCAAGCCCATCGCCATCCAGAAGGCACGCGACTTCGACCCGTTCAGCGCAGACCACTCCGAGAAGCCCGAAGATGTAGGAAAGGTCTACGACAACAGTCCTTCCACCTACTGGCAGACGGACTTCTACCTCAGCCCCAAGTTCGGAAACCTGAAGCCAGGCGTCGGGGTCATCCTCGACCTGGGCCAGGTCCAACAGGTCGGAAAGGCAACCGTCACCTTCCTAGGGGAGACCTCGGTCGAGCTCCGTGCCGCGAGTGCTGACGCCGGATCGGAACCGACATCGTTCGACGCCTACAGCAAGGCTGCCAGCGGCTCGGGCACGACGGTGACACTCAAGCCCGACAAGCCCCTCAAGACCCGGTACCTCCTGGTGTGGCTGACTGAGCTGCCCTCGGACGGGGCGGGCCACTGGCGGGGCAGAGTGGCAGACGTCAAGGTGACCAGCTGAGGTCTCCACTCGGGAGGGGCAGATGGCGGAGGGCGCCGGATACGACCGGGTGAGCGACAAGGATCTCCTCGCCCGTCATGTGGAAGGCGATCCCGATGCCTTCGGTGAGATCGTGCGGCGGCATCGGGATCGGCTGTGGGCGGTCGCACTGCGGACGCTGGGGGACCGTGAGGAGGCCGCCGATGCGGTCCAGGACGCACTGGTGTCGGCCTACCGGGCTGCGCATACCTTTCGAGGGCAGTCGGCGGTCACGACCTGGCTGCACCGGATCACGGTGAACGCCTGCCTGGACCGCGCCCGCAAGGCAGCCTCGCGGAAGACCGCGCCGGTCGACGACACCGAGCGGCTCGAGCAGCTCCTGGAGCCGCACGAGTCGGCCTCGGCTCCGGCCGAGAGGAACGACGTCCAGCGCCAGCTCTTCGAAGCGCTCGGCACCCTTCCGCACGACCAGAGGGCCGCGCTGGTCCTCGTGGACATGCAGGGGTATCCCGTGGCCGAGGCCGCACAGATCCTGGACGTGCCGACGGGCACGGTGAAAAGCCGGTGCGCCCGGGGCAGAGCCCGGCTGCTGCCTCTGCTCACTCATCTACGGCCCGAAGGTTCCGGAAGCGGAAAGGAACCCGGCGGGGGACGGAACCGGGTGGAGGGGACATCCGTCCCACCGGCAACGGGGGCTCCGAACGGAAGCCCCGAGGACGCGGGACCGAGCGATTCAGCCGTAGTGAAGGGCGGAGGTGGGCGAGCGTGAGTTCCACGACAGACACGGCCGGGCACCCGGACGTCGCGGAGATCTCCGACCTCACCGAAGGCCTGCTGGCTCCGGATCGCAGCGCGGACATACGGCGTCATCTGGAGACGTGTGAGCTGTGTGCGGACGTCCATACCTCGCTGGAGGAGATCCGGGGGCTGCTGGGATCCCTATCAAAAGCGGAGCGAATGCCGGCCGATGTGGCCGAGCATATTGATGCCGCACTCGCCGCTGAGGCACTGCTCAGCCCGTCCACCCTGGAACCGCCGAGCGCGCAGGTCTCCAGGGAGACCGAGCCGGGGCATGGGGACGACCAGGGTCATGTTTCACGTGAAACATCGCTCCCCTCGGATCGGCCCGCCGGCCGTCCTCAGGCGGCGACCGGTCCGGGACGCAGGGGGCGTGAGCGGGGCTGGCGCCGACGGCGTGTGGTCCTGGGAACCGTCCTGACCGCGGCCGTCCTGGGGGTGGGGTCATTGGTGCTGCAGTCGCTCGGCGATCACTCCTCAGACACCACGGCCCACGGAAAGCCGACGCCTTCCGTCGGTCCCTTTTCCGGCGCGAGTGTCCAGAGCCAGGTGAAGGATCTGCTCACCAACAAGAAGAACTCCCCTTTGGGCCAGCGACCTCGATCGGGCCTCGAGTCCGAGCACAACACCCCTCACTCGACCGAGAGCGCTAACACCCTGATCCAGACCGATGTCGCCGTCCCCGACTGCGTCCGGGCCGCGCTCCACCGGGGCGACGACGTCCTGGGCGCCAAGACCGGAACGTACGACGGGAAGTCCGCCTATCTGGTCGTGGTGCCCGATGCCGCCGACAGCGCACGCGTCACGGTCTACATCGTCGACGCGGCCTGTATCCGGCAACAGCCCGGCTCCACCGGCACGGTTCTTCTGAAGCAATCCTTCGCCCGCCCCTGAGTCTGCTCGACAGTCTGCTCGACAGTCTGCTCGACCGCTCCTTCCGTGGCTCGACGCACGCGTGTGCCCCGGCACACCGGGAATGCGCGCCCCGTAGGATCCGTTGGGTGGGGTGAGAGTCCTGAAAGGGTCTCCCACCGGTCGACTGACACAGACCAGAGACGAGGAATCAAGCCGTGAGCGACGTCCGTAACGTGATCATCATCGGCTCCGGGCCCGCAGGCTACACGGCGGCGCTCTACACCGCGCGCGCGTCGCTGAAGCCCCTGGTGTTCGAGGGAGCCGTCACCGCTGGTGGCGCGCTGATGAACACCACCGAGGTCGAGAACTTCCCGGGCTTCCGCGACGGCATCATGGGCCCCGAGCTCATGGACAACATGCGGGCGCAGGCAGAGCGCTTCGGCGCCGAGCTCATTCCGGACGACATCGTCTCCGTCGACCTGAGCGGTGAGATCAAGACCGTCACCGACACCGCCGGCACCGTTCACCAGGCGAAGGCCGTCATCGTCGCCACCGGCTCCCAGCACCGCAAGCTGGGCCTGCCCAACGAGGACGCGCTGTCCGGTCGCGGTGTCTCCTGGTGTGCGACCTGCGACGGCTTCTTCTTCAAGGACCAGGACATCGCCGTGATCGGCGGCGGTGACACCGCGATGGAGGAGGCCACCTTCCTCTCGCGGTTCGCCAAGTCCGTGACGATCGTCCACCGCCGCGACACGCTGCGTGCCTCCAAGGCGATGCAGGAGCGTGCCTTCGGCGACCCGAAGATCAAGTTCGTATGGGACAGCGAGGTCGCCGAGATCCAGGGCGAGCAGAAGCTCTCCGGTCTGAAGCTGCGCAACGTCAAGACCGGCGAACTGTCCCAGCTGCCCGTGACCGGTCTGTTCATCGCGATCGGCCACGACCCGCGCACCGAGCTGTTCAAGGGCCAGCTGGACCTGGACGAGGAGGGTTACCTGAAGGTCGCCTCCCCGTCCACCCGCACCAATGTGACCGGCGTCTTCGCCGCCGGTGACGTGGTCGACCACACCTACCGCCAGGCGATCACCGCGGCCGGCACCGGCTGCTCCGCCGCTCTGGACGCCGAGCGCTTCCTCTCCGCCCTGGCGGACGAGGACAAGGCCGAGCCCGAGAAGTCCGCCGCCGTCTGACTTTCCCCTTCCCCGCCCCACCGCACGATCGAGTTAAGGAGCCCGCCGTGGCCGGCAGCCTGAAGAATGTGACCGACGATTCCTTCGAGCAGGACGTCCTCAAGAGCGACAAGCCCGTCCTGGTGGACTTCTGGGCCGCCTGGTGCGGTCCGTGCCGCCAGATCGCTCCGTCCCTGGAGGCGATCGCTGCCGAGTACGGCGAGAAGATCGAGGTCGTCAAGCTGAACATCGACGAGAACCCGGGCACGGCCGCCAAGTACGGCGTCATGTCCATCCCCACCCTGAACGTCTACCAGGGTGGCGAGGTCGCCAAGACCATCGTCGGTGCCAAGCCGAAGGCCGCGATCGTTCGCGACCTCGAGGAGTTCATCGCCGAGTAGGGCGGAGAACCGTGCTGTCCGGGCGACGGCGCATGTTTCACGTGAAACACGAATGGGCCAACCCTTCCGGGTTGGCCCATTCGCTTATGTCACCGTGCTGACGCTACAGCGGCCTCAGCGCCGGCTCCTTCTGAACCGCTCCGAGAAGCCGGTCGAGCGCCATCTCCACGTCTTCCTTCCAGGAGAGGGTCGACCGCAGCTCCAACCGCAGCCGGGGATGCGTGGGATGCTGCCGGACCGTTTTGAAGCCGACGGCCAGAAGATGATCCGCCGGCAGCAGGCAGGCGGGTTCCTTCCAGCGAGCGTCACCGAAGGCTTCGATCGCCTTGAAGCCTCGGCGCAGCAGATCCTTGGCGACCGTCTGCACGAGCACTCGGCCCAGCCCCTGTCCCTGATAGCCGGGCATGATGAACGCCGTCATCAGCTGCACGGCATCCGGCGAGACGGGACTCGTGGGAAAGGCGGTCGAGCGCGGGACATAGGCCGGAGGGGCGTAGAGAACGAAACCCACCGGTACATCATCGACGTACACCACCCGGCCGCACGATCCCCAGTCCAGCAGGACTGCGGAGATCCAGGCTTCCTTCTCCAGTGCCGACGTCCCCGTCCTTACCGCCGCTTCGCCGCTGACGGGGTCCAGCTCCCAGAAGACACACGACCGACAGCGTTGGGGAAGGTCTTGAAGGTTGTCCAGCGTGAGCGGCACGAGCCGACGCCCCATGAAGGCTGTTCCTCGCTTCCTTCGCCCGCCGCATCACGCGCGGCTGTCAGAGCGCTCCGCTCCCTGAGCAGGCTGCCGACGAATCCGCCGACTGCTCCAAGGCTCAGGCCCGCGCTCACCAGTCCGGTGCGGCTCATCGATCGCATGGCCCCGTCTCCCCACTCAGAAATGCAGATGCTGTCCGGTGGATGCGCCATACCCGTTCGCATCGTATCCACGATGCGATTCGCTCGATACCGCCTCAAAGCAAAGAGCGAGCCGTGTTCCGGCACACACCGGACACGGCCCGCTCTGTGCACGGCCGAGTGGGTCGGGCCAGGATCAGTCCTCCTGGTCGTCCGTCGCGTCCTGCAGCTCCTGATGCAGCACCGGACCCTCACCCGGAGCGAGCGTGCTCAGGATCCGCTGCAGATCGTCCACCGAGGCGAACTCAACGGTGATCTTGCCCTTCTTCTGGCCGAGGTCGACCTTCACCCGTGTCTCGAAGCGGTCCGACAGACGGGTCGCCAGCTCGTTCAGCGCCGGGGACAGCCGGGAGCCGGCGCGCGGGCCCTTGGGACGCTGAAGCTTCTGGGGCCGCGAACCCATGAGGGTCACGATCTCCTCGACGGCTCGTACCGACAGCCCCTCGGCCACGATGCGGTGAGCCAGCCGGTCCTGCTCCTCGGAGTCCTCGATGGACAACAGTGCCCGGGCATGCCCGGCGGAGAGGACACCGGCAGCCACCCGCTTCTGGACGGCCGGCGAGAGCTTCAGCAGACGCAGCGTGTTGGAGACCTGGGGCCGGGAGCGCCCGATCCGGTCGGCCAGCTGGTCATGCGTGCAGTTGAAGTCCTTCAGCAGCTGGTCGTAGGCGGCCGCCTCTTCCAGCGGGTTCAGCTGTGCACGGTGCAGGTTCTCCAGCAGCGCGTCCAGGAGGAGCTTCTCGTCCTCCGTGGCCCGGACGATCGCCGGGATGGCCTCCAGGCCGGCCTCGCGGCAGGCCCGCCAGCGACGCTCGCCCATGATCAGCTCATAGCGGGCGGGACCCAGCTGCCGTACGACGACCGGCTGAAGGAGCCCGACCTCCTTGATGGAGGTGACCAGCTCCTGGAGCGCGTCCTCGTCGAAGACATCGCGCGGCTGGCGCGGGTTGGGCGAGATGGCGTCGAGCGGGATCTCGGCGAAGTGCGCGCCCATCGGAGCAGCCGGCGTCTCCATGACGGGGCTTGCCGGAGGCTCCTCGGTTTCATGTGAAACAGGCGGCAGTGTGGCCACCTTCGCCGCGGCAACCCCGCGCTCGTTCGTCAGCACCGGGACGGCTGCGGGGGAGGCGGAGGCTCCCCCTCCTCCCAGCGCGGCCGGAGCCGACGTCTTCTCCGTCGGGGCAGCGGGGATCAGTGCGCCGAGACCACGCCCCAGCCCCCTCCGTCGCTCACTCACTGGATCCCCTCCACCATGCTCGGGTCGTTCTGGGCGCCGATGTGGGCCTGGCTCGCGTCATAGCTGATGCCGATGCCCTTCAGCGCGATTTCTCGGGCCGCCTCAAGATACGAGAGGGCACCGCTCGATCCAGGATCGTAAGTCAGCACCGTCTGCCCGTAACTCGGCGCCTCGGAGATACGGACCGAGCGGGGAATGCTTGTCCGCAGCACCTCGTCGCCGAAGTGGGTGCGCACCTCTTCCGCGACCTGGGAAGCGAGACGCGTCCGGCCGTCGTACATGGTGAGCAGGATGGTCGACACATGCAGCGTGGGGTTGAGGTGCCCCCGCACCAGGTCGACGTTGCGCAGCAGCTGGCCCAGACCCTCCAGTGCGTAGTACTCGCACTGGATCGGAATGAGGACCTCCTGTCCCGCCACCAGCGCGTTGACCGTCAACAGGCCGAGCGAGGGCGGGCAGTCGATGAGGATGTAGTCCAACGGCTGTTCATAGGCCTGGATCGCCCGCTGCAGTCGACTCTCACGGGCCACCAGGGATACCAACTCGATCTCCGCACCGGCGAGATCGATGGTGGCGGGGGCACAGAAGAGTCCCTCGACGTCGGGGACCGGCTGGACGACCTCGGCGAGAGGCTTACTCTCCACCAACACATCGTAGATGGAGGGAACTTCTGCATGGTGGTCGATTCCGAGGGCGGTGGACGCGTTGCCCTGCGGGTCGAGGTCAATCACAAGGACCCGGCCGCCGTGCAGAGCCAGCGAAGCAGCAAGGTTGACGGTGGTCGTCGTCTTACCCACGCCGCCCTTCTGGTTGGCGACCACAATGACTCTGGTCTGCTCGGGCCGTGGCAGGCCTTCGCCGGCGCGGCCCAGAGCCTCTACCGCCAGTTGGGCCGCACGACCGATCGGAGTGTCGTCCATCGGAGGCGGTGTTTCACGTGAAACATCCACCCCCATCGACTCGGTACGGGGACCGGGGACCGGATCGGTCATCGGTCCCGCGATGTTGGCGTCGGACCGCAAGGATTCACTCTCCTCGACTTCAGGCTCGCAATGAACAGAGCCTCCCATGTCTTCGGGGTCGTGAACCAGTGAGGCCTGGTCTTCTGTGGAGAAATCCACCTCTGTGGACAACTCCGTGCCCCTCGAGAGGGACGAAGTGCCCTGTGGAAGGGGTGGAGAGCCCTGGGACAGTGACGGGGTTCCCCGGGAGACGGAATCCTCCCCCAGGGAACCGAGGGGCTTGCGGTCGCGCGGTTCGGCCGCAGCGCGGCCACGACTGATGATCCCGTGCAGCAGTGAGCGACGTTTCACGTGAAACACGATGCACAGCGACGGCGACCGGACCTTCGCGACACTCCGGCCTGCGTAGGTTTGGCAGCTTGTGTGGAGTACGTCTCACCGTCAGGACGGATCAGAGACGCTCCTGCTCCTGCTCCTGCTCCTGCTCAACGGCGACGGCGGGCCCGACCCGTCCGGGCCGCCTTGGCACGCTTGGCCGCGAACCGCACGCCGCCCGGGCTCTCCCCGACCTCGACCCGCACCACCGTGGACATCGGGTCCACGATGCCCTGACCCACATGCAGGATCGACGTCTCCACCGCACCGAGCTTGCTGAGTGCCGTTGCCGCGGCCTTCAGCTCCTCCTCGGCGGTGTCTCCCTTCAGCGCGAGCATCTCGCCGTAGGGACGCAGCAGCGGGATGCCCCAGGCGGCCAGGCGGTCCAGCGGGGCCACGGCCCGCGCAGTCACCACATGGACCGGCGGCAGCTTGCCCAGGACCTCCTCGGCACGGCCTCGCACCACCGTGACGTGATCGAGGCCCAGCAGCTCGACGACCTCGGTGAGGAAGGTGGTGCGCCGCAGCAGTGGCTCCAGAAGGGTGATGTTGAGGTCGTCCCGGACCAGGGCCAGCGGAATACCGGGCAAGCCGGCACCGGAGCCGACATCGCAGACCGTCACTCCCTCGGGGACGGCTTCGGAGAGCACCGCGCAGTTCAACAGATGCCGCTCCCACAGGCGGGGCACTTCCCGCGGGCCGATCAGGCCACGCTGCACGCCCGCCTCAGCGAGCAGCTCCGCGTAGCGGACCGCATCGGCGAAGCGATCACCAAACACTTCCCGCGCCTGCTCGGGCGCGGGGGGAAGCTCCGCTGCCTCCGTCACGGGGACCGTCCTTCCGTACCGCGCCGGCGCTTCGCGCACCGGCCACCAGAACTACCAGGCTGACAAACTTCGGCCCCGTCTGCTCAACAGACGGGGCCGGTGAAACGTGGGGCCGATCAGGCGGGCAGCACGACGACGAACCGCTGCGGCTCCTCGCCCTCGGACTCGCTGCTCAGTCCCGCGGCCTTGACCGCGTCGTGCACAACCTTGCGCTCGAACGGGGTCATCGGCTTGAGCTTGACGGGCTCGCCGGTGTTCTTCGCCTCGGCGGCGGCTTTGGCACCGATCTCGGACAGCTCGGCCCGCTTCTTGGCCCGGTAACCCGCGATGTCCAGCATGAGCCGGCTGCGGTCGCCGGTCTCTCGGTGCACGGCCAGGCGCGTCAGCTCCTGCAGTGCCTCCAGCACCTCGCCGTCCCGGCCGACCAGCTTCTGCAGGTCCCGGCCGCCGGTGTCGCTGATGATCGACACGGAGGCGCGGTCGGCCTCGACGTCCATGTCGATGTCGCCGTCGAGGTCGGCGATGTCCAGCAGACCCTCCAGGTAGTCCGCCGCGATCTCACCCTCCTGTTCCAGGCGGGTCAGGGCGTCTGCACCCTCGGCAGCGGCAGAGGTGGTGCCTTCCGTCACGGGATGGGCTCCTTCTTACTTCTTGGACGGGGACTTGGGCCGCTGCGGGCCACCCTTGCGCTGGCCGGACTGGGCCTTGCTGCGGGTGCCGGAGCCGGGCTTCGGGGCCTGCTGGGCAGCGGCGGGCTTGGCGTCCTGCGGCTCGTCGGACTTCTCCAGCGAGGTGGACCCGCCCGTCTGCTTGGGCCCGCCGGACTGACGCTGTGACTTGGACTGGCGCTTGGGCTGCTGGCGCCGGGGCGCGGTGCCGGTACCGGTGCCGGCCTCCGCGGTGGTCTCCACACCGTCCGCGGTCTGCGCCGTGGCCTGGGCCACGCTCTGCACCACGGTGCCGTCGGACTGAGCGGCGAGACCGGCCTTGTTCACGGCGTTGATGAACTTGCGCTCGAACTCGTTGCGGTCCCGGCCCTTGGCGACGATCGCCTTGACGATGGCCTTCTCGCTGCGCCGGCGGACCTTGCCGTGCTGCGTGACGTGCTTGGTCAGGCGCTCCAGGTAGGCGGCCTGGGCCTTGGAACCCGGCGTCGGGTTGTTGTGGATGACGTACATCTGCTGACCCATGGTCCACACGTTGGTGGTCAGCCAGTAGATGAGGACACCGACGGGGAACCGGATACCGAAGAAGGCGAACATGACCGGGAAGACGTACATCAGCATCTTCTGCTGCTGCATGAACGGCGTCTTCACGGTGGTGTCGACGTTCTTCGTCATCAGCTGGCGCTGTGTGTAGAACTGCGACCCCGACATCAGGACGATCATGATCGCGGTGACGACCCGGACGTCGGTCAGCGAGGCGCCGAGCTTCGCGACCGTGTCGGCGCTGTCCAGGAACTTCGCGGCCAGCGGGGCACCGAAGATGTGTGCCTTCTGCGCGCTCGTCAGGAGGCTTTGGTTGATGACGCCGATGGTCTTGCCCGACGCGATGCCGTTGAGCACGTGGTACAGGGCGAAGAAGAACGGGGACTGCGCCAGGATGGGAAGGCACGAGGAGAGCGGGTTGGTGCCCGCCTCCTTGTACAGCTTCATCATCTCTTCGGACTGGCGCTGCTTGTCGTTCTTGTAGCGCTCCTGGATCTTCTTCATCTCGGGCTGCAGCGTCTGCATCGCCCGGGTGGCCTTGATCTGCTTGACGAACAGCGGGATCAGGCAGATGCGGATCAGGATCACCAGGGACACGATGGACAGGCCCCAGGCCCATCCGGTGTCAGGGCCGAAGATGGCTCCGTACACCGTGTGGAACTGGACGATGACCCAGGAAACGGGTGTTGTGATGAAGCTGAAGAGGCTGGCAATCGTGT
Organism: Streptomyces sp. NPDC002076; assembly: GCF_053593835.1. Taxonomy (NCBI): domain Bacteria; kingdom Bacillati; phylum Actinomycetota; class Actinomycetes; order Kitasatosporales; family Streptomycetaceae; genus Streptomyces; species Streptomyces sp. NPDC002076. The sequence continues at coordinate 252,177 of NZ_JBSFDI010000006.1, forward strand.
CCACTAATCATGCTCCTTGGGCATGGGACGAGGTCTCTGCGGCCGGGCTCGGAGGAAGCTCGGAAGACGGGCTCCCGGGCTTCGCTTCGGTGGCCGGTTCGGCGGCGGAGGGCCCCGCCTTGCGTGCGCGCCAAGCGTTGCGCAGCATTTCGTGCCACCGCGGTCGCTTGCGCGGCGGGACATGGTCCACACCGCCCAGCGACCACGGATTGCACCGGAGGATGCGCCAGGCGGTGAGTGCCGTTCCCTTGATCGCACCGTGCCGGTCGATGGCCGTGTAACCGTAGTGGGAGCACGACGGGTAGTACTTGCACACAGGCCCCAGCAATGGACTGATCGTCCACTGGTACAGCTTGATCAGAGCCAGCAGCGGGTACTTCATCGCGCGCCCCCTCCCAGCAGCCGCTGAACGGCGGCGTCCAGGTCTCGGGCCAGCTGTGCGTGGTCTGCGTCGCCCGCTCCGGGCAGCGCTCGTACGACTACCAGGCTACCGGGGGGAAACAGGGCGACTCGGTCACGCATCAGATGACGCAGTCTGCGCTTCACTTTGTTGCGCACGACCGCGCCACCCACGGCCTTGCTCACGACGAAACCCGCACGCGTCGAGGGAGCGCTCTCCCCAGGCGCGTGCGGGTCCGTGGCACCGCTACGAAGGTGGACGACGAGAGTCGGGCGTCCTGCCCGGCGACCTCGTCGGACCGCGGTCGCGAAGTCCTCGCGCCGCCTCAGCCGGTTCTCGGTGGGCAGCACGACGTCATGACCTGATCGGGATCAGGCGGACAGACGGGCGCGACCCTTGCTACGGCGGGACGCGAGAATCGCGCGGCCGGCACGGGTGCGCATACGCAGCCGGAAGCCGTGGGTCTTCGCGCGACGACGGTTGTTCGGCTGGAAGGTGCGCTTGCTCACTCGGGGGCTCCAGAAAGAAATCGGTAGTTGCGGGGTGCCGTCTTGGCTGTCACCGTGCGCCCACGAGTAGCTCGCGTCACGCCCGAGTGCACCGCTTCCCGATCACCTGACGTGATCTGTGCCCATCGGAGGCAGGCGGCAGCAGCCATCGACAACTCGACCTGGTTACGGTACGCGGGGCTGCGCCATCCGGTCAAACCGAGGGTCACGGAGAGACACTATCCACAGGCTGGGGACAACAACTTGAACCGCACCCGCCGCGCTGACTACCGTGGCTGAACTCCGATTCGTTCTTTTGTCCCCCGCCCCGGCGGGTTTGACCCACCCGACCACCCGAAGTACCCCCCGACCCGTCCCGCGATCACACGTTCGTGGGACCTGTGAGAGAGCGTGCCCTGTGGCTGACGTACCCGCCGATCTTGCCGCAGTGTGGCCGCGAGTACTGGAGCAGCTCCTCGGAGAAGGCCGCGGACAGGGTGTCGAGGCGAAGGACGAGCACTGGATCCGGCGCTGCCAGCCGCTCGCGCTGGTCGCGGACACCGCTCTGCTCGCCGTACCGAACGAATTCGCGAAGGGCGTACTGGAGGGCCGTCTCGCGCCGGTCGTCAGCGAGACGCTGAGCCGCGAGTGCGGCCGCCCCATCCGTATCGCGATCACCGTGGACGACTCCGCGGGCGAGCCGCCGGCCCCCACGGCGCCGGTGCAGCAGCCGCCCAAGCCGCGCTACGAAGAGCCCGAGCTGCCGTCCGGCCCGTCCTACGAGGAACGGTCCTACGAGGAACGGCCGTACGAGGGCTACGGCCGCCACCGTGCCGCCGAGCAACCGCCGGCCGAGCAGCAGCCCCGCCCCGACCAGCTGCCCGCCGGCCGCGCGGACCAGCTTCCCGTCGTACGCCCGGCGTATCCCTCCGAGTACCAGCGCCGCGAGCCCGGCGCCTGGCCGCGGCCCACGCAGGACGAGTACGGCTGGCAGCAGCCGCGGCTCGGCTTCCCCGAGCGCGACCCGTACGCATCGCCGTCGTCCCAGGACGCCTACGGCTCCGGCCCCGAGGGCTACGGCTCGCCGTCGCCGGACTACCGCTCGCCGGGCCGGGACCGGCCGTCGTACGAGCAGCAGCGCGGCGACTACGACAACCCGCGCGCCGACTACGACTCGGGGCGCCCGGACTACGACTCCGTGCGCCCGGAGTACGACCCGACCCGCACCGAGTACGACCAGCGCGACCCCGTCCGCCGTGAACTGCCCGAGCAGCCGGCGGGCAGCGGCCCTGCGCACCGCGGCGGCCCCGGCCGCCCGGACCTGCCCACGACAGGCGCCCCCGGCCCGCTGGCCGCACAGCCCGCGCCGGCGAGCGGTCCCGGCGAGCCGACGGCACGGCTGAACCCGAAGTACCTCTTCGACACGTTCGTCATCGGCGCTTCCAACCGGTTCGCGCACGCGGCCGCGGTCGCCGTCGCCGAAGCACCGGCGAAGGCGTACAACCCCCTCTTCATCTATGGGGAGTCGGGGCTCGGCAAGACGCATCTGCTGCACGCCATCGGGCACTACGCGCGAAGCCTCTACCCGGGCACGCGCGTGCGCTATGTGAGCTCGGAGGAGTTCACCAACGAGTTCATCAACTCCATCCGCGACGGCAAGGGCGACAGCTTTCGCAAGCGCTACCGCGAGATGGACATCCTGCTCGTCGACGACATCCAGTTCCTCGCGGACAAGGAGTCGACGCAGGAGGAGTTCTTCCACACCTTCAACACGCTCCACAACGCCAACAAGCAGATCGTGCTCTCCTCCGACCGGCCGCCGAAGCAGCTGGTCACGCTGGAGGACCGGCTGCGGAACCGTTTCGAGTGGGGTCTGATCACCGACGTCCAGCCGCCCGAGCTGGAGACGCGTATTGCGATCCTGCGCAAGAAGGCGGTGCAGGAGCAGCTGAACGCGCCGCCGGAGGTGCTGGAGTTCATCGCCTCCCGGATCTCGCGGAACATCCGTGAGCTGGAGGGCGCGCTGATCCGGGTGACGGCGTTCGCCTCGCTCAACCGGCAGCCGGTCGACCTCGGCCTGACCGAGATCGTCCTGAAGGACCTGATCCCCGGTGGCGAGGACTCCGCCCCCGAGATCACGGCCACGGCGATCATGGCGGCCACTGCGGACTACTTCGGGCTGACGGTGGAGGACCTGTGCGGCACCTCGCGCGGTCGCGCGCTGGTCACCGCGCGGCAGATCGCCATGTACCTGTGCCGGGAGCTGACCGATCTGTCGCTGCCGAAGATCGGGGCGCAGTTCGGCGGGCGTGACCACACCACCGTCATGCACGCCGACCGCAAGATCCGGGCGCTGATGGCCGAGCGGCGGTCGATCTACAACCAGGTGACCGAGCTGACGAACCGGATCAAGAACGGCTGACGGCGGCCGCGCCTGGCCTCCGCCGACGTCGAGGGCGCCTTCGGGACACGTGTCCCGGGGGCGCCCTTTGGCATGCGCCCCCGTGCCGCGCGCGGGGGCTCCCAGGCCCTGAAGCACCGGGGAAGCTACGGCTGCCCGCAGCTGCATGGGGACGGCCGGGGGCTGTGGAGCGTTCCTCGTTCGCCACCGGGTGTTCGATTAAGTGCCGGGTTACGGCCATCCTCCACAGATTCGCTGGGTTTCTTCCGTCCACATGCTGGGGACTGCCATGTTGTCCCGAACGGCGTCCACAGGGAGCCCGTTCATACGACGTTCGCCCAGCTCAGCTGCCTGTGGAATCGTGGATGAACGATCTCCACAGCCTGTGGACGAAGGAAAGATCCACAGGCTGTGCACGAAGTTTTCCACCGACGCCCCACAGGCTGGAGCCGGTTGTCCCCAGTGATCACCGCCTTCTCCACATGGCTGTCCACTGTTCGGCAACGCGACGCACCCGCTCACCGCGTCGAGTGAAAGCCGTCACACGAAGGTGCCGGATTGGGGTGTGGGAAACGTGGGTAAACCTGGGGACGCAGCTGGGGAGAACTGCCCTCAGGCTGTGGGCGGGGTGTGCAGAACTTTCCGTTCTCCACAGATGCACCCGGTTGTCCACCGCCGCCACCCACAGGCCCCGTGGACAAAATCTCGGCTCTGAACTGGGCAAACGAGGTTATCCACGGTATCCACAGGCCCTACTACTACTCCCGACTAGAGAGAGTTCGGGAATCGTTTTGAAGCGGGGCCTGTGCACAACTCGCCGTCTCGTGCCCGGCTGCCTCCCGGAGCGACTTGACCCCGACGGGCACCTACTGTCAGTGCGGTGCGTCAGACTGGTCCCCGGTGTCCTTCCCTTCGCAGTGGGCGGTGACACCGAGTCGGAGGACTCAGTAGCAACAGCAGGAGGCGGCTTACGGTGAAGATCCGGGTGGAACGCGACGTACTCGCGGAGGCAGTGGCGTGGGCGGCACGCAGCCTCCCGGCCCGTCCGCCGGCGCCTGTCCTCGCCGGCCTTCTCCTCAAGGCCGAGGACGGCCAGCTGAGCCTGTCGAGCTTCGACTACGAGGTCTCCGCGCGGGTGTCCGTGGAAGCCGAGGTCGAGGAGGAGGGCACCGTCCTCGTCTCCGGCCGGCTGCTCGCCGACATCTCCCGCGCGCTGCCCAACCGGCCGGTGGAGATTTCCACAGACGGTGTACGGGCGACGGTGGTCTGCGGGTCCTCCCGGTTCACCCTGCACACCCTGCCTGTGGAGGAGTACCCGGCGCTGCCGCAGATGCCGAACGCCACCGGTACCGTCCCCGGCGAGGTCTTCGCGGCCGCCGTGTCCCAGGTGGCCATCGCGGCCGGCCGTGACGACACGCTGCCCGTCCTCACCGGTGTGCGCATCGAGATCGAGGGCGACACGGTCACCCTGGCCTCGACCGACCGCTACCGCTTCGCAGTCCGCGAGTTCCTGTGGAAGCCGGAGAACCCGGACGCCTCCGCGGTCGCCCTGGTCCCGGCCAAGACGCTGCTGGATACCGCCAAGTCGCTCGGCGCTGGTGACAGCGTCACGCTGGCGCTGTCCGGCTCGGGCGCGGGCGAGGGCCTGATCGGTTTCGAGGGCGCCGGGCGGCGTACGACCACCCGGCTGCTCGAGGGCGACCTGCCGAAGTACCGCACGCTGTTCCCGACCGAGTTCAACTCCGTCGCCGTGATCGAGACCGCGCCCTTCGTGGAGGCCGTCAAGCGTGTGGCGCTGGTGGCCGAGCGGAACACCCCGGTGCGGCTGAGCTTCGAGCAGGGCGTGCTGATCCTGGAGGCGGGCTCCAGCGACGACGCACAGGCTGTGGAAAGGGTCGACGCCCAGCTGGACGGCGACGACATCTCCATCGCCTTCAACCCGACGTTCCTGCTGGACGGTCTGAGCGCGATCGACTCCCCGGTGGCTCAGCTGTCGTTCACGACGTCCACGAAGCCGGCGCTGCTCAGCGGGAAGCCGGCAGTGGATGCCGAGGCCGACGACGCGTACAAGTACCTGATCATGCCGGTGCGGCTCAGCGGCTGACCGTTCGTCCACAGCTGTGCACAGCGCCGGGTGCCTGTTGTGGGCGCCCGGCAGCCTGTGGAAAAGCGCAGGTCGCAGGCCCCACGCATGAGCGCGTATGCCCACAGCTGTGCGTGAAGGGGCGGGTTTAGGCTCGCCTTCGGCACCTCGTGCCTCTCACGCCACACAGCGACCTAAGGAACACAACTGATGGAGCTCGGTCTCGTCGGCCTCGGCAAGATGGGCGGCAACATGCGCGAGCGGATCCGCCGCGCGGGCCACACCGTCATCGGATACGACCGCAACGCGGACCTCGCGGATGTCCACAGCCTGGAAGAGCTTGTGGGCAAGCTCAGCGGTCCGCGCGTGGTCTGGGTGATGGTCCCGGCCGGCGAGCCCACCCAGTCGACCATCGACCAGCTGGCCGAGCTGCTGGAGCCCGGCGACGTGGTCGTGGACGGCGGCAACTCCCGTTGGACGGACGACGAGAAGCACGCCGAGGAGCTGGCGGCCAAGGGCATAGGTTTCGTCGACTGCGGCGTCTCCGGCGGCGTCTGGGGCCTGGAGAACGGGTACGCGCTGATGTACGGCGGCGACGCCGAGAACGTCGCCAAGGTGCAGCCGGTCTTCGACGCGCTGAAGCCGGAGGGCGACTTCGGCTCGGTGCACGCCGGCAAGGTCGGCGCGGGCCACTTCGCGAAGATGGTCCACAACGGCATCGAGTACGCCATGATGCAGGCCTACGCCGAGGGCTGGGAGCTGCTGGAGAAGGTGGACTCCGTGGAGAACGTCCGCGAGGTCTTCCGCTCCTGGCAGGAGGGCACCGTCATCCGCTCCTGGCTGCTCGACCTCGCGGTCAACGCGCTGGACGACGACGAGCACCTGGAGGGCCTGCGCGGTTATGCACAGGACTCCGGTGAGGGACGCTGGACTGTGGAGGCCGCGATCGACAACGCGGTGCCGCTGCCGGCGATCACCGCGTCGCTGTTCGCGCGGTTCTCCTCCCGCCAGGAGGACTCGCCGCAGATGAAGATGATCGCCGCGCTGCGCAACCAGTTCGGCGGTCACGCCGTAGCGAAGAAGTAATCCACAGATCCACAGGGGCGCCCGGCGTGTCCTGTGGATCCACAGCTCATCAGCACTCTGGGGAAGGCCGGCGAAACGACCATGCACGTCACGCATCTTTCGCTGGCCGACTTCCGCTCGTACGCCCGGGCCGAGGTTCCGCTCGACCCGGGCGTCACCGCCTTCGTCGGCCCCAACGGGCAGGGCAAGACCAACCTGGTGGAAGCCGTCGGATACCTCGCGACCCTCGGCAGCCACCGGGTCGCCTCCGACGCGCCCCTGGTCCGCATGGGCGCCGAGCGGGCCGTCATCCGGGCGCAGGTCCGGCAGGGCGAGCGGCAGCAGCTCGTCGAGCTGGAGCTGAACCCCGGCAAGTCCAACCGCGCCCGCATCAACCGGTCCTCGCAGGTCAGGCCCAGAGACGTCCTGGGGATCGTACGGACCGTGCTGTTCGCGCCCGAAGATCTCGCCCTTGTCAAAGGCGACCCGGGCGAACGGCGGCGGTTCCTCGACGAGCTGATCACGGCCCGGTCGCCGCGCATGGCCGGGGTGCGCTCCGACTACGAGCGGGTCCTCAAGCAGCGCAACACCCTGCTCAAGACGGCCGCCCTGGCGCGCCGGCACGGCGGGCGGTCCATGGATCTGTCCACGCTCGACGTGTGGGACCAGCATCTCGCACGCGCGGGCGCCGAACTGCTCGCGCAGAGGCTGGACCTGATCGCCGCGCTGCAGCCGCTGGCCGACAAGGCGTACGAGCAGCTGGCCCCCGGCGGTGGGCCGCTGGCGCTGGAGTACAAGCCGTCCGCGCCCGGGGAGGCCCACGCGCGCGAGGATCTCTACGCCCAGCTGATGGCGGCGCTGGCGGAGGCGCGCAAGCAGGAGATCGAGCGCGGTGTCACCCTCGTGGGCCCTCATCGGGACGATTTGATTCTCAAACTCGGCCAGCTGCCCGCCAAGGGGTACGCCTCCCACGGCGAGTCCTGGTCCTACGCGCTCGCCCTGCGCCTGGCCTCCTACGACCTGCTGCGGGCCGAGGGCAACGAGCCGGTGCTGGTCCTGGACGACGTCTTCGCCGAGCTGGACACGCGCCGGCGGGAACGGCTGGCCGAACTGGTCGCCCCCGGCGAGCAGGTGCTGGTCACCGCGGCCGTGGACGACGATGTACCCGAGGTGCTGACCGGGGTGCGGTACGCCGTGGCCGACGGGACGGTGGAACGCGTATGAGCAGCGACGAACCCACCCCCCGGAACCCGAAGAAGGACGGGGACGAACCCTCCGGTGTCGACCTCGCGCGCGTGGCGTTGCGCGCGGCGAAGGAGCAGGCACGCGCGCGTGGGGACGCGGCGCGGCAGAAGAAGCAGGCCCGGCGCGGTGGCGGGCTGCGCTCCGGCGCGCGCGCCGACGGCCGCGACCCGATGGCGCTGGGCGCCGCGATCAACCGGCTGCTGACCGAGCGGGGCTGGGAGACCCCCGCGGCGGTGGGCGGGGTGATGGGCCGCTGGCCGCAGATCGTCGGCGAGGACCTGGCCAAGCACTGTGTGCCGCAGCGGTACGACGAGGACGAGCGCGTGCTGGTCGTGAGCTGCGACTCGACGGCCTGGGCGACCCAGCTGCGCCACCTCGCGCCCGCGCTGGTCGCCCGCCTCAACGAGGATCTCGGGCACGGCACCGTACGGATGATCAAGGTGCTGAATCCGGGTGGCCCGGCCCGGCGCTACGGCCCGCTGCGGGCGCCGGGGAGCTCCGGGCCCGGCGATACGTACGGGTGACGTACATCACGTCGAAGAGTGGGGCCGTGCCGTCGGTGCGGCGCCGTATCACACGTGCGGGGAGCCGCCGTGGCACCGGCGCATCGCCATCTGACCCCCCAGTAGCCAAGGGTTGACGGCTCGAAGCGCTGAGTGCCGCTGTGAGCCCCTCGGAGCCCCCATCCGTATATCGGGACCCGATCGAGGCCGGTTCAGGGCGGCACATGGGGACTCAGGTACCGGCAAACCCCCATCGATGTCAGAGCTACCGGTAGACTGGAAGACAATCCCGCCCCATCGTGGGGACCGCCCGGGAAAAGCTGAGCAACGCTGATCAAGGCTTACCACCGCAACATGCCGCAGCCGCTCCGGCAAACCCGCCGACGAGCCCGGCTCGTGCTGTGCCAGAAAGGGCGCTTCGTGGCCGATTCCGGCAACCCCAACGAGAACATCCCGTCCACCGACGCCGGCGTGAACGGCGAGCCCGCCGAGGCCACCGTGAACGCCGAGGCCACGGCCTCGGCTTCCTACGACGCCAGCGCCATCACCGTGCTCGAAGGGCTGGACGCGGTCCGCAAGCGGCCCGGCATGTACATCGGTTCCACGGGCGAGCGCGGTCTGCACCACCTGGTGTACGAGGTCGTCGACAACTCGGTCGACGAGGCGCTGGCCGGGTACGCGGACACGATCGACGTCACGATCCTCGCCGACGGCGGCGTCCGGGTCGTCGACAACGGCCGCGGCATCCCGGTGGGCATCGTGCCCTCCGAGGGCAAGCCGGCGGTCGAGGTCGTGCTGACCGTGCTGCACGCGGGCGGCAAGTTCGGCGGCGGCGGTTACGCCGTCTCCGGCGGTCTGCACGGTGTGGGTGTGTCCGTCGTGAACGCGCTGTCCACGAAGGTCTCCGTCGAGGTCAGGACCGACGGGTACCGGTGGACGCAGGACTACAAGATGGGCGTTCCGACCGCCCCACTGGACAAGCACGAGGCGACCGAGGAGACCGGCACGTCGGTCACCTTCTGGGCCGACCCGGAGATCTTCGAGACCACCGAGTACTCCTTCGAGACGCTGTCGCGGCGTTTCCAGGAGATGGCGTTCCTCAACAAGGGTTTGACGATCAAACTCACCGACGAGCGCGAGTCGGCGAAGGCCACCAGCGGCGCGGACGAGGCGGGCGCGGACGAGAAGGCCGAGGTCAAGGCCGTCACGTACTACTACGAGGGCGGCATCGTCGACTTCGTGAAGTACCTCAACTCCCGCAAGGGGGAGACGGTGCACCCCACCGTCATCGACCTGGAGGCCGAGGACAAGGACAAGAGCCTGTCCCTCGAGGTCGCGATGCAGTGGAACAGCGGCTACACCGAGGGCGTGTACTCCTTCGCGAACATCATCCACACCCACGAGGGCGGTACGCACGAAGAGGGCTTCCGCGCCGCGCTGACCTCGCTGATCAACAAGTACGCGCGCGACAAGAGGCTGCTGCGCGAGAAGGACGACAACCTCACCGGTGACGACATCCGTGAGGGTCTGACCGCGATCATCTCGGTGAAGCTGAGCGAGCCGCAGTTCGAGGGCCAGACGAAGACCAAGCTGGGCAACACGGAGGCCAAGACCTTCGTGCAGAAGGCGGTCTACGAGCACCTCAACGACTGGCTGGACCGCAACCCGGTCGAGGCCGCGGACATCATCCGCAAGGGCATCCAGGCGGCCACCGCGCGCGTGGCGGCCCGCAAGGCCCGCGACCTGACCCGCCGCAAGGGCCTGCTGGAGTCGGCGTCCCTGCCGGGCAAGCTCTCCGACTGCCAGTCCAACGACCCCACCAAGTGCGAGATCTTCATCGTCGAGGGTGACTCCGCCGGCGGCTCGGCCAAGTCCGGCCGGAACCCGCAGTACCAGGCGATCCTCCCGATCCGCGGCAAGATCCTCAACGTGGAGAAGGCCAGGATCGACAAGATCCTGCAGAACCAGGAGATCCAGGCGCTGATCTCGGCCTTCGGCACGGGTGTGCACGAGGACTTCGACATCGAGAAGCTCCGCTATCACAAGATCATCCTGATGGCAGACGCCGACGTCGACGGTCAGCACATCAGCACCCTGCTGCTGACCTTCCTGTTCCGCTTCATGCGGCCGCTGGTCGAGGCCGGGCACGTGTACCTGTCCCGTCCTCCGCTGTACAAGATCAAGTGGGGCCGGGACGACGTGGAGTACGCGTACTCCGACCGCGAGCGCGACGCACTGATCGAGATGGGCCGCCAGCGCGGCAAGCGCGTCCGCGAGGACTCGATCCAGCGCTTCAAGGGTCTCGGCGAGATGAACGCCGAGGAACTGCGCGTGACCACGATGGACCAGGAGCACCGGGTCCTCGGCCAGGTCACCCTGGACGACGCCGCCCAGGCCGACGACCTGTTCTCGGTCCTCATGGGCGAGGACGTCGAGGCCCGCCGCCAGTTCATCCAGCGCAACGCCAAGGACGTCCGCTTCCTCGACATCTGAGTCGGTCTCAGCTGACCGCACCAGGAAGGATCTTCACCAGCTATGGCCGACGAGAACACTCCGCAGACCCCTGAGACCGAGGGCGGCGAGCTCGCGATGCGCGTCGAGCCCGTCGGGCTCGAGACGGAGATGCAGCGCTCGTACCTGGACTACGCGATGTCCGTCATCGTGTCGCGTGCGCTGCCCGACGTCCGGGACGGCCTCAAGCCCGTCCACCGGCGCGTGCTGTACGCGATGTACGACGGCGGCTACCGCCCCGACCGCGGCTTCTACAAGTGCGCCCGTGTCGTCGGTGACGTCATGGGCAACTACCACCCGCACGGCGACAGTTCGATCTACGACGCGCTGGTGCGCCTCGCTCAGCCGTGGTCGATGCGGATGCCGCTGGTGGACTCCAACGGCAACTTCGGCTCCCCGGGCAACGACCCGGCGGCCGCCATGCGGTACACCGAGTGCAAGATGGCGCCGTTGTCGATGGAGATGGTCCGCGACATCGACGAGGAGACCGTCGACTTCACGGACAACTACGACGGCCGCTCCCAGGAGCCGACCGTCCTGCCGGCCCGCTTCCCGAACCTGCTGATCAACGGCTCGGCCGGTATCGCGGTCGGCATGGCGACCAACATCCCGCCGCACAACCTGCGCGAGGTCGCGGCCGGCGCCCAGTGGTACCTGGAGAACCCGGACGTCTCCCATGAGGAGCTGCTCGACGCGCTGATGGAGCGCATCAAGGGCCCGGACTTCCCGACCGGCGCCCTGGTGGTGGGCCGCAAGGGCATCGAGGAGGCGTACCGCACCGGGCGCGGCTCCATCACGATGCGCGCGGTCGTCGAGGTCGAGGAGATCCAGGGCCGGCAGTGCCTGGTGGTGACCGAGCTGCCGTACCAGGTCAACCCGGACAACCTGGCGCAGAAGATCGCCGACCTGGTGAAGGACGGCAAGGTCGGCGGCATCGCGGACGTCCGTGACGAGACCAGCTCCCGTACGGGCCAGCGGCTGGTCATCGTCCTGAAGCGGGACGCGGTCGCCAAGGTCGTGCTGAACAACCTGTACAAGCACACCGACCTGCAGACGAACTTCGGCGCCAACATGCTGGCGCTGGTCGACGGTGTGCCGCGCACGCTCTCCCTGGACGCGTTCATCCGCCACTGGGTGACGCACCAGATCGAGGTCATCGTCCGCCGTACCCGCTTCCGGCTGCGCAAGGCCGAGGAGCGGGCGCACATTCTGCGCGGTCTGCTGAAGGCCCTGGACGCGATCGACGAGGTCATCGCGCTGATCCGGCGCAGCGAGACCGTCGAGATCGCGCGCGGCGGCCTGATGGACCTGCTGGAGATCGACGAGATCCAGGCCAACGCGATTCTCGAGATGCAGCTTCGGCGCCTGGCGGCCCTGGAGCGGCAGAAGATCGTCCAGGAGCACGACGAACTCCAGGCGAAGATCAACGAGTACAACGAGATCCTCGCCTCCCCGGTCCGTCAGCGCGGGATCGTCAGCGAGGAGCTGGCCGCGATCGTCGAGAAGTACGGCGACGACCGTCAGACCAAGCTGATCCCGTACGAGGGCGACATGTCCATCGAGGACCTGATCGCCGAGGAGGACATCGTCGTCACGGTCACCCGCGGCGGCTATGTCAAGCGGACCAAGACGGACGACTACCGGGCGCAGAAGCGCGGCGGCAAGGGCGTGCGCGGCACGAAGCTGAAGGAAGACGACATCGTCGACCACTTCTTCGTCTCCACCACCCACCACTGGCTGCTGTTCTTCACCAACAAGGGCCGGGTGTACCGGGCGAAGGCGTACGAGCTGCCCGAGGCCGGCCGGGACGCGCGCGGGCAGCACGTGGCGAACCTGCTGGCCTTCCAGCCGGACGAGGCGATCGCCGAGATCCTGGCGATCCGGGACTACGAGGCGGCGCCGTACCTCGTGCTGGCCACCAAGTCCGGTCTGGTCAAGAAGACGCCTCTGAAGGATTACGATTCGCCCCGCTCCGGCGGCGTGATCGCGATCAATTTGCGCGAGCGCGAGGACGGTTCGGACGACGAACTGATCGGTGCCGAGCTGGTCTCGGCGGACGACGATCTGCTTCTGATCAGCAAGAAGGCCCAGTCGATCAGGTTCACGGCCACGGACGACTCCCTGCGCCCGATGGGCCGCGCCACCTCCGGTGTGAAGGGCATGAGTTTCCGTGAAGGCGATGAACTTCTGTCGATGAATGTTGTTCGACCCGGTACGTTCGTGTTCACTGCCACCGACGGCGGGTACGCGAAGCGGACCGTTGTCGACGAGTACCGCGTCCAGGGCCGCGGCGGCCTCGGTATCAAGGCCGCCAAGATCGTGGAGGACCGTGGTTCGCTCGTCGGGGCGCTGGTCGTCGAGGAGACCGACGAGATCCTCGCGATCACCCTCTCCGGCGGCGTGATTCGTACGCGAGTCAACGAAGTCAGGGAGACGGGCCGTGACACCATGGGCGTCCAACTGATCAACCTGGGCAAGCGCGATGCCGTGGTCGGTATCGCACGTAACGCCGAGGCGGGGCGCGAGGCGGAGGAGGTCGACGGCGAGGAGGCCGTCGATGCCGCCGAGGGTGCTCAGGCCGGCGGCACGGACGAGGGTGAGGCGCCCTCGGCCGAGTAGCACGAGGAGAGAGTCATCGTGAGCGGAGCCACGGGCGCCGGATCGGCCGGTACCCCCACGGGTACGGAGACGGACGGCGGCGGCCGTGGCTCCGCCGCGCACGGGGCGGGTGCGGGGAGCGTGACCGACCCGCACACGACCAACCTGAAGCCGGTGAAGGTGTCCGCCAAGGACGCCGCCGGCACGTCTGGATCCCAGGGGGGAACTGTGACGGACACCCGAGGCCCGGCCGCGGCCGGCGAGGCGCAGTCGTCGTCTCCGCTCCCCGGGGAGCGGAGCCCGGAGCAGCCCTCCGGGCCGTACCACCCGCCGCAGGCGTATCCGGCGCAGCCGCCCGCCGGCGCCGTACGACGGCCCCGTACCGGCGCGCGTACGGCGCCGCGCACCCGTAAGGCGCGGCTGCGGGTGGCCAAGGCCGACCCCTGGTCGGTGATGAAGGTCAGCTTCCTGCTCTCCATCGCGCTCGGCATCTGCACGATCGTCGCCTCGGCGGTGCTGTGGATGGTCATGGACGCGATGGGCGTGTTCTCGACGGTGGGCGGCACGATCTCCGAGGCGACCGGTTCGAACGAGGGGAACGGCTTCGACCTCCAGGCGTTCCTGTCGCTCCCCCACGTCCTGATGTTCACGACGATCATCGCGGTCATCGACGTGGTCCTGGCCACGGCGCTCGCGACGCTCGGCGCGTTCATCTACAACCTCTCCGCGGGCTTCGTGGGCGGCATCGAGCTGACCCTGGCGGAGGACGAGTAGGCCCTCGGGAGGGCCTTCGGACACCCTGCGGGCCCCCTGACCTGACGGTCCCCCGACAACCGATTTTGGGACTGACGTGGTCGTGCGCTAATCTTCAGGAGTCAGCGCGCGGGACACACACCGCACAGCGCGGCGGGGCTATAGCTCAGTTGGTTAGAGCGCATCCCTGATAAGGATGAGGCCACAGGTTCAAATCCTGTTAGCCCCACCAGCACAAAGACCCCCGGTCCGGATGGATCGGGGGTCTTTGGCGTCCGTGGCGTGCATGCGTCTGTGGAGCACATGGGGAAAGAAAAGGCCCGACCGCTGGCGACGGGGGATGCACCAGCGATCGGGCTGTGGCCAAGGGTAACAAGACCGGAGGCCTTGCGGGGCGAAGTCGGGCAGGAATAAGTCAGGTTGGCCGATCAGTGGTCGCACGGGGGGTCGTAGGAGAGACGGGGCAGGTACTCGTGCCACTTCTGCGGGGTCAGTACGCTCCGGGTGACCGAGCAGATGTGGTCGATCGCCGCGTCGGAGTCCAGGCTCAACAGGCGGACCGTGTCCGTGCCGCTGGAGACGCCGAGGACGCGGCTTCTGGGGCTGAAGGACAGGAACGTGCCCGACTTGGCGTTGGGGCTCATCGACTGGCCGATGGGGGTCGCCGAGGCGGGGTGGCTGACGTTCCACAGCCGGACCGTGTTGTCGTTGCCGCCGCTGGCCAGAACGTGCCCGTCCAGGCTGAATGTCAGCAGCTTCACCGCCTCGGTGTGGCCGGTGAGCGGCGCGCCCAGCGCGGTTGCCGAGGCGGGGTGGCTGATATTCCACAGCCGGACCGTGTCGTCGTCGCTGCCGCTGGCCAGAACGTGCCCGTCCGGGCTGAAGGCGATCGCGTTGACCGGGCCCGAGTGCTCGGTGAGCCGGCCGAGCCCGGTCGGCTGGGCCGGGTCGGTGACGTTCCACAGGCGGATCGTGCTGTCCGCGCTGCCGGAGGCCAGGGTGCGGCCGTCGGGGGAGAACGCGAGCGCGTTGACGTAGCCGCGGTGGCCGGTCAGCGGCCTTCCGAGCGCCACGGGGTGCGCGGGGTCGGTGACGTTCCACAGCTGAATGGTGGCGTCGTCGTAGGCGGTGGCCAGGATGCGGCCGTCCGGGCTGAAGGCGAGCGTGTCGGGCCCCGCGAAGCGCGTCCGCAAGCGGATGGGCGGGCCGGCGGCGACCGGGTGGGACGGGTCGCGGACGTTCCACAGGTACACCGACTGGTTGTTGGTGAGGACGGCGAGGGTGCGGCCGTCGGGGGAGAACACCGGTGCACGATGGCCGCCGTCCGCCTGCATGAAGGCTTGGCCCAGCGGCACGGGCTGCCCGGGCCGCGTCACGTTCCACAGCCGCAGCCGGCCGTCCCGGGCCGCCGTCGCCAGCACCCGTCCGTCCGGCCGGAACGCGCCGGTGCGGCCGATGATGTCCGAGGTCGACAGCGACCACAGGCGCACCTTGCTGTCGCCGCTGCCGGTGGCCAGGGTCCGCCCGTCGGGGCTGAACCCCAGGGCGTACATCTCCCCACTGCTGCCCGCGAGCGGCTCCCCGACCTGTGAGGGGGACGACGGATCGGTCACGTTCCACAGGCTGGCGGTGCTGTCCGCGCTCGCGGCGGCGAGCCGGTTGCCGTCCGGGCTGAAGGCCACCGACCAGATCGGGCCGGTGTGCCCGGCCAGCGGCGAGCCGAGCACGGACGGGTGCGCGGGGTCGGTGACGTTCCAGAGGCGGATCGTGTCGTCCGCGCTGCCCGAGGCGAGGGTGCGGCCGTCGGGGCTGAACGCCACCGAGTGCACGAGGTCCGTGTGGCCCTTCAGCGCGGTGGGGTACTGCTTCGGCCGGCGGGGGTCGGCCGTGTTCCACAGCAGGATCGTGTTGTCGTCACCGCCCGCCGCGACGGTGTGCCCGTCGGGGCTGAACGCGACGCTGCGCACCGCGGCGCTGTGCCCGCGCAGGGCCGTGAGCTCGCTCGGCCGGCGCGGGTCGGTCACGTTCCACAGCCGTACCGTGTGGTCCTCGCCGGCACTCGCGAGGGTGCGGCCGTCCGGGCTGAAGGCCACCAGATAGATCGTGCCCCGGTGGCCGGTGAGCGGACTGCCGAGCGGCTTCGGGCGGCCGGGCTCGGTGACGTCCCACAGCCGGATCGTGCCGTCGTCGCCGGCGCTGGCGAGGGTGCGCCCGTCCGGGCTGAAGACGGCGCTGCTCACCCAGCTGGTGTGGCCGGTCAGCGGCCTGCCCAGCGGCCTGGGGTGGCGTGGGTCGGCCACGTTCCACAGGCGGACGGTCCGGTCGTAGCTGGCCGTGGCCAGTGTTCTGCCGTCGGGGCTGAAGGAGGTGAGGTAGACGGCACCGGTGTGGCCGGACAGGGGGGTGGCCAGCGGCGCGTTCACGATCGAGATCAGCCTGCTGTACGTGCCCTCGTCGTCCGGGCGCAGATGGTGCGCGACCAGGTCGAGCTGGGCGGCCAGGGACGGATCCGTGCGCTGAACCCGGTCGGCCTCGGCGAGCACCTGCTCGAAGACGGCGTCGTCCCGCTGCTGCCAGGCGATCACCGCCGACCCGCCCGCGACCAGGGACAGCACCACCAGCGCCGCGACGGCGGACCGGCTGATCCACACCGTGCGCTTGCGCAGCCGGACGGCCGCGGCCAGGAACTCCACCGCGCTGCGGGTCAGATACGTGTCCCCGGCCGACCGCGCCCAGTTGCGCGCCTGCTCCAGCCGGGAGCCCCGGTAGAGCAGCGAGCTGTCCCGGCCGGAGTCCTCCCAGGCCCGGCCGTCCTCCTCCAGGCGCTGGCGCAGCAGCTGGTCGCCCCGGTCGTCGTCGATCCAGTGCCGCAGCCGGGGCCAGGCGTGCAGCAGCGCCTCATGGGTGATCTCCACGGTGTCGGCATCCAGCGTCACCAGCCGGGCCTGTACGAGGGCCTCCAGGGACTCCTCCGTCTTGCCGGGGTCCGCCGACTCCTCCGCCAGCTGCCGCCGGGTGCCCCGCCGCCGTGTGGCCTGGGTGTCCTCGCCCAGCCGGACCAGCCGCAGCAGGAGCAGCCGGGCGGCCGTACGGGCCGCGGGGTCCAGCCCCGACCAGGCACGCTCGGCGGTGGCCGCGACCGCCCCCTGGATCCCGCCGGCCGCGCGGTAGCCGGCCAGCGTCAGCCGTCCGGCCTTGCGGCGCTGCCAGGTGGCGAGCAGGGCGTGCGAGAGCAGCGGGAGCACGCCCGCGTCGTGTGCCCCGCGCGGTCCGTCGGCGCTGACCTCGCGGACGATCAGCTCGGCGAGCCCGGGTTCCAGCTCCAGACCCACCGCCTTGGCCGGACCGGTCACCGCCTCGCGCAGCTCGGCGCTGGTCAGCGGGCCGAGCACCATGTGCCGGTGCTGGAGCGCGTCGGCCAGTTCCGGGTAGCCGAGGCACTGCTCGTAGAAGTCGGCGCGGATGCCGAGGACGACGAGCACCGGTGCGGGCTCGTCCGAGTCGGCGGGCGGGGTGCAGGCGGCGTGCAGGAGCTGGAGGAACGTGCGCCGGTCCGCCTCGTCGGAGCAGAGCGTGAACGCCTCCTCGAACTGGTCCACGACGACGACGGGGCGGCATTCGGCGGACGTCTCGCGGTGGGCCCACTCCGACACGGCCTCGCGGGCGGCCCGGGCCACCCATGGGGCGTCGGAGCCGGGAACCACCGGATTCTCCGTGGCCTTCTGTTCGGCCCGACGCGCGTCGGCGGCGACCGTGCCGAGATCGGGGATACGGCGGACCAGCTCACCGAGGGGGTCGGCACCGGGGACGAGGTACAGGACGCAGTCGGCGGTGGTTTCCTGCGCGGCCCGGAGTGGTGCGGCGCTGGTGTGCGGTATGCCGGTGCCGCGTTCGTCGTGCAGCGCGCCGCCGCGTACGGCGGGGACCAGGCCGGCGTTCAGCAGGGAGGACTTGCCCGCTCCCGAGGCGCCGACCAGCATCACCAGGCCGCCGGTCCGCTCGGCGGCGCGGAGCTGGGCGATGAGCGCGCTCGTGCTCCGTTCCCGGCCGAAGAACCACCGGGCGTCCTCCTGCCGGTAGGGCGCGAGCCCCCGGTAGGGGCAGACGCCTCCCGTGACGGGCGGGTCCTGAGCGGGAGGCCGCCGGTCGTCTTCTGGGGGTGGTGCGGGCCGGTCGCCCACCGGGTCGGCCAGCGCCCGCTCCCACAGCCGCTGCCAGTGCACGAGGTCGTACAGTCCCGTGGACACCGGTGCGGGCCGCAGTCGGCGTGCCTCCGGTATCAGGATGTGCAGCACCGCGGCCAGGGCGGTGAACTGGGCCGGCACGTTCTTGGCCCGGCGCCAGTCGCTGATCCGCTGCGCGGACACCCGCACGGGCCGCCCGCGCTCGTCGACCCGCTGCAGCCGTACGACCGCCTCGGAGACGCTCTTGAGGGGAGGGTTTCCAGCCTCCTTGTACAGCAGCGCGAGGCGCTCGGCGAAAGCTGTGCGTGCCCCTGAGTCGGAACTCAAGGCCCCACCCCTTTACGTTCCCCCCGCATCTGGACGTCCGGACCGGAAAACCCACCTTATACGCCTGACCTGCGAATAAGCACCGGACCAAAGGTCGCGGTCTCCTCGGCGTGAGCAACAGATGGCAGGATCCGGACCCGGTAGTGGAACCGTCACACACCGTCCGGACAGGCCACGGCCCCCGTGCTCGGACAGACAGCCCCTGACGCTGAAGGATCTCGGCCAATTTCCATCGAACGCCTCTGCCCGTCCGGTACCGGTCCCCACGAGGGGAGGGACCGGTACCGGACGGGCAGGTGGGTGTGTTCCGGGCGGGCCGGGTGGATGTTTCACGTGAAACACCGCCCACGCCGCTGCTTCAGCCGGCTGTCGTGTTCACCTTGAGCCATCCGGCCGCGCGGGCCATGACCACGGCGTGGCGTTCGGCCTCCTCGGCGGACGCGTTCAGGGCCGCATCCCGCCCCAGCGCACCACCACCGGCCGCGAGAGCGGCGGCCTGGGACGCCGCCAGCGCCGCACGCAATGCTGCGGCGGACGCGGTGGCGGACGGTATGACTGAGCTTGTGGTGCCGGCGCCGTCCCGTGTCGCGGCCACCTGGGCGGCCAGTGCTGCGGTGGCGGCGGCGTTGCGGGCACAGCGGGCGTCCGCAGCGGGGTCAGGGGCGGCCGTGGTGAGCGCGGCGAGCGCCTCGGCCGACAGGCGCAGCGCGTTGGCGGCCCGGCCGACGGGGCCTGTCGGGACGACCTCAGCGGCGTCCTGGCCGACACCGGCGTACCGGCACGCGGCGACCGCACGGTCGTAGGCGCTCCGCGCACGTGCCCCGTGGAGCCTGCGCAGCGCCTCGGCCTCCTCCGTGGCCGCTGCGGCCGCCGCTTCTTCCCGTCCGCTCATCCTCGGCCTCCCTCGTCCGGGACGACACCGCACCCTGGTCCTGGGTGCGGGCAGGGTGCCACGTCGGCCTTCAAGAGGCCAGAAGCGCGCGGCCGAGAGTCCGGAGCGCGCTGGATATCTGACTAACCGTCAGATACGGTGTCGGCGGCTGTTCCCGATGGTGAGCGACCCGTTCCCGAAGGGGTGAGTGTCATGCACAAGCGTCCCCCGTGTCCGCGACCGCCCGGTGCTCCGCGCTGGGTCGCGATGTTCCATCAGCCCTCCGCGGACTCCTGGACGGTGGGCGCCGAGTCCCCCGACCGGGCGCCCGTGCTGTACGCCGTTGGAGACATGACCCAGACCGTGCGGGCGCGCGGCGAGGAGGTGACGGTCGCGCTGTGGGGGCCCAAGGACGGCGCCTGGCACCTCTTCGACGCCCCGGCGGGCAAGGCGTCCGCTCCCGACCGGCCCACCTCGACCGGCCCGGCCGTGCCGGGCACCGGTGAACCGGCCAAGCTCGCGGAACGCATGACGGACCGCCGGCACCAGGTGCTCATGGCCGGCCTGAGCAGGGCGGGCCTGTACGACCTGAGCGCCGAGGACGGCGAGGCGGTGCGGACGATGGCCGACCTGCTCGACGAACCCACGGTCCGCCGGGTGGCCCACTGGCTCTCGGTGGCGGGCCGGCAGGGCTAGGTCCTGTCGTCAAACTCCCGCCGTCCGCCCGGAGGGCGGGCCTCGCGCCCGCCGCGGAGCGGCTGATGTATGCAGTAGGTGCGTGCTCTGGGGGTCCCCCCGGCCGAAGGCTGGGGGAGGGAGTTTGACGACAGGGCCTAGCGTCGACAGGGCCGAAACGCGATCATCAGCGCCGACAGGGCCGGTTCAGCGGGCGGTTCCCCGGGCAATGACGTCCAGGAAGCCACCGTCCAGGGCTGGAGGATGCATGAAGGTCTCCGTCGACCGCTCGCAGTGCTACGGCTCTGCCGAGTGCGCGCACCGGGCGCCGGCCGTGTTCGCGTTCGAGGACGGCTACGGCGTCGTACGGCCCGGCAGGGCGGAGTCCGGCGACGACCCGCAGGTCCAGGAGGCGGCCGAGAAGTGCCCCTCGCAGGCGATCGCGCTCACGGACTAGGGACCCGGTGAGCACTTCCGGAGCGGCTCAGCCGGTGGACGACGTGCCGGCCGGCCCGGCCGGGTAGGACCACCCGAGGTCGGCCAGCGCGCGCGCCCGGGCCTCGGCGACCGCCATCCGGGCCGTGCGCTCGACGGGATCGACGTGGGACACCTGGCCCGTGACCTGGCCCTCCCATTTGCGGTACAGCAGGCCGGCCTCCGCCGAGAACCAGCCGCGACTCACCGCGTCCAGCGCCAGCAGCAGGCCCGTGTCCTCGGACGCCGGCAGGGCCATCCAGCCGCCGAGCGCGATGAGCAGCTCACGCCGGACGCACAGGGTGGCCGGATGGACCGGTGCGCGGAAGTCGTGCCGCTTCCAGTGATCGAGCACGACACCGCGTTCGAGCGGGCCGTCGTCCGGGTTGCCGGGGAAGCCCACCGTCGAGCCGTCCGGCAGCAGGTCCAGGGCCTGGGACGTCGTCCAGCCGACGCTGGGGTGCGCCTCCAGCACGGCCACATCGCGGGCCAGCGCGCCGGGCGGGAGTCGGTCGTCGGCGTCCAGCACCTTCACATACGCGCCCCCGGCGCGCGCCAGCGCGATGGTGCGGGCGACTCCGGGCCCGCCCGGCCGGCTCTGGCCGAAGCTCACACGGGTGTCGTCCGGCACATGGGGGCGGACCTCGTCCGTCGTACCGTCCTGCTGGATCACCCACTCCCACTCCCAGCCACCCGGAAGCCGCTGCTCGCACAGGGACGCGTAGGCGTCCGGCAGGAAGCGCGCGGACGGGCCGTGGACAGCGGTGACAACGGTGACGCGCCGGGTCAAGGCAGCACTCACCACCTTTCCGGGGTGTTGTCGGTCATCCTCCCAGGTCATACACCCCACACAGCCGACAACAGCGCGAGACCCCCGGCCGAACCCGGCCGGGGGTCTTTCCGTGTCGACTGGTGCGTACGCAAGTCGCCTGGTGTCGAGACGTTGCGGTACTGCGTGGAGGCTGGAGATCAGCAGTCGAGCGTGGACGCCGAGTGCTCCGCGGGGGTGATCGTGGTCTCCGCCTCTGTGTCGATGAGGGGACGCTGCCGGCAACGGGGAGACTTTCCGTGGGCCTCGGCCCGGATCCGCTGTTTCATCGTGGGGGGCAGGGCCCTGGTGTGGGACCAGGACCAGTGTCGTGGCGCCGGGATCGTCGGAATGGTCTTGTGCGCGGTGCCGGTGCTCGGGCTCTCGGGCCGGGGTGCGGCCGCCGCGGTCGTGGCGGTCGTGGTGGTGACGAGTCCGAGCGCCGTGCACAGCGCGAGGAATGCGGTGACGATGGCGGTCCACAGCTTCATGACCTTGTTCTGGGTCATGGCCCCTCACTTTCGGGTTGGGCGATTTGCGTACTTTGCTCATGATGTGTATGTGGAACGCGAAGTGGTGGACCGACGCCCGTGGCGCGGCGATGTTCCGATGAACACCACTCGGATGGCCGTAAGAGGGTCGGAAAACCCCAAAACCTGCTGAGAGGGAGCGAAGGGGGAGCAAAGTAACCGTCCGTGGGGGTGTGATCACCCTCCGATCGGAATGGCGCCGGACCTGGGCTATTGCGCTGCCGGAGGCGGGAGTTGGGGCCCGGCGCAGGTCACCGATCGGTATCGGTCGGTGTGTATAGTCGGGCGCCAGAGGTCCCCTACGTCAAGGAAAGACGAGGTCGCGCGGTGAAGAAGCTGCTCCTGGTCGCACTGGCCGCCATCGGCGGGCTCCTCGTGTACCGCCAGATCCAGGCGGATCGCGCCGAGCAGGATCTGTGGACGGAGGCGACTGACTCCGTGCCCACGGGTTCGTGAGTGCCGATAACAGAATCTGAAACAGGCCCCGACCGCCTTCGCGGTCGGGGCTTTGTGCTGCCCGCCCTCCGCCCGTGCCGGGCGTTTAGGACGGCTGTACCCGTTGCCCGGGTGGCGCAGGGGCGTACGGGGCAGGATGGAGCGCGGTCCGGTACGACTGGGGAGGGCGGCAGGTGCGGGAGCGTACGGCGTGGTGGCGGCGGTACGGCCGAGCGGTCCCCGGTGTCCCGCGGACGGCCCTGCTGCCGCGGCTCCTGCTGCCGGGGCTGTGCGCGCTGCTCGTCCTGCCGGGCGGCACGGCGGCCGCGTACGGGAGCGGCACGGCATCCGCGTACGGGAACGCGGCCCGCGCCGAGAAAGGGCCGTCGGCGTCGTACGCCTTCGCGCCCGGCGCCCGTACCGTCGCGGGAGCGACGGGCACCGTGACGGCACCACGGCTGGACCCGGGCCGCACCTACCGCAGCTCCCTCCCGAGAAACGGCCGGCTCTACTACCGCCTCGACCTCGGCGCCACCGACACGGCCTACGTCCCCGTCACCGCCGTACCCCCGGCGGACGCCACCGTCTCCGCCACCGACGGCATCAGCGTGTCGGTCCAGGACGCCACCGGCACGCCCTGCTCCTTCGCGGGCGCCCGCTTCGGCGCCGGGCTCAGCCCGCGCCCGGTCACCGCGCTGGGGCAGCGGGAGGCCGGAAGGGCGGTGTGCCAGGGCAGGGGGACGTACTACGTGGTCGTCCGGCGCCTCGACGCCCAGGGCTCAGGTACGGCCGCCCCCACGCAGCGGTGGGACCTGGAGATCGCTCCCGTCACGGAACCGCGTACGGCGCAGACCGGGGCCACCACGGCGCCGCAGGCCTGGGACTCCGCAACGCCCGAGCCGCTCACCGGTGAGCCCCGCGACCGTACCGGCGGCGCCGGTTTCGCCTCCGCGAGCCCGCTGGGCCAAGGGGTCTGGCGGACATCCCTCGTGCCCGGCGAGACGCGGTTCTACAAGGTGCCGGTCGACTGGGGCCGACAGCTCCACGCCTCCGCCGAACTGGGCGGCGCCACCGGGCACGGCTATGTCGGCGGCGCCTTGGACCTCTCCCTCTACAACCCCGTCCGCGGCCTGGTCGAGGACGCCGCCCTCGGCTACACCGGCACACAGAAGCCCGCCGTACTCGCCCCGCTCCCGCCGGTGGAGTACGCCAACCGCTACGCCGTCCCCGCCGGGGTGACCTCCGTCCGCTTCGCCGGCGACTACTACCTGGTGCTGCATCTCAGCGAGCAGATGACCGGCACGTTCGGGCCGGGGCCCTTCGGGGTGACCCTGCGGGTCCGGCTCGCCGGGCGGGCGCACGCCGGCCCGGAGTACGCCGGGCGGCCCGTGCCGGAGGAGGTGTTCACGGTCACGGAGCGGGACCGGGAGGCGGCGCTCACCGGGAGCACCGGAGGCGGGGACGACCCCGTGATGTGGCTCGTCGCGATCGGCGGGATCGGCCTGGGGACAGCGCTGCTGCTGGCCCTCGCCGGGTGGACGGTGACGGCGCGGCGCGCTCGGCGGACTCAGTGGGCTCAGCGGGCTCAGACGCGGGTCAACGCCCAGAAACCCACCGCGTAGCAGGCCAGGGCCAGCAACAGGATCGGAATCGCGACCTTGGCCGACGGCCCGGGCCGCCGCTTCCGCCTGGCCCGGCGCGCCGCACGCCCTTGCACGGCCACGCCTGAGATCGGCTGAGCCGGAGAGGGAACCTGCGCGGTGTACGAGGCGGTGGAGGTGCTGGGGGCGTGGTGAACATGGTGATCGTGCGGTTGGACCTGTTGGACGTGCAGGGGGTACGAGAGGGGATCTACGGCCTGCGGCGCCGGCGGCTCGGAGACCGGGGGCTCCTGGGCGGGCGCCTGGAGTTCCTGAACCGAAGCCGGGAGCTCCTGGGGCGGCGGCAGACGGAAACTGCCGGTGTCCGAGAGCGAGCCGGTATCGCCACCGCCGCCCCCCGCCAGGCTCGTATCCGTGTCCTTGGTCAGGTCCAGGGCGACTCCGGAGGCCCTCTTATGGGGGCCGTCGGGGCCGAACCCCGGCGGGAGCGGGCCCAGTTGGTCGAAGATCTCGATCAGCTCGTCGTCGGGCTCGGGCTCCGGCAGGAGTTCCGCCGCGGAGGCGAGCGCCTTGCGCGCACCCGTGGCGGTGCGGAAGCGCGCGTCCGGGTCGGGCTGGAGCAAGGTGGCCACGACCTGCCAGAGCGGTTCCGGGATGCCCTTGGGCGGCCCGGGCGTGCCGTTCTCCGCGAAGTACTGCACGAGCGCCTTGGTGTCAGGCTTGGCGCCTTCCAGCAGATACAGCGCGACCAGGCCCACGGCGAACAGGTCGGCGGGAAAGTCGGGTTCGGCGCCGAGCAGCTGCTCCGGGGCGAGATAACCGGGCGTGCCGACCACGAGGTTGGTCTCCGTCAGACGGGGCTCACCGAGCCGCATGGCGATGCCGAAGTCGGACAGCCGCAGCCGCGGCCGTCCGGTCCCGGTCGCCTCGAGGAGGAGGTTGGCGGGCTTGATGTCGCGGTGGACGACACCCTCGGCGTGCACGGCGGCGAGACCGGACAGGAGCTGGTCGAGCAGGGTGCACACGAACGCCGGCGGCAGGGGGCCGTAGTCACCGACGAGGTGGACCAGGGAGCCGCCGGCGACCAGGTCCATGGTGAAGAGCACCTTGTCGTCGTCGGCGGCCCAGCTGGCCGGAGCGAGAACATGGGGGTGGTCGATCCGCAGGGCCTGCTCCCGCACGAAGCGCAGCAGGGAGTGGGCGTCACGCTGCTGGAGCACCTTGGCGGCCACATAGCGCCGTCGGCGGTGGTCCCAGGCACGCCATACGGCGCCCACGCCCCCGCGTCCGATCGGGTCGGCCAGCTCGTACCGGCCGGCGAACACCTCACCCATGGCAGCCCATCGCTCCTCCCCCGGAACCCGCGCCGGTCACCCTGCCCCCTTGTTTCCCCGCTCCCCCCTCGGTTCCCCCTGATCCCCCCCGTGATGAGTGATACGACCCCGCTCCACGTTCGAGAACCGGTCCACCCCCATGGACCGCCCCTCGCGCCCGGTCGCCCGGACTGTCACCTGACTGTGCCCCGGCCCGGCCCCCGGACCCCCTCCGTGGACCGGGCCGTGGGTCCTTAGTTCTGGTGGGACTGATAGTGCGCGACGGCGTCGGAGGTGCGGCCGGCGCCGTAGACGCGCAGGAACTCCGCCAGCTCGGGATGCGCCGGCGCGAGGCTGTCCGCGGCGTCGATGATGTCGCCCGCCGCGGCCACCGAGCGCAGCAGCGACTGGATCTCGCGGACCACCCGCTTGACCGTCGGTGCCCCGGAACCACTCGTGGTCTGGGTGGTGTTGTTGAGCACGGAGCCCCCCTGCGACTTCTTGATCTCGTCCATGCGCTCGGTCGCCTCGGCGGCGCTCACACTGCCGTCCGCGACCTGCGCCGCCAGCTCCTGCAGCAGCTGCACCCGCTGGACCACGGCAGGATTGCCGATCTTCGCACGCTGGCCGCTCATCAGCTGCGAGAGCATCGGAGCGGACAGCCCCAGCACCGCGGCGAGACGGGCCTGGTTGAGCCCGAGATCATCGATGAGCTTACGGAAGAGCGCCCCCAACGGCTCCCCGTACCAGTTCCGCTGCAGCTCCCGCGCTCTCGCGGTGGCTTCCTGCTGTGCGGCGTCCATTGCGTCTCCCCATCGCTTCCCCTAAAAGACCGCGCGGTTCGCTGTAGCGAACCACGTCGAGCATCTTACGGAGCGTGGTCATTCGCGGGGACCCCCAATCTTTTTGCGGGATACCGGGGGTGACCCGGTACTCTGGTCTGCGGCGCCCGCCGGAACGCGGTTCCTCCGGCCGGCCGCTGCTTCCCGGGGCCTTAGCTCAGTTGGTAGAGCGCCGTCTTTGCATGGCGGATGTCAGGGGTTCGACTCCCCTAGGCTCCACCCCAAAAAATGCCTCCCGACCTGCGGAAACACAGGTCGGGAGGCATTTTTCGTCGGCAGGCCGCGCCGTGAGACGGGCCGTGGGCAAGCCAGCGTCAACTCGACCGACCCACGGCCCGTTTGACGGCCCACGTCATGCGATCGTGTCCGGTGCTACTGCTCGTCGTCCTCGTTCGCGGCATCCTCCTCGGCCTGCTTCGCCTGCACCTCGGGGTCCAGGGCCGAGGTACCGCTGCCGTCCACCGAGCTGATCCGGCCGCCCGACTCCGGCACCTCCGTCGCGGCCGGCGGCTCGACCAGCCAGTCGGGGTTGGCCTGCTTGTCCCACCACTTCCAGGCGGCGAAGGCACCACCGGCCAGCACGGCCAACAGCGCCAGCGCCTTCACGGTCCGGCTGGCCCTGGACCGGCGCTCGTGCCGACGGGCCAGCTTCTGGATCTCCTCCGCCGAGACCTGACCGCGCAGGGCGGCCAAGGCGGCTGCGCCACGCGCGGCGGCCTCCTCACGGACCGGAGCCGTCGCGGCCACGGCCTGCTCGATCCTCGGACGCGAGTACTCGGCAGCCTGCCGCGAGTACTCGGCGGCCTGCCGGGCGGCCTTACGGGCGCGGACGGCGGCCTCCTGAGCCGCCAGATCCACCTTCGGCGGCACATGCGCACGAGCCTGCTCCAGACGCGGGGCGAGCCGGGCGTCGTACTGCACGCGGGCCTGTTCGGCTGCCTGGGACACCACGGGCGCCAGCCGTACGCGTGCCTCCTGCGCGTAGAGCGCGGCACGCTCCTTGGCTGTGTCCGCGTAGGGCGCCACCACTTCCGCGGCGTGCAGCACGCTGTCCTTCGCCGAGCCGGTCGCGGCGCGCACGCTGTCGATGCGGGTCACGGGTTCCTCCTCCTCGGTGGCGTACGGTATTTCGACTTTCCACCCTTTTAAGGATCATGCCTCCCGATGGTCCGCGCGGCATGCGAGGGCGGGCATATGGGTGCCGATTGCTCCCTTCGGAGCCATTCCGGATAATTCCCGGGCAACCCGATCCTGCCGTCGACACTGCCACGAATCGGCGCCGCGCGCTGCCTTCCGGGCGGAACTCGTGGCTGCCGGGCGACGTACGGGCCCGGCCATGCGAGGATCGGGGAGTCACAGAAAGACAACGGAAGGCAGATCGTGGCTGAGCAGCTTTACGCCACCCTGAAGACCAACCACGGCGACATCGTGGTCCAGCTTTTCCCGAACCACGCGCCGGAAACGGTCAAGAACTTCGTCGAGCTGGCCCAGGGCGAGCGCGAGTGGACCCACCCCGGCACGGGTGAGAAGAGCAGGACGCCGCTCTACAACGGCACGATCTTCCACCGTGTCATCAGCGGCTTCATGATCCAGGGCGGCGACCCGCTGGGCAGCGGCATCGGCGGCCCCGGCTACAAGTTCGGGGACGAGTTCCACCCGGACCTGTCCTTCAACAAGCCCTACCTGCTGGCCATGGCCAACGCCGGCCCGGGCACCAACGGCTCGCAGTTCTTCATCACCGTCGCCCCGACGACGTGGCTGAACCGCAAGCACACCATCTTCGGCGAGGTCACCGACCCGGCCAGCCAGAAGGTCGTCGACGCCATCGCCGCCGTCCCCACCGGCCGCAACGACCGCCCGGCCAAGGACGTCGTCATCGAGTCGGTCGTCGTCGAGAAGCGCGAGGGCTGAGCCCACCGCCGGGCCCACCGCCGGAGGGAACAAAACGCCCCGCTCGTCCGTAACAAGGATGAGCGGGGCGGGGCATTGCCGGGGTGCAGTCCCACGACCGACAAGGGGAACCGATGGATCACGCCGAAGGCAGCACGCAGGACGCCGCCCACCGCGTACCCGTGTGCTACCGGCACCCGGACCGCGAGACCGGTGTGCGCTGCACCCGCTGCGAGCGCCCCATCTGCCCCGAATGCATGGTCAGCGCCTCGGTCGGGTTCCAGTGCCCCGAGTGCGTGCGCGGCGCGAGCGGCACCGGACACGCGCCGACGGCGTCCCGGCCCCGCACGATCGCCGGCGGCTCGGTCACAGCCGACCCGCGGCTGCTCACCAAGGTGCTGATCGGCATCAACCTCGCCGTGTTCCTGGCGCAGATCGCCGTGGGCAACACCCTCACCGACCGGTTCGAACTGATCGGCCGGGCCCAGTTCTCCCTGTTCGGCCCGCTCGAAGGCGTCGCCGAGGGGCAGTACTACCGCCTGCTGACCTCGATGTTCCTGCACGGCGGCTACGCCCACATCCTCTTCAACATGCTCAGCCTCTGGTGGATCGGCGGCCCCCTGGAAGCGGCCCTCGGCCGCGCCCGCTATTTCGCGCTGTACTTCGTCTCGGGCCTGGCGGGCAGTGCGCTCACCTACCTGCTCGCCGACCCCACCCAGCAGTCCCTCGGCGCCTCCGGAGCGATCTTCGGCCTCTTCGGCGCGACCGGCGTGCTGATGCGCCGGCTCAACTACGACCTGCGCCCGCTCGTCGCTCTGCTGGTGATCAACCTGATCATCACCTTCACCCCGGCCATGCACATCGCCTGGGAGGCCCACATCGGCGGGCTGGTCGCCGGTGTCGCCGTCGGCTACGCGATGGTCCACGCGCCGCGCGAGAAGCGGACGCTGGTCCAGTACGGCACCTGTGCGGTCGTACTCGCCGTCGTGGTGGTTCTCACGCTGGTCAGGACCACTCAGCTCACCTGACACCGAACCGTTGTCCACAGGCTGTGCCGGATCTTGTGCACCGTGTGCGGGCACAGCTGTGCCCCCTGTCGCTCGGATGTGTTTCCGCAGGTCAGGCAGGGGGCCAACAGGTGTATGAGGGGTGGTGCGCCAGTCATACCGGCGTCAACGCCCGATGGGTTATCCACAGATCGTCGTTCTTTTCCCCATGTGGACAATCCTGTGGATAACTCAGTGGATAGCCCTGGGCAGAGCTACTTCCACTGTGTGGAGACACCGAAGCCGGCGGCGATGAAGCCGAAGCCGACCACGATGTTCCAGTTGTCCAGCGCGTCGATGGGCAGCGAGCCGTCGGTCACATAGAAGACGACGATCCAGGCCAGGCCGATGATGAACATGGCCAGCATGACAGGCGCGACCCAGCCACGGCTGTTCAGCTTGATCGCCTGGGCCTGCTTCGCCGGCGGCGGCGTGTAGTCGGCCTTCTTGCGGATACGTGACTTCGGCACGAGGGTCTCTCCTGTCGATGCGCTGCGTGGCCGCGCAGGTAACCGGTTCGGGGCTCGGGGCAGCGTACAAGTGGTCGGCATGACGACTCTGTGTGCTCCCCCGGGCGTCCGTTAGCGTAGTGCTTCCGTGGCGCCGAAGGAGATAAGGGTACGTTGAGCAATTCTGCCGACTCCACCGGGACGCAATCAACGGGCTCCGGCCCTGGCCGCCGTATGCGTGTCCGCCCTGCACGGATGCTCACGGCGGCCGTCTTCGCGCTCGCGGGACTGATCTTCTTCACCAGCTTCGACACGGCCAAGGGCACCGACATCCGCCAGGACGGCTCCCTGCTGAAGCTGTCGGACCTGATCCAGCAGCGCAGTCGCAAGAACAAGGAGCTGGACGAGTCCGACGCGGCCCTGCGCGGCAGCGTGGAGTCCCTCGCCGAGAGCGACGACGGCAGCAGCAAGGCGCAGGACCGCAGGCTGAGCGGGCTGGAGAAGAGCGCCGGCACCCAGAAGCTCACCGGTCACGCCATCACCGTCACCCTGAACGATGCCCCGCCCAACGCCACTGCCAAGCTCCCCGGCTATCCCGAGCCGCAGCCCGACTATCTGGTCATCCACCAGCAGGATCTGCAGGCCGTGGTGAACGCGCTGTGGCAGGGCGGCGCCCAGGGCATCAAGGTCATGGACCAGCGGCTGATCTCCACCAGTGCGGTGCGCTGTGTCGGCAACACGCTGATCCTTCAGGGCAGGGTCTACTCACCGCCGTACAAGATCACGGCGGTCGGCGATCCGGGCAAGCTGCAGCAGGCCCTCGCGGCGAGCAAGGCGATCCAGACCTACATGGTGTACGTCAATGTCTACGGCCTCGGCTGGAAAGTCACCGACGACGGGACGGTGACTCTTCCCGGTTACTCGGGCACAGTGGATCTGCACTACGCGAAGCCCGTGCAGTAGCCGGCAGCAGCCCTTGGCCGGCCGTCCGCCAGCCGTCCGTCAACGGAGGCGCCGGTGCGCGTGATCGTCCGGACCGTCAGCGAGCTGTGCATCACCGCCGGCAGCCTGATCGTGCTCTTCGTCGCCTATGTGCTGTTCTGGACGGGCGTGCGGGCCGACAGTGCCATGAACGACCAGATCGACCAGCTGCACCGGCAGTGGTCGCAGGGAAGCATGCGGCCGACGACGGCACCGGGCAAGAAGGCGGTCGCCGTGGGCGAGCAGACGGTTGCCGTGACGAAGCCGGCGCCGTACCACCACGGCAAGGCCTTCGCGATCATGTACATCCCGCGGCTCGGTTTCACGTGGAACAAGCCGGTCCTGGAGGGCACCGGCAGGGACGTGCTGGCGAAGGGACTCGCCCACTACGCGGGCACCGCCCAGCTCGGCCAGGAGGGGAACTTCGCGGTGGCCGGTCACCGGCGCACGTACGGCGACCCGTTCAAGGACTTCCCCGAGCTGCGGCCCGGGGACGCGGTCGTCCTCACGGACGGGACGACCTGGTTCACGTATCGGATCGACAAAGGGCCCTACAAAACCGTGCCGACGGACGTTGAGGTCATCGACCCTGTGCCACGTAAGTCCGGGTATACGCGTCCGGGCCGGTATCTGACGCTCACCACCTGCGATCCGGAATGGGGGCACAGCCACCGGCTGATCGTCTGGGCGCACCTGGACGCCACGCAGTCTGTGGAGGCAGGCGAACCGAAGGCTCTGCGCCGTTAGTCTGGTGGCGTACGGCGTGAGTCAGGTGCCGTGGGGATACGGAAGGAACGGCATGTACGGCTGGATCTGGCGGAATCTGCCGGGGAACGCGTGGGTGAAGGCGTTCATCTCACTCCTACTGATCCTGGCCGTGGTCTACATCCTCTTCCAGTACGTCTTTCCGTGGGCCGAACCGCTGATGCCCTTCAACGATGTGACGGTGGACAACCAGTGAGTGCGCGGATTCTTGTCGTCGACAACTACGACAGCTTCGTCTTCAACCTCGTCCAGTACCTGTATCAGCTGGGTGCCGAGTGCGAGGTGCTGCGCAACGACGAGGTGTCGACGGCGCATGCCCAGGACGGCTTCGACGGTGTGCTGCTCTCGCCCGGACCGGGGACGCCCGAGGAGGCCGGGGTGTGCGTGGACATGGTCCGCCACTGTGCGGCCACCGGTGTGCCGGTCTTCGGGGTGTGCCTCGGCATGCAGTCGATGCAGGTGGCCTACGGCGGTGTGGTGGACCGGGCCCCCGAGCTGCTGCACGGCAAGACCTCGCTGGTGGAGCACGAGGGCAAGGGTGTCTTCGCGGGCCTGCCCTCGCCCTTCACGGCGACCCGTTACCACTCCCTGGCCGCCGAGCCGGCGACGGTACCGGCCGAGCTGGAGGTGACCGCCCGCACCCACGACGGCATCATCATGGGCCTGAGGCACCGTGAACTCCCGGTCGAGGGCGTGCAGTTCCACCCCGAGTCGGTGCTGACCGAGCACGGGCACCGGATGCTGGCCAACTGGCTGGTGGAGTGCGGCGACCAGGGCGCCGTGGCGAGGTCGACGGGGCTGGCCCCGGTGGTGGGCAGGGCCACGGCGTGACCGCGTTGCGCCCGGAGCGCGAGACCGATGCCTCGTACGGGGATCAGTCGTACGAGGCTTCCGGTGCGCTTGGGGACTGGTACGCGGCGGGTGCCGCGTACCAGGGGTCATACGAGGGGTCGTACGACGAGACGTACCGGCCCGTGCTGGACGACGAGACGATGGCGCTGCGGATCCCCGGTGATCTGCCGCCGGGCACGGAGAGGGACCCCACAGGCGCCTCTGCGGCCTCTTCTGCCTCGTCTGCCACCGGACCCGCGGTTGGTGGTCGTGCGGCCCGCAGAAAGGCCGCCAAACGCCGTGGAGGCCGTGGCGGACGCCATGGCGGCGGGCGGGAAGCGGCACCCGCGGAGCGGGGGGAGCCGGCGGAGCCCGGCCGGCCGTTGTCCCGGATGGAGGCGCGGCGGCAGGCGCGGCTGCGCAAGCCGGGCCCGGGCGTCATCGCGAGCCGGGCGATCGGTGAGGTGTTCATCACCACCGGTGTGCTGATGCTCCTGTTCGTCACCTATCAGCTGTGGTGGACCAATGTCCGCGCCAACGCGCAGGCGGGCAGCGAGACGCACCAGCTCCAGAACGACTGGGCGAGCGGGAAGCGCAACCCGGGGGTGTTCGCGCCGGGGCAGGGTTTCGCCATACTGCACATCCCCAAGCTGGACGTGGTGGCGCCGATCGCGGAGGGCGTCAGCACGGAGAAGGTGCTCAACAAGGGCATGGTCGGGCACTACGGCGAGCCTCCCCTGAAGACGGCGATGCCGGACGCCAAGACCGGCAACTTCGGACTGGCCGCCCACCGCAACACGCACGGCGAGCCGTTCCGGTACATCAACAAGCTCCAGCCCGGTGACGCGGTCGTGGTCGAGACCCAGGACACGTACTTCGTGTACAAGGTGACCTCGACGCTGCCGGTGACCTCGCCGGCCAACACGAGCGTGCTGGATCCCATCCCGAAGGGCTCGGGCTTCACCAAGCCCGGCCGCTACATCACCCTCACCACCTGTACGCCGGAGTTCACCAGCAAGTACCGGCTGATCGTCTGGGGCAAGATGGTCGAGGAACGCCCGCGCAGCAAGGGCAAGCCGGACGCGCTCATCGAGCAGGGCTGACGCGAGTAAGGGCAGAGGCAGAGGAAACTGTGGCAGCGACCACCGACGACACCGAAGAACACACGGACGCGTTCGATTCGAGTCCCGCCCGGAGGGGCCGGCGTCCGGGCCGTATAGCGACGGCGGTCAGCGTCCTCGGTGAACTCCTCATCACGGCCGGGCTGTTGCTCGCCCTGTTCGTCGTCTACTCCCTGTGGTGGACGAACGTGATAGCGGACCGCAAGGCGGACAAGCAGGCCGACAAGGTCCGCCAGCACTGGGCGCACGCCACGGACTCCGGTCCGGGCGCGCTGGACACCAAGGACGGCATCGGTTTCCTGCATGTGCCGGCCATGAAGAACGGCGTGGTGCTGGTCGAGAAGGGCACGGGCACGGACGTCCTCAACGACGGCGTGGCCGGCTACTACACGGACCCGGTCAAGGCCGCGCTCCCCATGACCGGCAAGGACGGCAACTTCACCCTCGCCGCCCACCGGGACGGGCACGGCGCCAAGTTCCACAACATCGACAAGCTGAAGAAGGGCGACCCGATCGTCTTCGAGACGCGGGACGACTGGTACGTCTACAAGGTCTACTCGATCCTGCCGGAGACCTCGAAGTACAACGTCAAGGTCATCGACCAGGTCCCGAAGGAGTCCGGCAAGAAGAAGCCGGGCCACTACATCACGCTGACGACATGTACGCCGGTGTACACCTCGGAGTACCGGTACGTGGTGTGGGGCGAGCTGGTCCGGGTGGAGAAGGTGGACAGCAAGCGGACGCCGCCGGCGGAGTTGCGGGGCTGACAGAGGGCTCCCTAGGAGACCTGTCCTCTAGCATGGCGAAGGCCCGAAGCCGCAATCTTCCCTTGCGGCTTCGGGCCTTTGAAGTGTGCCTGGACCGCCGTTACTCCAGGACGGCCAACGTGGTCCCAGCGCTCCACGTCTCCAGCAGCCCACGAGGTACGGCGGTGATGCCGCTCTGGCCGGCGATGTTCAGGGCGTCACGGGTGAAGGGGCACGTCGCCACGAACAGAGCCACGCCGGAGCCGTGCAGCACCTTGGCGGCTCCGATGAACTTCCGGATCTCGGGACTGGTGATGGAGATGTGGGGTGCGAAGCGCTTGCACTGGGCGGCCAGGCTTCGTCCGTCGCTTGTGAGCGCGGTGATGTCGACGCCTCCGTCGTGACTGCCGCCCCGCACGACGACCTTGGTGCAGCCGTCGCGACGCAGGAGTTCCGCGATGTGCTCCTCGAATTCACGTCCGTTCATGGCGTCCATGGAGGACATCACTCCGGCGAGCGGCCGGTCTGGGCGGGGGCTTTCCAACCGCTGCAGCCGGGCGTGATGCTGCCTGAGCCGCTCCTCGACCCGTTGGACGTCGGTGCGGAGTGAGATGAGTTCCCGCCGGTGCTCGCCTGACGTTTCGATCAGGGCGTTGAACATCGGCACGACCGTCTTGCCGAGGATGCGGGTGATGCGTTGGTCGATCCGGTCGTCGAGGGACAGCGGCGCTGTGTGGACCGGGTTTTCCACAGGCTGGGTACGGGCCAGGTACTCCATGTCGAGGAGGTACACCCGCACCTGACGTGCGACTTCGCTGTCACGGAGCAGCATCGCGACGTTGAGGACGGCGCGCCGGGGATACAGCGCGAGTGATCGGGAGCGCGAACGGATCCCACAGACCTCCTTGAAGGAGGTCAGTTCTGTACCTGCCAAAACTCGGTACCCGCTGGCTTCCAGTTCTTCCCGATGGTCGACGACTACCGATTCGATGGCTTTGAGGCCGACCTCGAAGTACGCCGCCACCATCGCCGTCGTCACATGCATCCCGTCCGGGAGCAGCGACAGTGCCTTGACTCTGTCGAGCACGTCCGTGCGGTCCAGCACGCTGCTGCGCAGTGTCTTCGATTCCAGCAGCGCCGAATCGTTGATCACGTTCTGCCCTTCGGTTCGCCGTAGCCATTTGGCGGGGGCAGAGACTCGATTCCCCACCCCACCCGATCAACGAGCCCTGTCATATGAAGACACGATCGGTAGGAGCACCGCTGTGCGATCACGGTGGATGTGAGTGAAGAAGGGCGACCGGATCGTCTTCGAGACGCGGGACGACTGGTACGTCTACAAGGTGTACTCGATCCTGCCGGAGACCTCGAGGTACAACATCAAGGTCATCGACCAGGTCCCGAAGGAGTCCGGCAAGAGAAAGCCGGGTTACTACATCACGCTGACGACGTGCACGCCGGTGTACACCTCGGAGTACCGGTACGTGGTGTGGGGCTCCTCCGAAGGAACTACGGTGACCGCGTTTCCTGCAGCAACTCGCTCCCCCTGGCAGGGCACAGGCCGAAGCCGCAACCACTTCTTGCGGTTTCGGGCCTGCGTCATTCAAATCCCTGCCGACGTACCTCTACTTCGGGGCGTAGTCCCCGCACCAGAAATATTGCCAGAAATATTGGTGGTTCGGACTGTTGGTGGTTCCCTCCAGATAGACCGTGTGCAGCCCCTTGGGCTGCTGAAGGGTGGTGTCCCAGTTGGAGATGACGTTCCTACCCTGGGCGCCGGTGTGCCATGGATAGTCGGTCATCGACCCGTCCTTGTTGTAGGAACGCAGACGGATCTTCGGAGCGCGCGTGTCGTCTATGAAGTCGTAGGTCCTGAGGCTGACTTCGTACTTGGCTGTTGGCGCTCCACTGCCCTCCAGGGTTGCGTGAACCTGAAAGGTGTTCCGCTGGTCACGGCAGTCCAGTTGGACGACCACATTCGCTGCCGCATGGGCCGGAGTCGCGAATGAGACGACCGGAACCACGGTTGCGAGACTCAGAGCAAACGAGGTGGCGGCGCGCCGTACATGGGATTTGCTCACTATGTGAGGCTCCATGGTTTCCCCCTGGGGAATGCCCTGTTTACAGAGAAAGGACCTCGGCAGCCCTGGTGGGTGCTGAGGTCCTTTCCGCGAACGAGTGACGTTATGGCCTTGTGTCCTCGGACTTCGCCGTTCTAGCCGAAAATGCCGCCGTTGTTGTTTCCGCCGTTGTTGCCCCCGTTGCCTCCGAAACTCACAGTTGTCAACGTGATCGTCTGACTGTTGGGGTCAGCCTGGGTGCCCGAGGGCGGGTCCTGAGAAGTAACGAAGGCGTTGTCGTCCTGAGAGCTGCCGCCTGCGAACTGGATGTTGTTGAAGCCGTTCTGCCGAAGAATCTGCTTGGCATTCTTCACAGTCTGGCCGACGACATTGGGCACCGGGGTCTGCTGGCTCTGCTGGAACACGCTGACGGTGAGGGCGATGGGCGTGTTCTTGTCGACCTGCTGGCCCGGCTGCGGGTTGGACGCGGTGACCTTGCCGTTGTCGTCCGGGTTGGTGGTGGGGGTGTTGTTGCAGGTCGGCACCAGGCCCAGCTGCGTCAGCTCGGCCTTGGCCTGGTCGCAGGACTCGCCGATGATGGTGTTGGGGACGGTGACCTTGTCCGCGGCCTTGGCGACGGTCAGGGTGATCTTGGAACCCTTCTGGACCTCCGTGCCGAGATCGGGGTTCTGCTTGATGACCGTGCCGGCCGGCTGCGTCGATACCTCGTCCTTGCGGACGACGTCGAACTTGTACTTGTCTCCCTCGAGCGTCGCCTTGGCGTCGTCGAAGGTCTGACCGAGGACGTTCGGCACGGCGACCTTGGGCGCGCCCGTCGACACCGTCAGGTTGACCGTGCTGCCCTTGTCCACGTTCGTCTTGGGCTGCGGATCCTGGTCGCAGACATTGCCCTTGGCCTGGTCGTCGCAGGGCTTCCTGGTGACCGACACCTTCAGGTCGACGTTGTCGGCCATTTTCTTGGCCGAGTCCTCGGTCTGGCCGACGAACGTCGGCACCGCCACCTTGCCGTTGCCCGTGTTGCCGCCGCTGGCGATCCACTTGCCGATCAGGATCGCGCCGATCAGGACGAGGATGCCCGCGACCACCAGGAGGATCGTGGAGGTGTTGGACTTCTTCTGCTGCTGGCGGCGGCGGCCGGACGGCTCGTCGTAGCCGTAGCCGCCGTCCGGGTTCATCGGCGGGAGCATGCTGGTCGCTCCCGCGCCGGAGTCCGGGCGCAGGGCCGTCGTCGGCTGGTCGTCCGGGTAGCCGCCGTAACCCACCGCGCCCATCGCGGCCGTCGCCGCGACCGGCTGGCCGTCCAGGCAGGCCTCGATGTCGGCGCGCATCTCGTCGGCCGACTGGTAGCGGTAGTCCGGGTCCTTGACCAGCGCCTTCAGGACGATCGCGT
Organism: Streptomyces sp. NPDC002076; assembly: GCF_053593835.1. NCBI lineage: Bacteria > Bacillati > Actinomycetota > Actinomycetes > Kitasatosporales > Streptomycetaceae > Streptomyces > Streptomyces sp. NPDC002076. Next base: position 289,584 of record NZ_JBSFDI010000006.1, read on the forward strand.
CCATCTCGGGCGTGATCTCGGGGTCGAAGACCGACGGGGGCTGCGGCTCCTCACGGACGTGCTGGTAGGCCACCGCGACGGGGGAGTCGCCCACGAAGGGGGGCCGTACCGTCAGCAGCTCGTACAGCAGGCAACCCGTCGAGTACAGGTCCGACCGGGCGTCGACCTGCTCGCCCTTCGCCTGTTCCGGCGACAGGTACTGGGCCGTGCCGATGACCGCGGCCGTCTGGGTCATGGTCATGCCGGCGTCGCCCATGGCGCGGGCGATGCCGAAGTCCATGACCTTGACCTGGCCGTTGCGGGTCAGCATGACGTTGGCCGGCTTGATGTCGCGGTGGACGATGCCGTTGCGGTGGGCGTACTCCAGGCCCTGGAGGATGCCGATGGTCATCTCCATCGCGCGCTCCGGCAGCAGCTTGCGGCCGCTGTGAAGAAGCTCACGCAGGGTGGAGCCGTCGACGTACTCCATCACGATGTACGGGATGGAGACCCCGTCGATGTAGTCCTCACCCGTGTCGTAGACCGCGACGATCGCGGGGTGGTTGAGCGAGGCGGCCGACTGGGCCTCCCGGCGGAACCGGGCCTGGAAGGAAGGGTCGCGTGCCAGGTCGGCGCGCAGGGTCTTCACTGCCACGGTGCGGCCCAGGCGGGTGTCATGCGCGAGGTAGACCTCGGCCATGCCACCACGGCCGAGCACCTGGCCCAGCTCGTACCGGCCGCCGAGGCGACGCGGCTCTTCCATAGCTACCTACCAGCCCTCTCCGTCGGTCTCGGCCGCACAGTGGTGTGCGGCCGGAGGCTGCCGTCCGGGCCTACCGTACCCGGCTCGCTTTGTGTGACCTGGCCAAGCCAGTAACCCGATACAGGACCGGTATCGCAACGTGCGCCGATGTGAAGGAGACGTGAGCGGTGTCACTTCCTGGTGGCGGGGTCACTTCTTGGACTTGATGACTGCCTCCATGACGTTCTTCGCGATCGGCGCGGCCAGGCCGCCGCCGGAGATGTCGTCGCGGTTGGCGCTCTCGTCCTCGATGACCACGGCGACGGCGACCGGCGAGCTGCCGTCGGGCAGCTTGGCGTAGGAGACGAACCACGCGTACGGGTTGGCGCTGTTGGCCACACCGTGCTGCGCGGTACCGGTCTTGCCGCCCACGGTGACGCCGGGGATCTGCGCCTTCGTGCCGGTGCCCTGCTTGACGACCGTCTCCATCATGGACTGCAGGATCTGCGCGTTGGCCGGCGACAGCGGCCGGCTCATCTCTTCCGGCTGGGTCTTCGCGACCGGGTCGAGGTTGGAGGACTGCAGCTCGTCGACCATGTACGGCTTCATCAGCTTGCCGTCATCGGCGACCGCCGAGGCGACCATGGCCATCTGCAGCGGGGTCGCGGCGGTGTCGAACTGGCCGATGGAGCTGAGCGCCGTCTGCGGGCGGTCCATCTCCTTGGGGAAGACGGAGGCGTTCGACCGCACCGGGGTGAACTGCTCGGAGTTGAAGCCGAACTTCTCGGCCTCCTTCAGCATCTTGTCCTTGCCGAGCTGGGCACCGATGTGACCGAAGACCGTGTTGCAGGAGATGCGCAGCGCCTCCCGGAGGGACACGTTCTTGCACTGGATGCTGCCCTCGTTCTTCAGCTCGCGCGTGGTGTCCGGCAGCGTGTAGGGCTGGGGGGAGTCGGTGGCCTGGTCCGCCGAGTTGTACAGCCCGTTCTCCAGCGCGGCCGCCGCGGTGACCAGCTTGAACGTGGAGCCCGGCGGGTAGGTCTCGCGCAGTGCGCGGTTGAGCATCGGGTCGGCCGGGTTGTTCGCCTTCTGGAGGCTGTTCCAGGCCTTGGCGTCGCTGTTGGAGTAGCCCGAGAAGGACGAGGGGTCGTACGACGGGTAGGAGGCCAGCGCCAGGATCTTGCCCGTGGACGGCTCCAGCGCGACCACCGCGCCCTTGCCGCCCTGCGCCTTCAGCCCGTCGAACGCGGCCTTCTGCGCGGCCGCGTTCAGCGTGGTGACGACGTTGCCGCCCTGCTTCGGCTTGCCCGTGACCATGTCGAGGGTGTTGCGGAAGAAGAGCCGGTCGTCGTTGCCGGTCAGGATGCCGTCGTCGAGCTTCTCCAGCTGGCTGCCGTCGAAGGCCTGCGAGGAGTAGCCGGTGACCGGGGCCCACATGGGCCCGTCCTTGTACGTCCGCTTGTACTTGAAGTCGCCGCTCTTGGACTCCACGGAGCCGGTTATCGGGTTGCCGTCGACGATGATGTCGCCGCGCGGGTGGGCGTAGCGCTCGATGGCGACCCGGCGGTTGTCCTTCTCGGTGGCGAGCTGGTCGGCCTTGACGTACTGGAGGTAGTTGTCCCGGATCAGCAGGGCCAGCACGAGCAGGCCGCAGAAGATCGCGATCCGGCGCAGGGGCTTGTTCATGACGGGCGGACCACCTGGGTCATCTCGGCGTCGGGGTTCGTGGCGGGGCTGGGCGCCGGGCGGCGGGCGGTGTCGCTGATGCGGATGAGGATGCCGATCAGTGCCCAGTTGGCCAGCACGGAGGAACCGCCGTACGCGACGAACGGCATCGTCATACCGGTCAGTGGGATGAGGCCCATCACACCGCCGGCCACGACGAACACCTGCAGCGCGAAGGCGCCGGACAGGCCGACGGCGAGCAGCTTGCCGAACGGGTCGCGGGCGGCGAGGGCGGTGCGCAGGCCGCGTTCCACGATCAGGCCGTAGATCAGCAGCATCGCCATGATGCCCGCGAGGCCCAGCTCCTCGCCGAAGGTGGCGAAGACGAAGTCGGAGTTGGCGGCGAACTTGATCAGGTCCGAGTGACCCTGGCCCCAGCCGGTGCCGAGGGTGCCGCCGGAGCCGAACGCCCACAGGGACTGCTGCAGCTGGTCGGAGTGGAGGATGCCGTCGTGGGTGACCTGGCGGCTGAGCTGGTACTCGCGCATCGGGTTGAGCCAGGCGTGGACACGCGTCTGGATGTGCGACTCGAAGCTCGCCACGCCGACGGCGCCGACCGCGGACATCAGCAGACCGAAGACGATCCAGCTGGTCCGCTCGGTGGCGACGTACAGCATGATGACGAACATTCCGAAGAACAGCAGCGAGGTGCCGAGGTCGGTCTCGAAGACGAGGATGAGGATCGACATCGCCCAGACGACCAGGATGGGGCCGAGGTCGCGGCCGCGCGGCAGGTACAGGCCCATGAAGCGGCGGCTGGCGAGGGCCAGGGCGTCGCGCTTCACCATCAGATAGCCGGCGAAGAAGACGGCGAGGACGATCTTCGCGAACTCACCGGGCTGGAGGGAGCCCAGGCCGGGGACGCGGATCCAGATCTTGGCGCCGTAGATGTCGGCCCCGAGGCCCGGCACCAGCGGCAGGAGCAGCAGGACCAGGGCGCAGACCATGGAGATGTACGTGTAGCGCTGCAGGACGCGGTGGTCCTTCAGGAAGATCAGCACCGCGGCGAACATGGCGATGCCCAGCGCGCTGTACAGCAGCTGGCGGGGCGCGGCCGCGGCGAAGTGGGGCAGCGACTGCAGCAGCTTCGACTGGTCCAGCCGCCAGATCACCACGAGTCCGAGCCCGTTGAGCAGCGTGGCCAGCGGCAGCAGCAGCGGGTCGGCGTACGGGGCGAACTTCCGTACGGCGAGATGGGCGACGCCGGCCAGCAGACCGAGACCGAGGCCGTAGGACAGCAGCCCGGCGGGCACCGAGTTGTTGATGGCCAGGCCCACGTTGGCGTAGGCGAACACCGGGATGGCCACGGCGAAGACCAGCAGGGCCAGCTCGGTGTTGCGGCGGCTCGGCGCGCCGATCGCGCCGATCGTGGACGTGTGGTGCGTCGGCGAGTTAGTCGTACTGCTCATCGTGTGACAGGGCCTCTCGCGGCTCGGCTACTGCTTGCCGCACTGATCGACGACCTTCTTTTCATCCTCGGAGAGGCTCGGGCCGGGGTTGGGGGTGGTGGTCGCGGACGGCGGCTTCGAAGGGTTCTTCGTAGCGGGCGCCGAACCGGATGGGTGCGGTGTCGGTGTTGCCTTGGACGTGAAAGCGGTACGGGTGGTTCCCGTGGTGCCCCCGGCCTCGCCCTGGCCCGTCTTCGCGTTCTGCTGCGATTCGACGGCCGTGCGCTGCGCCTGCTTCTTGCACGCGGAGGCCTGCACCGACAGCGCCTGGATCTTCGCCTGCGCCTGCTGCAGACCGCCCGCCGCGATCGTGTTCTTGACCTGCTTCTGCTGGTAGGGCGGCAGGTACTTGAGTTCGATCTCGGGGTGGTCCTTCTCCACCTTCGACAGCGACACCCAGGCCAGGTCCTGGCTGATCCCGCGGTACAGCGCCACGTGCTCGCCCTTGGCGCCGACGTAGTACTGCGATTGGGTCCAGCGGTAGCCGCCGTAGAGGCCGCCGCCGATCACGGCGAGGGCGAGCACGCTGTAGAACGATCTCTTCAGCCACTTGCGCCCGCCGCGCGGCTTGGTGAAGTCGCCGTCGGCGTAGTCGTCGAAACTGCCCGCCGGGATGTACCCGGTGGTGTCGCCGGAGCCGGGCGGGCCGAACTCGCCGCCGCCGTGCCCGGGCGCCCGGCGGCCCAGGTGCGAGGCGCGGCCGGCCGGGGTCTGCATGATGCCGTTGTCGTGCAGATGGTGCTGGTTCTCGGCGACCGCGCCGACCACGACCGGCTGGTCGGACAGCTGCCCGGCGAGGGTGTCACCGGTGTCCAGGTCCAGGACGTCGGCGACGATGACGGTGATGTTGTCGGGGCCGCCGCCGCGCAGCGCGAGCTGGATCAGCTCCTGCACGGTCTCCTGCGGGCCCTGGTAGCTGGCGAGGGTCTCCTCGATCGTCTGGTGGGAGACGACGCCGGACAGACCGTCGGAACAGATCAGATAGCGGTCGCCGGCCCGGACCTCGCGGATGGACAGGTCGGGCTCGACGTGGTCGCCGCTGCCGAGGGCGCGCATCAGCAGGGAGCGCTGGGGGTGGGAGGTGGCCTCTTCCTCGGTGATCCGGCCCTCGTCGACGAGCCGCTGCACCCAGGTGTGGTCCTGCGTGATCTGCGTGAGCACCCCGTCACGCAGCAGATAGGCGCGGGAGTCGCCGACGTGGACGAGCCCGAGCCGCTGCCCGGTCCACAGCAGTGCGGTCAGCGTGGTCCCCATGCCCTCCAGCTGGGGGTCCTCCTCGACCATGGCGCGCAGCTGGTCGTTGGCGCGCTGCACGGCGGCGCCGAGGGAGGTGAGGATGTCGGAGCCGGGCACGTCGTCGTCGAGGGTGACCAGGGTGGAGATCACCTCGGAGGAGGCGACCTCGCCGGCCGCCTGGCCGCCCATGCCGTCGGCGATCGCGAGCAGCCGCGGACCGGCGTAGCCCGAGTCCTCGTTGCCCTCCCGGATCATGCCCTTGTGCGATCCGGCGGCAAAGCGCAGTGACAGACTCATGCGCACCTCGCCCGTCGGCTCCGAATGCAGCCGGTCGTGTCGAGCCACACTGCCCACCCTCCGGTCGGGAGCGCGCCGGAGGCCGGGGTGCGGCCTGCTTCTGCGTGCTCGCTCCGCTCGCTCATTGTCGTACTACTTCCGCAGCTCGATGACGGTCTTGCCGATGCGGATCGGCGCGCCCAGCGGGATCGGCGTGGGAGTCGTCAGCCGGGACCGGTCCAGGTAGGTGCCGTTGGTGGAGCCGAGGTCCTCGACGATCCACTGACCGTCGCGGTCCGGGTAGATCCTGGCATGACGGCTGGAGGCGTAGTCGTCGTCCAGCACGATCGTGGAGTCGTGCGCCCGGCCCAGCGTGATCGTCTGCCCCTGCAGCGCGACCGTCGTGCCGGTCAGTGTGCCCTCGGTCACCACCAGCTTGGTGGGGGCGTTGCGGCCGCGCCGGCCGCCGCCCTGCTGGCCGCGCTGCTGCGGGGGCGCCGACTGCTGCCGGGCCGCCTGCTGCCGGCCCTGCGCTTGCGCGCGCCCGGCCTCCCTGCGCGCTCCGCGCTGGGTGACGCGCGTACCGAACAGGTCGCTCCGGATGACCTGCACGGCCACGATCACGAACAGCCACAGTACGGCCAGGAAACCCAGCCGCATGACCGTGAGGGTCAGCTCTGACATTGCCCCCGCTTCACCCTTCGGCTTGCCTATAGATAACGGTGGTGCTGCCCACGACGATCCGCGAGCCGTCGCGGAGCGTAGCGCGGGTGGTGTGCTGCCCGTCCACCACGATGCCGTTGGTGGAACCGAGATCCTGGATCGTCGAGGGTGTTCCGGTCCGGATCTCGCAGTGCCGGCGGGAGACGCCGGGGTCGTCGATCCGCACGTCGGCGTCGGTGCTGCGGCCCAGCACCAGCGTCGGGCGGGAGATCTGGTGGCGGGTGCCGTTGATCTCGATCCAGTAGCGGGTGCGCCCGCCGCTCGCCGGGGCGGCCGCGGGCCGCTGGGTGGCGGGCTGGGGGTATCCGTAGCCGCCGGGGCGGGCGCCGGGCGGCGGTGCGGCCGGCATCGGGGGCGCGCCGGCGGGCGCGGCGGACGGATAGCCGTACCCGCCCGGGCCGCCCTGCCCGGGACGGCCGGGGGCCGGGGCCGCGGCGGCCTGCTGCCCCTGCTGGCTGCTGGAGGAGGCGAGGGTGCGCGAGCGCACCCGGTACAGGCCGGTGTCGAGGTCGTCGGCCTTCTCCAGATTGACCTTGATCGGGCCCATGAAGGTGTAGCGCTGCTGCTTGGCGTAGTCGCGCACCATGCCGGCCAGCTCGTCGCCGAGCTGCCCGGAGTACGGGCTGAGGCGCTCGTAGTCCGGCGCGCTCAGCTCCACGATGAAGTCGTTCGGTACGACGGTCCGGTCACGGTTCCAGATCGTGGCGTTGTTGTCGCACTCGCGCTGGAGCGCGCCGGCGATCTCCACGGGCTGGACCTCGGACTTGAAGACCTTGGCGAAGGTGCCGTTCACCAGACCTTCGAGACGCTGCTCGAACTTCTTCAGGACTCCCATGGGGCACCTCCTCCATCCTTGCCGTTGCCTTGCCCTGCTGTGTGGCCGCTGCCTTGCCTGTACTGCCGGTTCCGCTGGTACTGCGCACTGATCGTATCTACGCGCCCGGCAATCAGCCGGTTCCCCCAGCGGCTCCCCTTCGAACTCCCGGTGCGCACTCCTGCTGCCATGGATCGTAGAGGGGGGCGAAGACCAGTGTCCCGCACCTGGCTGTGGACCCGGCCCGGCTCCTGGGGAGATGCCGGGGAACGGTACGAGGTTGATACGTGAACCGAGTCTCCTTGATACGTGGGGGAGGGATGGGGTGGGTAGGAGGGGCGGTTGGGGGGCGTTGTGGGCTTGGTCTCGGGCGCGGGCGCGGGGTTGGGCTTGGCCTCGGGCGCGGTTGGGGGGGGCGGGGGTTGTGGGCTTGGGGCGGGGGTCGGTGGGGAGTTGGTGCTTGGGTGGGGGCGTGACGGGGGGCATGACGGGCCTGGGTGGGGGCCTGGTGGGGTCGTGGCGGGCTCGGGGCTGTCTCGGGGGTCCGGGGCGGTCTCGGGCCGGAGGGAAGGGATGTGAACCCACCCCGTACGACGTGCTAATGTTCTGGGTGTCGGAAGGGGCCGGCCCGAAAGGGCGGGAACCGGAAGACACACCCAATGCGCGGGTGGCGGAATAGGCAGACGCGCTGGATTCAGGTTCCAGTGCCCGCAAGGGCGTGGGGGTTCAACTCCCCCCTCGCGCACAGAGAGAAACCGACGAAACGGGTCTCTGCCGGTGACGGAAGTCACCGCAGAGGCCCGTTTCTCGTTGTGTCCGGGTTTGTGAGGTATCGCACAACCTGGAGGCGGACGTAGGAGACCCCATCGGTGAGCTATCTCACCGATGGGGTCTACAGCTTTTCTGTGAGCGATGTCGTGTTGTTACGCGGGAGTCGATCCGGCTAGGCGGCGGGTGCGAGGTGCCCGGTCGGGGTCCAGGTCTTCGGTTCTTTCGTCTGACGGCGGTGATGGGTGCGCCGCCGTGGGCGCTCGCCGCCGAGGGACAGCGTGTCCAGCCACTTTTTGATCTTGCGGCGGTTGGCGTGGGCCAGCTGGAAGGCGAGCAAGATCGTTTGCGCCGCGATGCCGCGGATGCGGCGGGAGCCAGCCGATTCGATGCCCTCGGCGAGGGGGTTCTTGGCGTAGCCGTTGTAGCCCTCGACGCTGTTGCGGAGCCGGAAGTAGACTTTCTGCCATTCCGGGCTGCCGTACTCCAGGGCCTGCCAGTGCTTGGCGCCGGTCTCGGGGCTGATGGTGATGGTCTTCTGGCGGCAGACCTTCAGCGGGCCGACCGGGCTGGGCTCCGGGTCGACCAGGGGGAGGTGGATTCCGCGGCCCATGGTGCGGGGCTTGATGGGGCACTGAGCCTTGCCTGCCTCGGCGGGGCACATCATCCGCTGGTAGCCGTCTGCATCGGCGTTTTCTTTGGGCATCAGGCGGTACGCGCGGCGGGCCGCGATGAGCCGGACCCAGGTTTCGCGGTCGATGCGTTCGGCGTGGAGGTCGATGGTGGCGTCGATGAGGGGCTGGGGCATGGACGGGCAGTACCAGCGGCCCTCGACGAGGATCGCGCCGTGCGTTCCGCCCTGCTTGCCGAGCTGGTCTCCCCGGTAGTCGTAGACGGGCTTGTAGCCCATGGCCCGGATGGGGAGCTGCCACTCGTCGGGCTCGGAGTTGTTGTAGGCCCGGTCGCCGGCCAGGAATCCGGGTTTGTATCCACGCTCCCGGAGTCGGTTGAGGATCTTCAGGCCGTTGTACGCCGGGCGATGGCCGGGTTTGTCGAGGGCGGCACCGAGGACGAGGGCGGGGAGGACCTCGGGGTCGGGTGTGCCGTCGTCGAGGAGGACGGAGTCGTGTTCTGCGTCGCGGGTCACGATGAGGTGGGCGTCGTATCCGAAGAGATACCTCTTCCTGAGCGAGGTCTTCTTCTTGTCCTCGATGGCCTTGGCCTTGCCCGGTTTCGTGGGTGGAGGAGCTGGGCGCATGGACTCGGACACGGGTGAGTCGGGGTCCCGGTGGTCGCCTTCGCGTACGTACCAGCCGGCGTCCGGGTCGGTGGCGAGTTCGGGGCCCCTCGTACGGCGACCGCGGGAGAACGTCCGGACGGGGGTGGCGTCGATGCCCAGGGAGACCTCTGCCAGTTCGCTCAGGAGGGTGTGGAGGGGCCGTACGGAGCGTCCAGCACGAACTCGGTGAACAGGGCCAGCCGCCGCTCCCGCTCCGCCAGGTCGTCGAGGTCGGCTGCCGCGGTCAGAGCCGGGACTTGACGGGGCGTGCGGACAGGTACGGGACATCGTCCGCCCCCCGCGGTTTTCCCATACCGGAAGATTCCGCGTTGATCCCGTTGAGAAGACGGGCCGCGTGGTGGTGCGGGTTGACTGGTGTGGGGGCCGGCCTGTTGGGCCGGCCCCCAGGTCCCTGACGGGGGTTGGGTGTTGCGTGTCAGTGGAGTGCGTTGTTCAGGAAGGTGTTGGCCTGGGCGACCGCTGCCTGGGCGGCGTTGGTGTTGCGCAGGGCGTTGAGCATCGCGAAGTCGTGGATGGTGCCGTTGTAGCGCACGGCGGTCACGTCGTTGCCGGCGGCGCGGAGCTTGGCTGCGTAGGCTTCGCCCTCGTCGCGCAGCACGTCCGCCTCGTCGGTGATGACCAGTGCCTTCGGCAGTCCGCTGAGCTGATTGAGGGTGGCGCGCAGCGGGGATGCGAGGATCTGGTTGCGGTCCTTGGTGTTGGGGGCGTAGGCGTCCCAGAACCACTGCATGGCCTTGCGGGTGAGCCATGGGCCGCCTGCGAACTCGCGGTAGGAGGCGTCGTTGAAGGCGGCGTTGGTCACCGGGTAGAAGAGGACTTGGCCGCGCAGCTTCGGCCCGTGCTGCTGCTTGTCCATGAGGCTGACAGCGGCGGTCATGTTGCCGCCGACGCTGTCGCCCGCGAGGGCGATCCGCGAGCCGTCGACGTTGATCTCGTTGCCGTGCTCGGCGACCCACTTGGTGGCGGCGTAGGCCTGCTCGATGGGGATCGGGAAGTGCGCTTCGGGGGCGGGGGTGTAGTCGACGAAGATCACGGCGGCGTGTGCGCCGTTCGCGATCTGCCGGACCAGGCGGTCGTGGGTCCCCTCGTTGCCGAGCACCCATCCGCCGCCGTGGAAGTACATCACGACCGGGAGCCTGCTGGTCGCTCCGGCGGGCCGGACGATGCGGATCGTCAGCTTGCCGGTGGGGCCGACGGGAAGGGTGCGGTGAGAGACGTCCGCCGGGGGCAGCGGGACCGGGCCGGACTGCGCGGTGTCCAGGGCCTTACGGGCGTCGGCGTACGACAGGGTGTAGATTGGGGGGGTTCTTGGCCGCCGCATCGGCGAACACCTGGGTGTCGTGCTCCAGCACGACCGAGGAGTGCCCACTCGACGAGCTGGTGGAGGCAGGGGAGGCGAGAGCATTGCCGGCGGCGACGATTCCCGCGACGAAGGGGACGGCCGCGGCGAGCGCGATCTTACGGCCGATGCGGGGGGAGAGTGCGGACATGACGGAATATCTCCTGGTTGTACGGGGTGTGGGCGACGCAGTGCCCAGCGGCCGAACGCCTGCTGGATGCGGATGGATCAGGTCGGATGGGTGCTGCCTGGTCAGTTGGTGCCCAGAACGTCGCGCAGCGTGGTGATGGCCTGGGTGATGGCGGCCTCGGCGGCGTGGGTGCCGCGCAGGGCGTTGAGCATCACGAAGTCGTGGATGATGCCCTGGTAGCGGACGGCGGTGACCGGGACACCGGCCTCGCGGAGCTTGTTGGCGTAGGCCTCGCCCTCGTCGCGCAGGACGTCGGCCTCGCCGGTGATGACCAGCGCCGGGGGCAGGTCCTTGAGCTGCTCGGTGGTGGCGCGCAGCGGGGAGGCGGTGATCTGGGCGCGGTCGGCCTCGTCGGTCGTGTACTGGTCCCAGAACCACTGCATGGCGTCGCGGCGCAGGAAGTAGCCCTCGGCGAACTGGTGGTAGGAGCCGGTGTCGAAACTGGCGTCGGTGACCGGGTAGAACAGCACCTGCTGCACCAGGGGGACGTCGCCGCGCTCCTTGGCCATCAGGGTCAGCGCCGCGGCCATGTTGCCGCCGACGGAGTCCCCGGCCACGGCGATGCGGGTGGCATCCAGGTTCTTCGCGGCGCCGTCGGTGACGATCCAGCGGGCGACGGCGTAGTTCTGCTCGATGGCGACCGGGTAACGGGCCTCCGGGGACAGGTCGTACTCGGGGAAGACGACGGCGGCCCGGGCGCCGACGGCCAGCTCGCGGACCAGGCGGTCGTGGGTGTGGGCGTTGCCGAAGACCCATCCGGCGCCGTGGATGTAGATGATCACCGGCAGCACGCTCTGAACGTCGGCAGGGCGGACGATGCGGGCCTTGACCGATCCGGTGGGGCCGCCGGGGACGGTCACCCACTCCTCGGCGATTTCCGGCTTGGTGATCTCGCCGGACTGGACCTCGTCGACGGTCTTCCGGCCTTCGGCCGGACCCAGGTCGAACAGGTACGGCGGGTTCGCGGTGGCCTCGGCGAAGGCTGCGGCGGCGGGCTCCAGCACCGGGCGGGTGGTGGTCTCGGACATGGGTCGCTCCTCATGGGGGATGGCGGTGGGCGGCGAGCGGTGAGCCCGGCCGGCCGGCGGGGCTGACTGGAACAGTACTGCACGATTTAGTCGTGCACAACTTAATCTAGCGCTACATAATCGTGGGCGCCTGGAAGAGGTAGAATGGCGTTCGCCGATCATTCGATGTGAGGACCGAAGCCATGGACGAGAACGGGCACCACGCCGCTGAGCCGGGCTCGCTCCTGCTTCAGGACCAGCTGTGCTTCGCCTTGTACGCCGCCTCGCGGGCGGTCACCGTCCGCTATCGGCCCCTGCTGGACGACCTGGGCCTGACCTACCCGCAGTACCTGGTCATGCTGGTGCTGTGGGAGCAGGACTCCATATCCGTCCGGGAGCTGGGCACCGCGCTCCAACTGGAATCCAGCACCCTTTCTCCGCTGCTCAAACGCCTGGAAGCCGGTGGCCTGATCCGCCGTGAACGACGCGCCGAGGACGAGCGGTCCGTCTCCATCCACCTCACCCCTGCTGGTGCGGATCTTCACGAGAAGGCTCGTACCGTCCCTGCGGCCATCGGCGAGGCCATGGGGCTGACTCCCGAGCAGGACGCCGCGGCCAAGAACTTGCTCCGCCTGCTCGCCAGGAACGTCACCCGCAGCTGAGCTACCGGGTGAGCGAAGCTGGTGGGGTGTCTCCGCATCCATCGCCGAAGCACCTGGCCTGCGGCGCGGGAAAAATCGCCCGGCAACGCGGGAAACGATCTACACAGAGGTTGCATCGGCCCTGACCAGGGCATTCCGTCGGTTCCCTGCAGTTCTCTGGCAGAGACGAGACGGGTCTCTGCCGGTGACGGAAGTCACCGGCAGGGGCCCGTTTTCGCGTTGTGGGCCCGCTTCTTGTTGTGTCCCAGTTTGTGATGAATCGCACAGACCGAGGGCGGACGCAGGGCGCCCATCGGTGAGCTGTCTCACGGGCGAGGCCAGTGATGCCTCCTGTCGCCGTCGGCTGCTCTCGCCGCAAGTGCGGCGACGTATTGCCTGCGGCGAGGCATCTCCTTGCCAGCTCAGGATCCGTTCTGCGGGATGCTTGGAGGTTCAGGCGTTCCGGGGTTCAGTACCGGCTCGGCTGGCACCGCGGGCACCACACCGTGCCCCGGCCCCCCAGCCGGGAGCGGCGCAGGTGGGTGCCGCAGCGGGGGCATACCGGGTCGGGGTCGTCGCGATGGCCGGTGAGCCACCCGTCGCGCGGTGGCACGCAGCCGGCGTTGACCGAGGAACGCAGCGTGCGCCGCATGTGGGAGTACAGGTGCCGGCGTTCGCTCTCCGTCAGATCACCGGCCCGGGTGCCGGGGTGCAGCCCGGCACGCCACAGGATCTCGTCGGCGAGCAGATTGCCGAGACCGGCCAGGACGGACTGATCGGTCAGCGCCGTTTTGATGTGACCGCGGCGCACGCGGAGCCCGGCCTCGAAGTCCTCACGGTCCACTGCCAGCGCATCGGGACCCTGACGGTCCAGCAGCCGGGCGACGCCGGAGTCGTCGTCGGCCAGCCACAGGCCCTGGAGCTTGCGCTGGTCGCGGTAGCGGAGCTGGCGGCCGCCACTCAGGTCGAACAGGACGCGGTCGTGGGCCTCGACGGCGTCGTCGGGATCGGCGCAGAGCAGCCGACCGGTCATACCGAAGTGCAGCAGGGCGGTCGGGCCGCCGGTGTGAGCGAGCAGCCACTTGCCGTGCCGCTCCGGCTCGGTGAACCGCCGGCCCTCCAGCGCCTCGCGCAGCCGCCGTACGCTCACCCCGTGCAGGACGCCCGCGTCGCGCACGTCGACGCGGCGGATCTCTCTGCCCTTCGCGCAGGACACGAGCACCCTGCGGAAACCCTCGACGTCCGGCAGCTCAGGCACGGCGGACGCCCCCGTGCCGACTGACGACGCCCTGCGCTTGACGGGGGTACGACGATCGAGCCGGAGCCGGAGCCGCAGGGGGTGGGGGCGCGGTCCCTCGCTTCTGTCCCGGGGCCATGGCAGCCTCCTCGCTGCGCCGGGCCTGTGCCGACGCGGTGGCGATTCCGAAGGCGGGTGTGGGCATGAGGCGCGGCGCGCCGGGCTCGCGGAGACCGTGGGTACGGCGCCGCTGCCGACGGCCGTCCACCCGAGTGCCCTCCGCGTCGCTGTTCGTACCGTGTCAGGCCGTCATCCACAGGGTCTGACGCGTTGCGGGCGTCGGCTGTACCGTCTGCACGAGTTGATGTTCGTGTAGATGTTCGCGCCGAAGGGCGTTCGGGGGAGGCGGTCGCGGTGACCGGAACCGGTGGGGAAGTGCTGGCGGACGCGGTGGACCAGGAGACGCGCCGGCTGCCGCGGGTGCGCGGGTTCGCCCAGTGGCCGCGGCAGGGCTCGCCCAGGGACGAGGGCAAGGCGCTGCGGACGAGCGTGCCGCGCGGCGCGCACCGCACGCTCGACCTGGACCCCTCCCGCCCCGACGCGGTGAGCGCCGTCATCGAGTCCAACGCCGGCCGTATCGAGGAGCTGACCCCCATCCGCGTCGGACGGATGGCGGCGACCCCGTTCGCCTTCCTGCGCGGCTCGGCCGGACTCATGGCGTACGACCTGGCCCGCACCCCCATGACCAGGATCGGCACCCAGATATGCGGAGACGCGCACGCGGCCAACTTCGGCCTGTACGGCGACCACCGCGGCGACCTCGTCATCGACCTGAACGACTTCGACGAGACCGTGTACGGTCCCTGGGAGTGGGATCTGAAGCGGCTCGCCGCCTCACTGGTGCTCGCCGGACGGGAGGCCGGCGCCGACGAGGACACCTGCCGTACCGCCGCGCGGGACGCGGTCGGCGCCTACCGCCGCACCATGCGCCTGCTCGCCAAGCTGCCCGTGCTGGACGCGTGGAACGCCATCGCGGACGAGGAACTGGTCTCCCACACCGACGCCCACGATCTGCTCGGCACCCTGCAACGGGTCTCCGAGAAGGCCCGGGCCAACACCAGCGGCCGGTTCGCGGCGAAGTCGACCGAGGAGGCGGCGGACGGCGGACGCCGTTTCGTGGACGCCTCACCGGTCCTGCGCCGCATCCCGGACGCCGAGGCGGCGGAGGTCGCTGCGTCCCTGGAGGAGTACCTGACGACGCTGCCCGAGGACCGGCACCCCCTGCTCGCCCGGCACGCCGTCCACGACGTGGCCTTCCGGGTGGTCGGCACCGGCAGCGTCGGCACCCGGTCCTATGTCGTCCTGCTCCTCGACCACCGCGAACAGCCGCTGGTCCTCCAGGTCAAGGAGGCCCGCCCCTCCGCGCTCGTCCCGCACCTGGCCACGGCCGGCTTCGAGACGCCGCCGGTGGCACACGAGGGGCGCCGGGTCGTCCTCGGCCAGAAGCGGATGCAGGTGGTCAGCGACATCCTCCTCGGCTGGACCACGGCCTGTGGCCGGCCCTTCCAGGTCCGCCAGTTCCGCAACCGCAAGGGCAGCGTCGACCCCGCCGCCCTCGCCGCCGACCAGATCGACGACTACGGCCGGATGACCGGCGCCCTGCTGGCCCGCGCCCACTCCCACAGCGCCGACCCCCGCCTGATCGCCGGCTACTGCGGCAAGAACGAGGAACTGGACGAGGCGATAGCCACATTCGCGGTCACCTACGCCGACCGCACGGAGGCCGACCACGCGGAACTGGTGACGGGCATCCGAACGGGACGCATCGTGGCGGAGCTGGGCGTGTGAGGCGGGGGCGGGGCTTCCCACCCGGCAGACCACCCACAGCCCTACGGCACCCCGCCGCATCTCCACCCCCTACCCTGTTCGCGTGACGACCCCCGATGCCGAACAGTCCCCGCGCCCCGAGGAGCGGCTCGAACAGGCCGTACGGGCCGCCGAGCAGGCGTTGATCGAGTACGAGATCGCCGTGGAGACGTTCCGCGTCGAGGTCGAGAACTTCTCCCGGCTGCACGAACAGCGGCTCGGCCCGCTCTACGCCCGCATCGAGGTGCTGGACGCCGAGATCGCCGAGGCCAGGGCCGCCCGCACCGGCGACCCGGAGGACATCCGCCGCGCCGAGGAGGCCCGCGCGCGGATCCTGCCGATCCCCGGCGTGGAAGAGCTGCTGCACGGCTGGATGGACGGCCACGGCCTCTTCCCGGAGGCCGCCGCCATGCTGACCGACCAGGCCGTACGGCCCCCGGAGCGGGTGCGGCCCAGCGAGGAGGCCCGCAAGCTCTACCGCGAGCTGGCCCGCAAGGCGCACCCCGACCTGGCACAGGAGGAACAGGAGCGGCAGCGGCGTGAGGAGTTCATCACCCGCGTCAACGCCGCCTACGCCCGCGGCGACGAGACGCTGCTGAAGGAGCTGGCCGAGGAGTGGGCGGCCGGCCCGGTGCCGCCCGAGCGGCGCCCGAGCCCGGCCGAGGAACTGTACGCCCGCCTCGAATGGCTCGCCCAGCGCAAGGAACTGCTCACCCTCATCGCCCGTGAACTGGAGGAGGGCGCCATCGCCGGCATGCTCCGGCTCGCCCCGGACGACCCCGACGGACTGCTCGAGGAGATCGCCACCAAGCTGCGCTCCGACATCGCACAGCGCGAGGCGGAACTGGCGGCCCTGCTGGAGCAGGGCTGAGCCTGGAACAGGGCTGAGCCGCGGCTCGGCCCGGCCGGCTCCGGGGAGCTTCGGGTAGCGTCGGGGGTATGAGTTTCGGAGCTGGTGTGCCCACGGTCGAGGTCACGGACCTCAAGGACAGCGACTTCCTGCTGGACGTCCGCGAGGACGACGAGTGGCAGGCAGGCCACGCCGAGGGGGCGCTGCACATCCCCATCAGCGAGTTCGTGGCCCGCTACGGCGAGCTGACCGAGGCCGCCCCGCAGGACGGCCGTGTCCACGTCATCTGCCGCTCCGGCGGCCGCTCGGCGCAGGTCACCATGTACCTGGTCCAGCAGGGCATCGACGCGGTGAACGTCGACGGCGGCATGCAGGTCTGGCAGGCCGCGGGCCGCCCGGTGATCACCGACGACGGCCGGCCCGGCTTCGTGCTGTAGTCGCTTCCCCGCGGCCCCGGGGGCCGCGCGGTCAGCCCAGCGGATGGGCGGCCAGCAGATCCCCTAGCCTCTCCTCGTGCGCCGCCGCCGGGCCGAGCGCCAGCTCCAGGTGCTTGGCCCAGGCGTGATAGCGGTGCAGCGGACAGTCGGTGTCGGCGCCGAACCCGCCGTGCAGATGCTGTGCCGTCTGCACCACCCGGCGCACCCCCTCCGCCGCCCAGATCTTCGCGACCGCGACATCCCCGGCGGCGGGCAACGCCCCCGGCGCCCCTGAGGCGATCCGCCAGGCCGCCTGCCAGAGGGTGGCCTCCATGGCGCGCAGATCGATGTACCGGTCCGCGGCCTGCACGGCCACCGCCTGGAAGGTCGCGAGCGGATACCCGAACTGCTCCCGCTTTCCCGTGTACTCGGCGGTCATCCTCAGCACCCGCTCGCCCAGCCCGAGCGCCAGCGCGCAGCTGCCGGTGGCAAGCAGCGCGTACAGCCACTCCCAAGCGCCGTCGGTCTCGATGACGTCGTCCGCGTCGATCCGCACGGACATGAGCCGCAGCTCGGCCAGCCGCTCCCCACTGGTGGACACCTGCTCGGCGAGCACCACCCCGTCCTGCTCGCGCGCCACCAGCGCGAGCACGGTCCGCTCGGCAGCCGCGCCCTCGAGGTGCGCCGGTACGACGACGAGATCCGCGTCGTACGCCCACGGCACCGCCGTCTGCACCCCGTCCAGCACCCAGACCGGACCGTCCCGCCGCGCGCCGACGGCCAGTTCGGCCGGGTCGTGGCCACTGCGGCCGTTCGCCGCGACGGTCAGCACCAGCTCACCCCGTCCGGCCCGCGCGAGCACGCGCGCCGCCAACTCCGCGCCACCGTACGCCTGTACGGCGGCTGCCGCCGCGCTGTGCTCCAGCAACGGCACCCGGGCGAGCACCTTGGCGGACTCCCGCAGCACCAGGCACAGCGCGATCGCGTCCAGACCGGAACCGCCGTGCGCCTCGTCGAGCAGCAGACTCAGCAGGTCCGCCTCGGCCAGCCGGGACCACAACTCCCGGTCGAAGCCCTCGGCCACGGCACCGGTGGTGAGCGCCGGGCTGGGCACCGCGTCCGGTGCCACACCGGCGAACACCCCGCACGCCGCCTCGGCCGCCGCCCGCTGCTCCTCGGTGAAGGTGAAGTCCACGGCCTGTCCTTCCGACGGGGTGGGTGTCGGTGATCTGACGAGGCGTCAAGATAGAACAAGTTCTAGGAGAAGGGAATGGTGCGGAGTCTTCGGTGTTCCTGGGGCCCCTCCCCCTCCCCCCACCCTCCCCACCCCGTTGAATCGTCCCCGCCGAATCGGCCCACGCCCCGCTTCAGCGATCGAAGTCCAGCTCCACCTGCTCTGTCAGCGGATGCGACTGGCAGGCCAGTACATAGCCGGCTTCCGTCTCCTCCGACTCCAGGGCGAAGTTGCGGTCCATGCGGACCTCGCCGGAGACCAGGAAGGCACGGCACGTCCCGCACACGCCGCCCTTGCAGGCATAGGGCGCGTCGGGGCGGTTGCGCAGGACCGTCTCCAGCAACGTCTCGCCGTCGCGCACCGGCCAGGTGCCGCCGCGCCCGTCGAGCCGGGCGGTGACCGTGCTGTGTGCGGGTGCCTGGGCGGTGGCGGCCGGGGGCGAACCCGCGTCCACGTGGAAGATCTCCTGGTGGATGCGGGACCGGTCCACACCCAGCTCCCGCAGCGCCTGCTCGGCGCCCCGCACCAGCCCGAACGGCCCGCACAGGAACCAGCCCGCGACCTCACCCACCGGCAGGAGCGCGGGCAGCAGCCCGGTGAGCCGGTCGCGGTCGAGCCGGCCGGACGGCAGACCCGCCTGCTGCTCCTCGCGGGAGAGCACGGTCACCAGCTGAAGCCGCTCCGGATAGCGGTCCTTCAGGTCGGCGACCTCCTCCAGGAACATCGTCGTGGCAGCCGTGCGGTCGCTGCGTATCAGGCAGAACCGGGCGGCCGGCTCGCGGGCCAGCAGTGTGGAGACGATGGACAGCACCGGGGTGATGCCGCTGCCGCCGACGACCGCCGCGTACAGCCCGGGCGCCGGTTCCAGGGTGAAGCGGCCGGCCGGGGTCATCACCTCCAGCACGTCGCCGACGTTGATCTCCTTCAGCGCGTAGGCGGAGAAGGCTCCGCCCTCCACCAGCCGCACGCCCACCCGCAGGGTGCCGGGGCCCGCGCCGGCCGGGTCGGGCGCGGGGGAGCAGATCGAGTAGGTGCGCCGTATCTCGGTGCCGTCGACCTGTCGGCGCAGCGCCAGGTGCTGGCCGGGTGCGTGCCGGTACTCCTCGCGCAGTTCGGGCGGGACGGTGAAGGTCAGGGCGACGGAGTCGTCGGTGATCCGGTCGACCTCGGCCACCGGGAGCGGGTGGAAGCGCGCCATCACAACTCCTTGAAGTGGTCGAAGGGTTCACGGCAGGCGAGGCAGCGGCGCAGTGCCTTGCACGCGGTGGAGGAGAACCTGCTGAGCAGCTCGGTGTCGGCGGAGCCGCAGTGCGGGCAGCGGACGGGCTCGGCCTCCGTCGATGCTGTGCGTGTCGGTCCGAGGGCCAGCGGCACCGGGCCGGAGGCGCCGCGCACCCGTGGGGGAGCGATGCCGAACTCCTGGAGTTTGCGGCGCCCTTCGGGGCTGATGTCGTCGGTGGTCCAGGCGGGGCTGAGCACCGTGCGGACCGTGACCTCGTGCATGCCGTGGGCGCGCAGCACCCGTTCGATGTCCACGCTCATCGCCTCGATGGCGGGGCAGCCGGTGTAGGTGGGGGTCAGGTCGACCTCGACCGTGCCGGGGCCGTGGAGACGCACCGCACGCACCACGCCCAGCTCCTGGAGCGTGAGCACCGGCAGTTCGGGGTCGGGCACCGAGCCGGCCAGCTCCAGCAGTTCCGTCTCCAGGGCGGTGGCGGTCACCATGTCGCCCCCGGGTGGCTGCGGTGCAGATGCTGCATCTCGGCGAGCATCCGCCCGAAGGGTTCGGTGTGCAGGCCCTGGCGGCCGGCGCCGGCCGACCACGCGCCGGTGCGCGGTCCCTCGGGGAGGGGGAGTGTGGCCCGGCCGAGGACGTCCTGGACGGACTCCTGCCAGCGTTTGTCGAGGCGGGTCCAGTCGGCGTCGAGGCCTTCCACCGGCTGGAACATTTCACCGGTGAACTTCCACAGGGCCTGGCAGGCGCGGCGCATCCGCTCGTGGCTGGTCTCCGTGCCGTCGCCGAGACGGAGGGTCCACTGCTCGGCGTGGTCGCGGTGGTAGGCGACCTCCTTGACCGCCTTGGCGGCGAGGGGCGCGAACGGTCCGTCGCTCATGGCCAGTTCGGCGTAGAGCAGGTGCTGGTAGGTGGAGAAGTACAGCTGGCGGGCGATCGTGTGGGCGAAGTCGCCGTTCGGCTGCTCGACCAGCTGGAGGTTGCGGAAGGCCCGCTCCTCGCGCAGGTAGGCCAGTTCGTCCTCGTCGCCGGCCATGGACAGCAGGACCCGGGCCTGGCCGAGCAGGTCGAGGGCGATGTTGGCGAGGGCGACCTCCTCCTCCAGGACGGGGGCGTGCCCGGCCCACTCCCCCAGCCGGTGGGAGAGCACCAGGGCGTCGTCGCCGAGGGCGAGGGCGGCGGTCACCGGGACGGTGGCGGGGCCGGTGGCGGTCACAGGTGCTTCACCCCTTCCGGGATCTCGTAGAAGGTCGGGTGCCGGTAGGGCTTGTCGGCGGCCGGCTCGAAGAAGGGGTCCTTCTCGTCCGGTGAGGACGCGGTGATCGCGGTGGCCGGGACGACCCAGATGGAGACTCCCTCGCCGCGGCGGGTGTACAGGTCGCGGGCGTTGCGCAGGGCCAGCTCCGCGTCGGGGGCGTGCAGGCTGCCGGCGTGGGTGTGGGAGAGGCCGCGCCGGGAGCGCACGAAGACCTCCCACAGGGGCCAGTCGGTGGTGCTCATGCTCGCTCCGCTCCTGTCGCGTGTGCTGTGTCGTTGACTGTCTCAGCGGTGCTGGTCGCGCCGGGCGTGCTGCCGGTGCCGCCGGTGCGCTTGGCCGCGTAGGCGGCGGCCGCTTCCCGTACCCATGTGCCCTCGTCGTGGGCGCGCCTGCGCTGGGTGATCCGCTGTTCGTTGCACGGGCCGTTGCCCTTGAGGACCTCCCAGAACTCCGTCCAGTCGATCGGACCGAAGTCGTAGTGGCCGCGTTCCTCGTTCCACCGCAGGTCGGGGTCGGGGAGAGTGAGGCCGAGGGACTCGGCCTGGGGGACGCAGATGTCGACGAAGCGCTGGCGGAGCTCGTCGTTGGAGTGGCGCTTGATCTTCCACTCCATCGACTGCGCGGAGTGCTGGGACTCGTCGTCGGGCGGGCCGAACATCATCAGGGAGGGCCACCACCAGCGGTCGACCGCGTCCTGAGCCATCGCGTGCTGTTCCGGTGTGCCCTTGCTGAGGGCCAGCAGCAGTTCGTAGCCCTGGCGCTGGTGGAAGGACTCCTCCTTGCAGATCCGCACCATCGCGCGGGCGTACGGGCCGTAGGAGCAGCGGCACAGCGGGACCTGGTTGGTGATTGCGGCGCCGTCCACGAGCCAGCCGATGGCGCCGACGTCGGCCCAGGTCAGGGTCGGGTAGTTGAAGATCGAGGAGTACTTCTGGCGGCCGTTGTGCAGCTTGCCGAGCAGTTCGTCGCGGCTGGTGCCGAGGGTCTCGGCCGCGCTGTACAGGTAGAGGCCGTGGCCGGCCTCGTCCTGGACCTTGGCCATGAGGATCGCCTTGCGGCGCAGGGAGGGCGCACGGGTGATCCAGTTGGCCTCCGGCTGCATGCCGATGATCTCGGAGTGCGCGTGCTGGGCGATCTGCCGGACCAGGGTGGCGCGGTAGGCGTCGGGCATCCAGTCGCGCGGTTCGATGCGTTCGTCGGCGGCCACGGCCGCGTCGAAGGCGTGCTGGAAGGCCGCCGTGCCGGCGGTGTCCGGTGCGCCGTCCGCTTCTGTGCGGGCCGTGTGCTGCGCGGCTGCTGTGGCCATGCGGTCCCCCTGACCTCGGGCTCTGCGGTGGGGCTGTCCCGACCGATCGTTCGGTCCGTGCGCATCAATGGTGTGCCGGGCCGGCGTGGGGTGTCAACCGCTGTGGAAAACTCCGGTGGGCAGCCTGTGGACAACGTGCGGAAGCGCGGGTAGGGCGGGGTGCCGGGCCGTACACGTGGTTAGGACCACGGCCGTGGCTTGTACCCGGGGCTGCGCCCGGCGGCCGGGGCTGAGTACCGTTCCGTGCTGACGCCGAGTGTGGCGCACGTGAACGGTGGGGCGCTCGTGGCGCACACCGCATCACTGAGGTGGACCACTGAGCCGGGCCACTGAACCGAAAGACTGAGCCGAAACGGGGGACGGGGCGGAATGGACGCGTACGACGAGGACCCGGGGGCCCGACCCGACCCCGGCGGGTCGGCCCGGGCGCGTCTCCCGGAGCCTTCCCCGACCGGCGTGGATTCCCAGGAAGGCATGGAGTCCTCGAGTGACATGGATGCGCGGGTCGACGAGGAGTCCTCTCTCGATGTGGGTCCTCGGGCGGGCAAGGATTCCCGGGCGGGCGCGGCTGCCGTCCGCGGTGAAGGTGCGGCGGCTTCCGGGGACGAGGGCGCCGTGCCGTCCGCTGCGCCCCGTACCGGCGTGGCAGCCCTCTCCCCCGGCTACCAGGTCGCCGCGGCGCTGGCGCTCGCGGTGGTCGGTGTCGCCGCCTGTGTGCATCTGCTGATGGTGTTCCTCAGTCTCGCCCCCACGAACACGGTGACCAAGCAGCACGGCAACGCCGTCGCCGAGTGGGTGTACCCGGAGTTCGAGCAGAACTGGAAGCTGTTCGCGCCCAACCCGCTGCAGCAGAACATCGCCGTCCAGGTGCGCGCCGTGGTGCGAGCCAAGGACGGCGGGCTGCGCACCACCGGATGGACCGACCTGTCCGCCCAGGACGGCGCCGCGATCGACGGCAATCCGGTGCCGAGCCACGCCCAGCAGAACGAGGTGCGCCGCGCCTGGGACTTCTTCACCGCCACGCACAGCGCCGACAACCGCCCCGACCGCATGCGCGGCGCCCTTTCCGAGCAGTACCTGCGCCGGATCGTGGTGATGCGCCTGTACCGGACCTATCCGGCCGACCGCGACGGTGTCATACAGCGCGTGCAGATCCGTTCCAGCACCACCAATGTGCAGCCACCCGAGTGGAGCGGTGAGCGCGTGTCCGACAAGCCCGTCTACCGCGTGCTGCCCTGGTGGACCGTGACGGCCGACGAGGCAGCGGGAGGTGTGCGGTGACCAGGCTCTCCCTGACCCTCTCGCGCGGTGTCGCCAAAGTCACCGAGTCGGCTCTCGGGCCGTACCAGAGCGCCGTCATACGCATCGGGTTCGCCGGGACCTGGCTGCTGTTCCTGCTGCGCGAGTTCCCGCACCGCCAGGAGCTGTACGGCCCGGCCGGGCCCTGGGGCTGGAACCTCGCCAAGGAGCTGACCGCCGACAACCACGCCTTCAGTGCCCTGCTGTGGTCCGACGGGCAGCTGTGGTTCGAGTGCTGCTACCTGCTGGCGATCCTCGCCAGTGCGGCGCTGCTGCTCGGCTGGCGCACCCGGACCGCGTCCGTGCTGTTCATGGTGGGGGTGTTGTCGCTGCAGAACCGCAGCGTCTTCGTGGGCGACGGCGGCGACAACGTCCTGCACCTGATGTCCTTCTACCTCGTGTTCACGCGCTGCGGGCAGGTGTGGTCCCTGGACGCGCGGCGGGCGGCGCGCCTCCAGGCGGCACGCGCGCGTGGGGAGCGGGTCTCCGTCGACCCGGTGGGCTCGTCCCTGTGGGCGGTGTCCGGCCTGGCGCTGCTCATGGCGGCGTTCACCGGCCGGTTCGACAACGGCTGGCTGATCCCCGCGCTGCTGTGGACCGCCTGGGCGGTGCTCGGTGTGTGGTGGGCCGTCGGCCGCTGGGCGAAGTCTCCCCAGCCGCGGATCCTGCTGGACGTCGTCACCAACGTCCTGCACAACGGCGCCCTGTGCGTGATCATGGCGGAGGCCTGCCTGATCTACGCGACGGCCGGCTGGTACAAGATCCAGGGCTCGCGCTGGCAGGACGGCACCGCCGTCTACTACCCGCTCCACCTGGACTACTTCTCGCCCTGGCCGGGGCTCGCCGACCTCATGTCCTCCAGCGGCACGATCATGATGATCGTGGCCTACGGCACGGTCATGGTGCAGGTCGCCTTCCCGTTCACCCTGTTCAACCGGCGGATCAAGAACGTCCTGCTGGTGCTGATGATGACCGAGCACGCGGTGATCGCGGTCGTGCTCGGCCTGCCGTTCTTCTCGCTGGCGATGATCACCGCGGACGCGGTCTTCCTGCCGACGCCGTTCCTGCGCCGCCTCGGTGCGCTGGTCGCACGCGCGCGTGGGCCGCTCGTCCGGCGTGAGGGCCGTACGGTGCCCGCGCCCCGTTCCCCCGAAAGCAGCGCCGAGGAGAGTGCGCAGGGCCGCGTAGGGTTCACGGCATGACCGATCCGCTGACGCGCTGGCGCGAGCACGCCGATGACGCCGTGCTGCTCGACGGCTTCCACGCCCTCAAGCACGCGCTGCGCTTCGGGGCCGAGGTCCCGGTGGCGGTCACCACCGACCGGCGGGCCGCGCTCGCCCTCGCCGAGGATCTGGCCGCGGACGTACGGGACGCGCTCGACGCGCTGCTCACCGAAGTGCCCACGCAGGCGTACGCCTCGCTCGTCCCGCGGCCCCATCCGACCGGCGTGGCCGCGCTCGCCGTACGGCCGTCCCGCGAGGCCAACCTGCGCAGGCTCACCCACACGCCCCGCACCGCGCCCGTCGTGGTCCTGGACAACCCGCGCAACCTGGGCAACGCCGGTGCCGTGATCCGGCTGGCCGCCGGTTTCGGGGCGACCGGCGTGGTCACCACAGGGACCCTCGACCCCTGGCATCCCACCGTGGTGCGCGGTGGCGCCGGCCTGCACTTCGCGACGGCCGTGGAGCGGCTGGCGGTCGACGAGCTGCCTCCGGGACCGGTGTTCGCACTGGACCCCGAGGGCGACGACATCCGGGGCGTGAAGCTCCCGGACGACGCCGTCCTCGCCTTCGGCTCGGAACGCAGCGGACTGTCGGCGCAGCTACGCGCGAGTGCCGACCATCTGCTGCGGCTGCCGATGCGCCCCCAGGTCTCCAGCTACAACCTCGCCACCAGCGTGGCGATGGCGCTGTACCACTGGAGCGCGACCGGGGGCGCGCTGCAGGGTTCCTAGGCTTCCCGGCGCACCTCGACGACCCGGAACCGGTTCGCGACGAACGCGCCGTCGCACAGCGCGGCGTTCGCCGCCGGGTTGCCGCCCGAGCCGTGGAAGTCGGAGAACGCGGCGGTCTGGTTCACGTACACCCCGCCGGTCAGGTTGAGCGACAGCTGCGCCGCCTCCTCCAGGCACACCTCCTCGACGGCCCGCTCCACCTCGCTGTCGGTGGTGTAGGCGCCGACCGTCATCGCGCCCTTGTCGCGGACCGTGCGGCGCAGCAGCTCCACCGCGTCGTTCGCCGAGTCGACCGCGACGGCGAAGGAGACCGGGCCGAAGCACTCGCTCATGTAGGCGGCCTCGTCGTCCGGCTTGGCGCCGTCCAGCTTGACGATGACGGGGGTGCGCACGACCGCCCCCGGGAAGTCCGGGTTGCTGATCTCCCGCGAGGCCAGAGCCACTTCGCCGAGGCCGGCGGCGGCCTCCAGACGGGCCTTGACGTCCGGGTTGACGATCGCGCCCAGCAGGGCGTTCGCGCGGGCGTCGTCGCCGAGGAGGCCGTCGACCGCGCGGGCGAGGTCGGCGGTGACCTCGTCGAAGGTCTTGGGGCCCTCGTCGGTGCGGATGCCGTCCCGGGGGATGAGCAGGTTCTGCGGGGTGGTGCACATCTGGCCGCTGTACAGGGACAGCGAGAACGCCAGGTTGGACAGCATGCCCTTGTAGCTGGCGGTGGAGTGCACGATCACCGTGTTGACGCCGGCCTTCTCGGTGTAGACCTGCGCCTGGCGGGCGTTGGCCTCCAGCCAGTCGCCGAAGGACGTCGACCCGGTGTAGTCGATGATCCGGACCTCGGGGCGGGTGGCGAGGGTCTTGGCGATGCCCTCGCCGGGGCGCTCGGCGGCCAGTGCCACCAGGTTCGGGTCGAAGCCCGTCTCACTGAGCACCTGGCGCGCGGTCTGCACGGTGAGCGCGAGCGGCAGGACCGCGCGCGGGTGGGGCTTGACCAGGACCGCGTTGCCGGTGGCGAGGGAGGCGAACAGGCCCGGGTAGCCGTTCCACGTCGGGAAGGTGTTGCAGCCGATGAGCAGGGCGAGGCCGCGCGGGACCGGGGTGAACTGCTTGGTGAGGGCCAGCGGGTCGCGCTTGCCCTGGGGCTTGGTCCACTCGGCCGTCTCGGGCGTGCGGACCTGCTCCGCGTACGCGTACGCCACCGCCTCCAGGCCGCGGTCCTGGGCGTGCGGGCCGCCGGCCTGGAACGCCATCATGAAGGCCTGGCCGCTGGTGTGCATGACCGCGTGCGCGAACTCGTGCGTCCGGTCGCTGATCCGCTTGAGGATCTCCAGGCACACCAGCGCCCGGGTCTCCGCGCCCGCGTCCCGCCAGGCCCGCTGCCCGGCCTTCATCGCGGGGATCAGCACGTCCACGTCAGCGTGCGGGTAGCCGACGCCCAGCTCGATGCCGTACGGCGAGACCTCGTCGCCCACCCAGTCGTCGGTGCCGGGCTGGCCGAGGTCGAGGCGGGTGTGCAGCAGGGCGTCGAAGGCGGCCTTGCCCGCCGCCGCGTCCAGGCTGCCGTTCTCGCCGTAGGCCTTGGGGTGCTCGGGATGCGGGGACCAGTACGCGCGCGTGCGGATCGCTTCCAGTGCCTGGTCCAGGGTGGGCCGGTGCTTCGCGATGAGCTCGTGGGTGGTCAGTTCGGCGGCCATGCGGGACCAACTCCTCGTCTGGAGAACTCTTCGTCGAGTTCATTTGACCTGGCAGAAAGAGCAGCGGGATCGGGCGGTCAGAGCTAGAGTAACCGAACGATCGGTCGGGACAAGGGGGCCTGCCGCATCTGTGGAAAACGCCGTGCGGGAGGATCGCGGACATGACAGCACTCGACCTCAGCAGCCCCGTGGCCGTCGTCGGCACCGGCACCATGGGCCAGGGCATCGCCCAGGTCGCTCTGGTCGCCGGCCACCCCGTGCGGCTGTACGACGCCGTCGCCGGGCGTGCCCGGGACGCGGCAGCGGCGATCGGCGCCCGCCTCGACCGGCTCGTGGACAAGGGCAGGCTCGGGACCGCCGACCGGGACGCGGCCCGCGCCCGCCTGACGCCTGTGGAAAACCTCGCGGAGCTGGCGGACTGCGCCCTGGTCGTCGAGGCTGTCCTGGAGCGGCTGGACGTCAAGCAGCAGCTCTTCGGCGAGCTGGAGGACATCGTCGCCGAGGACTGCCTGCTCGCCACCAACACGTCCTCGCTGTCGGTGACGGCCATCGGCGGCGCCCTGCGCCGGCCCGGCCGTTTCGTGGGCCTGCACTTCTTCAACCCGGCCCCGCTCATGCCGCTGGTCGAGGTCGTCTCCGGGTTCGCCACCGACGTCACGTCGGCCACGCACGCGTACGAGACCGCCCGCGCCTGGGGCAAGACCCCGGTGGCCTGCGCCGACACTCCGGGTTTCATCGTCAACCGTATCGCCCGGCCGTACTATGCCGAGGCTTTCGCCGTCTACGAGGCCCAGGCCGCCGATCCGGCCACGATCGACGCGATCCTGCGTGAGTCCGGCGGCTTCAGGATGGGTGCCTTCGAGCTGACCGACCTGATCGGGCAGGACGTCAACGAGTCCGTCACCCACTCGGTGTGGCAGTCCTTCTTCCAGGACGTGCGCTTCACCCCGTCCCTGGCCCAGCGCCGACTGGTGGAGTCCGGCCGTCTCGGCCGCAAGACGGGCCATGGCTGGTACGACCACGCCGAGGGCGCCGAGCGGCCCGAGCCGCACACCGCCGACAAGGAGCAGCCGCCCGCCTACGTCGTCGCCGAGGGCGGCCTCGGCCCGGCGGCCGAACTGCTCACGCTGATCCGCGAGGCGGGCATCCAGGTCCGCGAGGAGGCCGAGGACAACGGCACCCGCCTGGTGCTGCCCGGCGGCGGCCAGCTGGTGCTCGCCGACGGCCAGACCTCCGTGGAGTTCCGCGACGTCGTCTACTTCGACCTCGCCCTCGACTACCGCACCGCCACCCGCGTCGCCCTGTCCGCCTCCCAGGACACCTCGCCGCGCACCCTCGCCGAGGCCGTCGGTCTCTTCCAGGCCCTCGGCAAGGACGTCAGCGTCATCGGCGACGTCCCCGGCATGATCGTCGCGCGCACGGTCGCCAGGATCATCGACCTGGCCCACGACGCCGTCGCCAAGGGCGTCGCCACCGAGGAGGACATCGACACGGCCATGCGCCTCGGGGTGAACTACCCGCTCGGCCCCTTCGAGTGGGACCGCAGGCTCGGACGTGAGTTCGCCTTCGACGTCCTGGACGAGATGCACGAGCGGGACCCCTCCGGACGCTACGCGCCCTCCCTCGCGCTCTACCGCCACGCGTACGCCATCGACGACAAGCGGGAGGGCACCTCATGACCACGGCCAAGCGCGACACCTACACGCCCGAGACGCTGCTCTCCGTGGCCGTCCAGGTGTTCAACGAGCGCGGATACGACGGCACCTCCATGGAGCACCTGTCCAAGGCGGCCGGCATCTCCAAGTCGTCTATCTACCACCACGTCAGCGGCAAGGAGGAACTGCTGCGCCGGGCCGTCAGCCGCGCCCTGGACGGGCTGTTCGCCATCCTGGACGAGGAGCACGCGCGCGTGGGGCGGGCCGTCGACCGGCTGGAGCACGTCGTACGGCGCATGGTCGAGGTGCTCATAGGCGAGCTGCCGTACGTGACGCTGCTGCTGCGGGTGCGCGGCAACACCGCCACCGAGCGGTGGGCGCTGGAGCGGCGGCGCGACTTCGACCACCGGGTGGCGGAACTGCTGAAGGCCGCGGCGGCCGACGGGGACGTACGCGGCGACATCGAGGTCCGGCTGGCCACCCGGCTGGTCTTCGGAATGATCAATTCGATCGTGGAGTGGTACCGGCCGGACCCGCGCGGCGTCGGCGAACGCGAGGTGGCCGACGCCGTGGTCCGGCTGGTCTTCGCGGGCCTCAAGCAGAGCTGAGCCTGTCTCCCCTGCTCACGCCTCCGGCTCCAGGTCCTCCTCCTCGAACACCAGCAGCGTGCGGGTGCTGAGCACCTCGGGGATCGCCTGGAGCCGCGTGAGCACCAGCTCGCGCAGCGCCCGGTTGTCGGGCGTGTGCACCAGTAGCAGCACGTCGAAGTCACCGCCCACGAGCGCGATGTGTGAGGCACCGGGCAGCTGCCTGAGCTGCTCGCGGACCGTGCGCCAGGTGTTCTGGACGATCTTCAGCGTGATGTACGCCGAGGTGCCGTGCCCCGCCCGCTCGTGGTCCACGCGCGCGCTGAAACCCCGGATCACCCCGTCCTCGACGAGCCGGTTGATACGCGCGTAGGCGTTGGCGCGCGAGACGTGGACGCGCTCGGCCACGGACCGTATCGAGGCACGGCCGTCCGCCTGGAGAATTTTCAGGATGTCCTGATCGATGGCGTCCAGCGGGCGCGGCGGCGGCAGCGCCGTGCCGTCCAGCGGGCGTGACAGCGGGAGCGCGGTGCCGTCCTGCGGTCCGTCGGCCATTTGTTCAGATGCCATTGCCCCCCGCTCCCTCGCCGTGGACGTCCTGCGTTCATTGCAGGTTGTGGAGAACCGTTTGTCCACAGCCTGGAGGGGGCTGTAGCCAAAATGTGCCAACGACCGAACAATCGGTTGGTGAGGCGCCTCACAGCCGACGCGCCTCCCGTAGCCGCTCCCACGAGGAGGTGCCGTCATGACGGTCATGGAGCAGCGGGGCGCGTACCGGCCATCGCCGCCGCCCGCCTGGCAGCCCCGTATGGACCCCGCGCCGCTGCTGCCCGACGCCGAGCCCTACCGCGTCCTCGGCACCGAGGCGGCCACCAAGGCCGACCCGGACCTGCTGCGCCGGCTCTACGCCCAGCTGGTGCGCGGCCGCCGCTACAACACGCAGGCCACCGCGCTCACCAAGCAGGGCCGCCTCGCCGTCTACCCCTCCAGCACCGGCCAGGAGGCCTGCGAGGTCGCCGCCGCCCTGGCCCTGGAAGAGCGCGACTGGCTCTTTCCCAGCTACCGCGACACCCTCGCCGTCGTCGCCCGGGGCGTGGACCCCGTCGAGGCCCTCACCCTGCTGCGCGGCGACTGGCACAGCGGCTACGACCCCTGCGAACACCGGGTCGCCCCGCTCAGCACACCGCTGGCCACCCAGCTGCCGCACGCCGTCGGCCTGGCGCACGCCGCCCGCCTCAAGGGCGACGACGTCGTCGCGCTCGCCATGGTCGGCGACGGCGGCACCAGCGAGGGCGACTTCCACGAGGCCCTGAACTTCGCCGCCGTCTGGCAGGCGCCGGTCGTCTTCCTCGTGCAGAACAACGGCTTCGCCATCTCCGTCCCGCTCGCCAAGCAGACCGCCGCGCCCTCCCTGGCCCACAAGGCCGTCGGATACGGCATGCCGGGCCGGCTGGTCGACGGCAACGACGCGGCGGCCGTGCACGAGGTCCTCAGCGACGCGGTACGGCACGCGCGCGCGGGCGGCGGACCGACCCTCGTGGAAGCGGTGACGTACCGCATCGACGCCCACACCAACGCCGACGACGCCACCCGCTACCGAGGCGACGCCGAGGTCGAGGCCTGGCGCGCCCACGACCCGATCGAGCTGCTGGAGCACGAGCTGACCGAGCGCGGGCTGCTCGACGAGGCCGGCATCGAGGCCGCCCGGAAGGATGCCGAGGCGATGGCAGCCTCGTTGCGTGAACGCATGAACCGCGACCCCGAACTGGACCCCATGGCCCTCTTCGACCATGTCTACGCCGAGACCACCGCCCAACTGCGCGAACAGCGCGCCCTGCTGCGGGCCGAGCTGGAAGCCGAGCAGGAGCGGCACGGCGAGCAGGAAGGCGGCGCCCGATGACCACCGTCGCCGTCAAGCCCGCCACCATGGCGCAGGCCCTCACGCGCGCGATGCGCGACGCGATGGCCGCCGACCCGGCCGTGCACGTCATGGGCGAGGACGTCGGCACCCTCGGCGGTGTCTTCCGGGTCACCGACGGCCTCGCCAAGGAGTTCGGCGAGGACCGCTGCACCGACACCCCGCTCGCCGAGGCCGGCATCCTCGGCACCGCCGTCGGCATGGCCATGTACGGCCTGCGCCCGGTGGTGGAGATGCAGTTCGACGCCTTCGCCTACCCGGCGTTCGAGCAGCTCATCAGCCATGTCTCCCGGATGCGCAACCGCACGCGCGGCCGGATGCCCCTGCCCATCACCGTCCGCGTCCCCTACGGCGGCGGCATCGGCGGCGTCGAGCACCACAGCGACTCCTCCGAGGCCTACTACATGGCCACGCCCGGACTGCACGTGGTCACGCCCGCGACCGTCGCCGACGCCTACGGCCTGCTGCGCCAGGCCATCGCCTCCGACGACCCGGTCGTCTTCCTGGAGCCCAAGCGGCTGTACTGGTCGAAGGACTCCTGGAACCCCGAGCACCCCACGGACGTGGAGCCCATCGGCCGCGCGGTGGTGCGCCGGCCGGGCCGCAGCGCCACGCTGATCACCTACGGCCCCTCCCTGCCGGTCTGCCTGGAGGCCGCCGAGGCCGCCCAGGCCGAGGGCTGGGACCTGGAGGTGATCGACCTGCGCTCGCTGGTGCCGTTCGACGACGAGACGGTCTGCACGGCCGTACGACGCACCGGACGCGCGGTCGTCGTCCACGAGTCCACCGGGTTCGGCGGACCGGGCGGCGAGATCGCGGCCCGGATCACCGAGCGCTGCTTCCACCACCTGGAGGCGCCGGTGCTGCGCGTGGCCGGCTTCGACATCCCCTACCCGCCGCCCATGCTGGAGCGGCACCACCTGCCCGGCGTCGACCGCATCCTGGACGCCGTGGCCCGGCTGCAGTGGGAGGCCGAGGGCTGATGGCACAGGTGCTGGAGTTCAAGCTCCCCGACCTCGGCGAGGGACTCACCGAGGCGGAGATCGTCCGCTGGCTGGTCCAGGTCGGTGACGTAGTCGCCGTCGACCAGCCGGTCGTCGAGGTCGAGACGGCCAAGGCGATGGTGGAGGTGCCCTGCCCGTACGGCGGTGTGGTCACCGCCCGCTTCGGCGAGGAGGGCACCGAACTACCGGTCGGTGCGCCCCTGTTGACGGTGGCGGTGGGACCGCAGGCCCCAGCGGCGGACGGCGAGGGATCGGGCAACGTCCTGGTCGGATACGGCACCTCGGAAGCTCCGGCCCGGCGCCGGAGGGTGCGGCCGACGCCACTGGCGACGGGTGCCGCGAACACCGGTGTGGACGGCGCACGGAGCACGAGCGCGCCCTCCGGCACGGGCCCGGCCGGGCGGCAGAGCCCGGCTGCCGCCTTCGGGGCGGCGCGACCGGACGGACCGGCCGCCTCCAACGGCACGGCGCCAACCGGGACGGCCCACGCGCGCCTGGACGCGTTCCACGCCGAGGGCCCGGTCCCCGTGATCTCTCCCCTGGTCCGCCGGCTGGCCCGCGAGGGCGGTGTGGACCTGCGGCAGCTCGCGGGCTCGGGCCCGGACGGGCTGATCCTGCGCGCGGACGTCGAGGGCGCCCTGCGGGCCAGGGCCACCCCGGCGCCCGTGGTGCAGGAGCCGGTCCGCGCAGTGAGCCCGTCGGCAGCCGCCGCCTCGGCCACACGCGCCGGGGGCACCCGCATCCCCCTCAAGGGCGTGCGCGGCGCCGTCGCCGACAAGCTCTCCCGCAGCCGCCGGGAGATCCCGGACGCCACCTGCTGGGTCGACGCCGACGCGACCGAACTCATGCGCACGCGTGCTGCGATGAACGCGGCCGGCGGACCGAAGATCTCCCTGCTCGCGCTGCTCGCCCGCATCTGCACGGCTGCGCTCGCCCGATTCCCCGAGCTGAACTCCTACGTCGACACCGAGGCCCGCGAGATCGTCCAGCTCGACCAGGTCCACCTCGGGTTCGCCGCGCAGACCGAACGCGGGCTCGTCGTGCCGGTCGTCCGGGACGCCCATGCGCGCGACGCCGAGGCACTGACCGCGGAGTTCGCCCGGCTCACCGAAGCCGCCCGCACCGGGACGCTCACCCCCGGGGAACTCACCGGCGGGACCTTCACGTTGAACAACTACGGCGTCTTCGGTGTCGACGGCTCCACGCCGATCATCAACCACCCCGAGGCGGCCATGCTCGGCGTCGGCCGGATCGTCCCCAAACCGTGGGTGCACGAAGGCGAGCTGGCCGTGCGTCAGGTCGTGCAGTTCTCGCTCACCTTCGACCACCGGGTGTGCGACGGCGGCACGGCGGGCGGCTTCCTGCGGTACGTGGCGGACTGCGTGGAACAGCCGGCGGTGCTCCTGCGCACCCTGTGATGCACGCGGGGCCCGGAAGAAGGGCCCCGCGGAAGATATGACCCGCGCACCTCGGGACATACTCGGGGGGTGACCGACAACGCCCTCGCCGCTCCCGGGACGCCCGTGCCGTACGACGCCGTCGTGCTGGCCGGCGGCGCCGCCCGGCGGCTCGGCGGCGCCGACAAGCCCGGTCTGCGGGTCGGCGGCCGGGCGCTGCTCGACCGGGTGCTCGCGGCCTGCGCGGGCGCCGGCACGACCGTCGTGGTGGCCGACCGGCGGCCCACCGCGCGGCCGGTGCGCTGGGCGCGCGAGGAGCCGCCGGGTGCGGGACCGGTCGCGGCACTGGAAGCCGGCCTGCGGCACACCACCGCCGAGCACGCGGTCGTCCTCTCCGCCGATCTGCCCTTCGTCCGGCCGGCGACGCTGCAATGCCTGTTGACCGCCCTCGGCGCCACCGGCGCCGACGGTGCGCTGCTCACCGACGCCGACGGCCGCGACCAGCCGCTCGTGGCCGCCTACCGCACCGCCGCGCTCCGCCGCGAACTGGCCGCCCTCGCGGCCGGACCCGACGGCCTGACCGGACTGCCCCTGCGCCGGCTGACCGGCGCCCTCAGCCTCACCCGCGTCCCGGACCCGCTCGCGTCCTTCGACTGCGACACCTGGGACGACCTCGTCAACGCCAGGGCACGCATCAGGGAGCATGGGCACGTGTTGGATGAATGGATCTCCGCAGTCAAGGACGAGCTGGGCATCGACCTGGACGTCGACACCGGCGTCCTGCTCGACCTGGCCCGTGACGCCGCGCACGGCGTGGCCCGGCCCGCCGCCCCGTTGACCACCTTCCTCGTCGGTTACGCCGCGGCCCAGGGCAAGGGCGGCCCCGACGCGGTCGCCGAGGCCGCCCGCAAGGCGGCCGCGCTCGCGGTGCGCTGGGAGGAAGAAAGCAACGGGAGCGGGAAAGAGAACAGCGGGGGCCCGAGCGCCCCGGACGCCGGATGACCGCCCCCGGAACCCGGGCCGGAGCGCCCGCCGAGGACTGCGACGACCTCGACGTCGAGGAGGCCCTGGCCCTCGTGAGGGAAGCCAAGGACGACCGCGCGGGCCAGGTCCCCGCTCCGGCACCCGAAGCGCACGGCGAGCCGCACCGGGCCACCCCCTGGGCCCGGGCCCGCGAGATCGCCGCCCGCGCCGCACGCGCCCGGACCCGCCGCGCCCCCGTCTCCATGCCGCTCGGCGACGCCCTCGGCCTGGTCCTGGCCGCCCCGCTCGACGCGCTCACCGACCTGCCCTCCTTCGACACCTCCGCGATGGACGGCTGGGCGGTCGCCGGACCCGGACCCTGGGACGTACGGGACGAGGGCGTGCTCGCCGGGCACGCGCAGCCCGAGCCGCTCACCGACGGTGAGGCGGTGCGTATCGCCACCGGTGCCCGCATCCCGGCCGACACCACCGCAGTCCTGCGCAGCGAGCACGGCCGTACCGACGCACAGGGGCGGCTCCACGCCACGCGCGAGATCGTGCACGGCCAGGACATCCGCCCGCGCGCCCAGGAGTGCCGCAGCGGCGACCAGCTGCTTCCGGTCGGCACCCGGGTCACCCCCGCCGTCATGGGGCTCGCCGCGGCGGCCGGATACGACACCGTCACCGCCGTAC
Organism: Streptomyces sp. NPDC002076; assembly: GCF_053593835.1. NCBI lineage: Bacteria > Bacillati > Actinomycetota > Actinomycetes > Kitasatosporales > Streptomycetaceae > Streptomyces > Streptomyces sp. NPDC002076. Next base: position 324,331 of record NZ_JBSFDI010000006.1, read on the forward strand.
CGCGGCCCCGTGCCGAAGTCCTCGTGCTCGGCGACGAACTGCTGGCCGAGGGACTGCCGCGCGACGGGCTGATCCGGGACGCGCTCGGCCCCATGCTGCCGCCGTGGCTGCGCGCGCTCGGCGCCGAGGTCGTCGCGGTGCGCCGGATCGGCGACGACGCCGAGGCCCTGTGCCGGGCCGTCACGGGCTCCGCGGCCGACCTCATCGTCACCACGGGCGGCACCGCGGGCGGACCCGTCGACCACGTCCACCCCATCCTGGAACGCATCGGCGCCGAACTCCTCGTCGACGGTGTCAAGGTGCGGCCCGGCCATCCCATGCTGCTCGCCCGCACCAAGGACGCCCAGCACCTCGTCGGCCTGCCCGGCAACCCCCTCGCGGCCGTCTCCGGCCTGCTCACGCTCGCCGAGCCCCTTCTGCGCACGCTGGCCGCCCACCCGGCCCCCGAGCGGTACACGCTGCCGCTCAGCGAGGCGGTCCAGGGGCATCCGTATGACACCCGGTTGATCCCCGTGGTGCTGCGCGGCGACCGGGCCGTACCGCTGCACTACAACGGTCCGGCCATGCTCCGCGGAATCGCCGCCGCCGATGCGCTGGCCGTCGTACCGCCGGGCGGAGCACGGCAGGGTGAGGAGACGGAACTCCTGGATCTGCCATGGGCGACCGCCGGAATCGAGGTGTGTTTCACGTGAAACGTCCGGTGCTGCGCGGGATGAGGTGGGCCGGCGGGTGACCATCGTGTGGGCGTATTCGCGCTAGCGGGTCTGCCCCGGAGACGCCATCCCCGAGGAGTAGCGTCACGGGCATGTATGCGATCACGATTCCCGAACCTGGTGGTCCCGAGGCACTGGTGTGGGCGGAGGTCCCCGATCCGGTGCCCGGCGAGGGCGAGGTGCTGGTCGGGGTGGTGGCCAGCGCCGTCAACCGAGCCGACATCCTGCAGCGGCAGGGCTTCTACAACCCGCCGCCCGGTGCCTCCGCCTACCCCGGCCTGGAGTGCTCCGGCAGGATCGCCGCGCTCGGATCCGGAGTGTCCGGCTGGGCCGTCGGCGACGAGGTGTGCGCGCTGCTCTCGGGCGGCGGGTACGCCGAGAAGGTCGTCGTACCGGCCGGGCAGTTGCTGCCCGTGCCCGAGGGGGTCGACCTCAAGCGGGCGGCCGCGCTGCCCGAGGTCGTCTGCACGGTCTGGTCCAACGTGTTCATGATCGCCCATCTGCGGCCCGGTGAGACGCTGCTTGTGCACGGCGGGTCCAGCGGCATCGGCACCATGGCGATCCAGCTCGCCAAGGCCGTCGGGGCCAAGGTCGCGGTGACGGCCGGCACGAAGGAGAAGCTGGAGCGGTGCGCCGAACTGGGCGCGGACATTCTCATCAACTACCGCGAGCAGGACTTCGTCGCCGAGATCGAGCAGGCCACCGGGGGTGCGGGGGCCGACGTCATCCTCGACAACATGGGCGCGAAGTATCTGGACCGCAATCTCCAGGCGCTTGCCGTCAGTGGGCGGCTCGCGATCATCGGTATGCAGGGCGGGGTGAAGGGGGAGCTGAACATCGGCACGCTGCTGAGCAAGCGGGCCGCGATCAGTGCGACCTCCCTGCGGGCGCGTCCGCTGAGCGAGAAGGCGGCGATCGTGGCCGCGGCGCGGGAGCATGTGTGGCCGTTGCTGGCCGGGGGGCATGTGCGGCCGGTGGTGGATCGGGAGGTGCCGATGGCCGAGGCGGCCGAGGCGCATCGAGTGGTGGAGGCCAGCGGGCATGTGGGGAAGGTGCTGCTGGTGACGGCGTAAGGCTGGGGACGTCGTAACGCTGGGGAGGTCATGACGTCGGCGAGTTGGAGCGGTGCCGGGTGCCGGGCTACGGGTTGTTGCCGGGTGCCCGAGTGCCGGTTCGGCGAGTGCGGCCGGTAGCGGCCGGGCCGGTCAGTCTCTGCGGAGTCGAAGGCCCAGAAGGGCCAGGGCCAGGCCCAGGCCTATGAGCACCAGACCGGTGCCCAGGGGCAGTATCTGGAGGACCGGCCCCGAGGTGTTCTCGTGCTGGGGGGCGGTGTTCCGGGGCGGGGGGTGGTTGAGGCCCGCCTCGTCGGGGACCGTCGAGGCCGTCGGCGTCGTGGTCGGGAGCTGTGCGGTCTCCGGTTCCTCCGCCCGACCGGTGCCCGGGGCCTGGGTCGTGCCCGGGGCCTGGGTGGGGACGGGGTCGTCGTCGCCCTCCACCTCGGCCGCGGGGCCGTCCGGCCGGCCCGGCCGCATCCGCCCCTCGCCGGCCCGGCTGCCCGCACGGGTCGGCTCGACGACCGTCGGACGGTACGAGGCGGAGGCGGAATCGGAGGGTATGGGGGGGATGGGGATCATGGGGGAGACGGGCGAGGGCCAGACAGCCGGGGAATGGCTGTGACGGTGACGGTGACCGTGACCGTGAACGGGAATCCGGCCGGGATCGGGGCCGGTGGGGCCCTGGGGCTCCGGGGTGGCGCCGGTCATGGGTTCGCGGCCGCCGTGCGCCGAGTGTCCGGGTCGGTCCGCGGTTCCGCGTGCGGGGTGATCCGCGCCGTAGGGAGTCGGCTGGTCTGCGGGCCCGGGGGTGGCGGAGCTTCTCGCGCCGGGGTCGGTGGTGTACGCCGTCGTGGCGTGCTCGGTGAGCGCGTCGTACGCGGGCAGGGCCACCGCGAGGACGAGAAGCAGCCGTATGCAGCGGCGTGTGGTGCGCAGCCATGGAGTCACGTCGGTGACCTCCCGGAGCCCGGATGTCGTGATCGATGGTTGACCGACGGAGATAAGCCTCACATTCAAGGGCGAACGGGGCATTTCAGAGTGGGCCGTCGGGTCTAAACGGTGGATCAGCCCCAAGAGGGGGCACCACGGTGATGAGGTATACGGGTGCGAGAGAATGGCGGCATGGAGATGCCGAGGAACGAACGGTCGCCGGAAAACCCTCAGATCCTCGTCGTAGGCCAGGACGGGATGGCGCTCGGCGGCGGCAACGGGGACATGGAGTCCCGTGAGACCCCGGTGACGGAGCAGGTGGAACAGCCGGCCAAGGTGATGCGGATCGGCAGCATGATCAAGCAGCTCCTGGAGGAGGTGCGCGCGGCTCCTCTGGACGAGGCGAGCCGGGTGCGGCTGAAGGAGATCCACGCCAGCTCGGTGAAGGAGCTGGAGGACGGCCTCGCGCCGGAGCTGGTCGAGGAACTCGAGCGGCTGTCCCTGCCGTTCACCGACGACGCCACCCCGAGCGACGCGGAACTGCGCATCGCACAGGCGCAGTTGGTGGGCTGGCTGGAAGGCCTCTTCCACGGGATCCAGACGACGCTGTTCGCCCAGCAGATGGCCGCGCGGGCCCAGTTGGAGCAGATGCGCCGCGCACTTCCGCCCGGGGTGACGGGACACGAGGGCGGCGACGACCCGCGCGCCGGCGGCCGCGCCGGCGGCCCGTACCTGTAACGACCCAGGCCGTACCCGAAACGACCGGGGCCCGGCACGGAAGTGCCGGGCCCGACCTTGTGCGCGAGGCTTGTCAGTTGTCAGTCCGGGTTGAGCGGGCCGACGGATCTGGCGGCGTTCTCAGCTGGGATTGCCCGTCGAGACGCTCAGCTCGATGGTGCCCGGGTTCTTCGGGTCGATGACCGCGCCCGCGGCGGGGAATTGGTCCAGCACGGTGCCGTCGCCCCAGGTGTTGTCGGCCTCGGGCTTGACCTTGTACTGCCATTTCGCGGCCTGGAAGCACGCCTTCACCGAGTCGATGTCCTTGTACCGGAAGTCGGGCAGCTGCACCTTCTTCGGGTCGTTCCAGGACTCCGTCGGATCCGTGCACTTGGTCTTGTCGATCACCCGGGTCCGGTCCGGCCCGCGGTAGCCCGCCTGGTGGGAGGCGGACGCCGAGGCGCTCGCGCCGCCGCCCCCGCCCTTGTCGTCACCGCCGCTGTTGTTCAGCGTCAGCGCGACGATCAGGGCGACGACCGCGACGAGCGACACCGCGACCGAGCCGATGATCACCGGCTTGTTGCTCTTGCCACCGCCGGAGCCCGGAGCGGACGGCTGCCCGGCCGTCTGCGGCGACATGGCGTACGGCGGCGGGGTCGGCGCGGCCTGCGGAGCCTGCGGGCCGTACCCCATCGAGGGCGGCGTCTGGTAGCCGCCGGGCTGCCCTTGCTGGGGATAGCCGTAGGCCGGGGCGGGCGTCTGCGGGGCGCCGTACGGGCCCGGCTGGTACGGCGCCTGGACCGGGCCGGGGGCCGGCTGGGCGGTCCGGTCGACCGGCGGGAAGACTGCGGAGCCGACGCCCGCGCCGCTCTGCGTCGGCCCGGCGCCCGGCACGATGCTCGGCGCGGCCACCTGGAAGGACGCGGCGACGCGCAGACACTCGTCGCGCATGGCCTCGGCGGTCGGGAAACGCTCGTTCGGGTTCTTCTTCAGCGCGCGGGCGACCAGCGCGTCCACCGCGGGCGGCAGCGCACGATTGATCGAGGAGGGCGCGACCGGCTCCTCCTGCACATGCGCGTACGCGATCGCGAGCGGCGAGTCCGCGTCGAACGGCAGCCGCCCGGTGACCAGCTGGAACAGCATGATGCCGACCGAGTACAGGTCGGAACGGGCGTCCACGCCACGGCCGAGGGCCTGCTCGGGCGACAGATACTGCGGGGTGCCGACGACCATGCCGGTCTGCGTCATCGACGTCACACCGGACTGCATGGCGCGGGCGATGCCGAAGTCCATGACCTTGACCACGCCGCGCTTGGTCACCATCACGTTGCCCGGCTTGATGTCGCGGTGGACCAGCCCCATCTCGTGGCTGATCTCCAGCGCGGCCAGCACGTCCGCGGTGACCTTCAGCGCCTTGTCGGCGGGCATCGCGCCGTACTGCCGGATGTCCTGCTCCAGGACCGAGCCCAGCGGGCGGCCCTCGACGTACTCCATGACGATGTACGGAGTCGTCAGACCGCCGAGATCGTCCTCGCCGGTGTCGAAGACCGACACGATGTTGGTGTGCGTGAGCTTCGCCACGGCCTGGGCCTCGCGGCGAAAGCGCTCGCGGAAGGCCTGTTCCCGGCCGAGTTCCGTGTGGAGGGTCTTGATCGCGACCTGGCGATCGAGCACGGCGTCGTACGCCAGGTGCACCGAGGCCATGCCGCCCTCGCCGAGCAGGTCCCGCAGCTGGTATCGGCCGCCGGCCAGCGACTGCCCCGTGTACCGGCCGTGTGCGCCGTCCTGGCTCATCTCTCCGTGTCCCCCACTGGCCGTCCGGCACCTTCGCTCATCGCACGGGCCTTGATCGAATGTGTCATTCCCGGCCAAGTCTGCCCCAGGGCACTGACACGTCAAGCTCGGTGCCCGTTCCGTGACCGTACGCGCAAGAAGCGCCGTGCAAGCGTTACAGGGGGCGTACGACCGCCACACAGAATTTGCACGACAGCGCGTGCTACAGGTTTCATGGCCGGTCAGGCTTCGGCCGGTTCCGGTTCCGGATCCGAACCGGTGGCTCACGCCGAGGCTGTAGCGTGGCCGACGGAGACCGTAACAACACCGCGCGCACCGCGGGCAGAAACGACGGCGAGGACTGATGGACCAGACGCAGCGCGCCCAGGGCCCGTCCGACCCCGAGGCGAGTGGCGGCGGTATGTCGGACGCGCCGGAGAACTGGGGCAACGGCGGGCTCGTCGGCGACGGCCGGTACCGGCTGACGCACCGGCTGGGCCGGGGCGGCATGGCCGAGGTGTTCGCGGCCGAGGACGTCCGTCTGGGCCGCACCGTCGCGGTGAAGCTGCTGCGCGCGGACCTGGCCGAGGACCCGGTCTCCAAGGCCCGCTTCACGCGTGAGGCGCAGTCCGTCGCCGGCCTCAACCACCACGCGATCGTCGCCGTGTACGACTCCGGCGAGGACTTCGTCGGCGGCCAGTCCGTGCCGTACATCGTGATGGAGCTGGTCGAGGGCCGCACCATCCGCGATCTGCTGCTGAACGCCGAGGCGCCGGGTCCCGAGCAGGCCCTGATCATCGTCTCCGGGGTGCTCGACGCGCTCGCCTACTCGCATCAGCACGGCATCGTGCACCGCGACATCAAGCCCGCCAACGTGATCATCACGAACAGCGGCGCCGTCAAGGTGATGGACTTCGGCATCGCGCGCGCCCTGCACGGCGCGTCGACAACGATGACACAGACCGGCATGGTCATGGGCACGCCGCAGTACCTCTCCCCGGAGCAGGCGCTCGGCAAGGCCGTGGACCACCGCTCCGACCTTTACGCGACCGGCTGCCTGCTGTACGAACTCCTCGCGCTGCGGCCGCCGTTCACCGGCGAGACCCCGCTGTCGGTGGTCTACCAGCACGTCCAGGACATCCCCACCCCGCCCTCCGCGGTCTCCGACGGCTGCCCGCCGGAGCTGGATGGCCTGGTCATGCGCTCGCTCGCCAAGGAGCCGGACGACCGCTTCCAGACGGCCGAGGAGATGCGCGGCCTGGTCCAGTACGGCCTGCAGATGCTGTACGACCAGGGCGGGCACAGCGGCACCTGGAACACCGGCCCGGTGGAGGCGCACGACGGCCGGCACACCCCGGCGGGCGGCTTCACCGGGACGACCGCGATGCAGCACCCGGGCGACTTCGGCGCCGGGACGACGCAGATTCCTCAGCCGATCCTGCCGCAGGGCTACCGAGGCGGCGACGACGGCGGCTTCGAGGGGCACGGCAACAGGGGCAGCGGCCGCGGAAAGCTGTGGATCCTCGCCGTGCTCGCGGTGATCGCGATCGCGGCCGGTGTCGCGTTCGCACTGAACCACAACACCGGCGGCACCGGTACGGGCACCGACACGACGCCGCCGGCGACGCAGTCCCAGAGCACCAAGGACGACACGACCTCACCGACCCCGTCGGACAACACCACGGACCAGCCCTCGGACACGGCCACTGACAACGGCTCGGGCTCGACCTCGGGCGGGTCCGACTACACCCCGTCGGACCCGCAGACCTCGCAGTCGCAGAGCACGGGGCCGACGGACCAGCCGACGGACACGCAGACCGCGCCGTCGCAGTCCCAGAGCCCCACCGGCGGCGGCACGGACAGTGGCACGACCACCGGCGGCACGGACACCGGTGGCACCGGCCCCACCGGCCCCACCGACCCCACCGGCACCGCCAACGGTGGTACCACCGTCGGGAACGCGGCGGACGGAGGCGTGGGCAACACCACCGGCTGAACGACTCCGGCACCGCCCTCCACGGCGTCCCCCTGAACCGGCACTGGCAGGGCAGGCGCCGTCACTCGGTGAACGCGTCGCACACCGCGTCGTACTCGCGTGTCCACCACACCGCGAGCGCCGACGCGGCCGGGAACTGGCAGTCCGCGCGCGTGTCACCGCGTTCGTAGTGCCAGCGCAGCATCCAGAAGTCGTTCAGCCGCTCCCACCACACCCGGTGCACGGCGGCTGCCAGCTCGGCGGGTCTGGCGCCGGCCGCGCGCCGGTACGCGCGCGCGTACGCGCGTACCTTCGGCAGGTCCAGGGTGCCCGCGGGGCGTACGAAGAAGATCGCCGCGGCGCGTACGGCCTCCTCCGCGCGGGGCTGCACGCCCAGCCGGTCCCAGTCGACGATGGCCGCCGGGGTGTCGTCCTTGTAGAGCACGTTGAACGGGTGGAAGTCGCCGTGCACCCAGCCCACCGGCCCGCCGCGCGGCGGGCGCCGGTCCGTGTGCTGCTCCAGGAGCGTCCGGCGTTCCAGCAGCCGGTGCCGGGCCAGCTCGTCGAAGGCGTCGGCGGGGCGGTGCCGGCGCACATGGGCGAGCAGGTCATCGATGAGCGCGAAGGTGTCGGCGGGGTCCGCGCTCTCCACGGGGTGGGGGCTCGTGGCAGGGCGCGTGCGCCCCTTGGGCGGCATCACGCGCTCAAGACAGGCGTGCACGGCGCCAAGGAGCGCCCCGAGGCGTGCGCTCTCCCCCCGCGTGAGCTGTCCGCCGTGGCGGTGTCTGCCGTCGATCCAGGGGTGCAGGGCGTAGGCGTGGCCGCCGACGACGGCGACCGTACGGCCCTCGCGATGCGCGAGCGGTACGGCGACGGGGACACCGAGGTCGGCCAGGCGCTGGGTGGCGCGGTGCCGGCGCTCGATGGCGGCCGGGTCGGCGGTGTCCGGATCGAAATGGTGCTTGAGGAAGTAGCGGCCGCGGGTGGTGCGCAGCCGGTAGCCGCGGTTCAGCAGGCCCTGGTCGACCGGCTCACAGGTGAGGGCGGTACCGGCGGCGTACAGGCGCAGCAGGGCGCCCAGAGGGGGCGCGAGGGACACAAGGGGTGGTACACATGAGCGCGGCACGCCGCAGATGTTAGGGCACGAAAAACCGCCGTGAGCTGGGGCTTGTCACAGGCGGTCGCCGGTGATCGCTTTCGGTCACGCAGTGAGCGTGTCGTGGGCTTTGTCAAATGATTCCGCTGCTTCCGTCCTTCTCGCCCTGGATACGGATGGCATAAGCGGCGCAGCCGGGTTCACACGCAAACAATTCGACTCTTCCCGTGACACGGGTGAGCGGGTTAACGTTCCGTTGCTTCGGCGTTGAAGCAGGGCTGTGACCAGCACGCTTCCACACCTCCCCGATTTACTTGGAAATCCAAGCAAAATCGCAGGTCAGGTGGGGTTTCACAGAAATGTGGAGCACTGGGTAACGTGATGGTTGCAGGGCGCTCGCCGGGGCACCTGTCACGCCTGTACCCGGCCGAGTGGCACCCACCCCGTGCCCGGTGGTCGAAACAGGTGAGCCGCACTGGCCTACCGGCAACCCCGGGGGCCGGAACGACGGAGGAGCACACGTGACCGTGGACAGCAGTGCCGCGCGCAAGCCGCGACGCAGCGCCGCAGGCAAGGCCGGCACCACCGGCAGCAAGACCACCCGCACCACCCGCGCCGCCGCGAAGAAGAGCACCGAACCGGAGCTCGTCCAGCTGCTGACGCCGGAGGGCAAGCGGGTCAAGAACGCCGAGTACGACGCCTACGTCGCCGGCATCACCCCCGAAGACCTGCGCGGCCTGTACCGCGACATGGTGCTCACCCGCCGCTTCGACGCCGAGGCCACCGCCCTGCAGCGCCAGGGCGAGCTGGGACTGTGGGCCTCCCTGCTCGGCCAGGAAGCCGCCCAGATCGGCTCCGGCCGGGCACTGCGCGACGACGACTACGTCTTCCCCACCTACCGCGAGCACGGCGTCGCCTGGTGCCGCGGGGTCGACCCGACCAACCTGCTCGGCATGTTCCGCGGCGTGAACAACGGCGGCTGGGACCCCAACGGCAACAATTTCCACCTGTACACGATCGTCATCGGCTCTCAGACGCTGCACGCCACCGGCTACGCGATGGGCGTGGCCAAGGACGGCGCCGACAGCGCGGTCATCGCCTACTTCGGCGACGGCGCGAGCAGCCAGGGCGACGTGGCCGAATCGTTCACCTTCTCCGCGGTCTACAACGCACCCGTCGTGTTCTTCTGCCAGAACAACCAGTGGGCGATCTCCGAGCCGACCGAGAAGCAGAGCCGCGTGCCGCTCTACCAGCGTGCGCAGGGCTTCGGCTTCCCGGGCGTGCGCGTGGACGGCAACGACGTGCTGGCCTGCCTCGCGGTCACCAAGTGGGCGCTGGAGCGCGCCCGCAGCGGCGAGGGCCCCACCCTGGTCGAGGCGTACACCTACCGCATGGGCGCCCACACCACCTCCGACGACCCCACCCGCTACCGCGGCGACGAGGAGCGGCTGGCCTGGGAGGCGAAGGACCCGATCCTGCGCCTTCGCCGGTACCTGGAGGCCTCAAACCACGCGGACGAGGGATTCTTCGCGGAACTCGAGGCCGAGTCCGAAGCGTTGGGCAAACGAGTGCGCGAAGCGGTCCGTGCCATGCCCGACCCGGACCACTTCGCCATCTTCGAGAACGTGTACGCGGACGGGCACGCGCTCGTCGACGAGGAACGAGCGCAGTTCGCCGCCTACCAGGCGTCGTTCGCTGACGCAGCTGAAGGGGGTCGCTGAGATGGCCGAGAAGATGGCGATGGCAAAGGCCATCAACGAGTCGCTGCGCCGCGCCCTGGACGAGGACCCCAAGGTCCTCGTCATGGGTGAGGACGTCGGCAAGCTCGGCGGCGTGTTCCGGGTGACGGACGGCCTTCAGAAGGACTTCGGCGAGAGCCGCGTCATCGACACCCCGCTTGCCGAGTCCGGCATCGTCGGCACCGCGATCGGTCTGGCGCTGCGCGGCTACCGCCCGGTGGTGGAGATCCAGTTCGACGGCTTCGTCTTCCCGGCCTACGACCAGATCGTCACCCAGCTCGCGAAGATGCACGCGCGTTCGCTGGGCAAGGTCAAGATGCCGGTCGTCGTCCGCATCCCCTACGGCGGCGGCATCGGCGCGGTCGAGCACCACTCGGAGTCCCCCGAGGCGCTGTTCGCGCACGTGGCGGGCCTGAAGATCGTGTCTCCGTCGAACGCGTCGGACGCGTACTGGATGATGCAGCAGGCCATCCAGAGCGACGACCCGGTGATCTACTTCGAGCCCAAGCGCCGCTACTGGGACAAGGCCGAGGTGGACGTCGAGGCGATCCCCGCCCCGCTGCACAAGGCCCAGGTCGTCCGCGAGGGCACCGACCTCACCCTGGCGGCGTACGGCCCGATGGTGAAGCTCTGCCAGGAGGTCGCGGCGGCCGCCGCCGAGGAGGGCAAGTCCCTGGAGGTCCTGGACCTGCGCTCGGTGTCGCCGCTGGACTTCGACGCCATCCAGGCCTCGGTGGAGAGGACCCGCCGTCTGGTCGTGGTCCACGAGGCACCGGTGTTCTTCGGCTCCGGCGCGGAGATCGCCGCCCGGATCACCGAGCGCTGCTTCTACCACCTGGAGGCACCGGTCCTGCGGGTCGGCGGCTACCACGCCCCCTACCCGCCGGCCCGCCTGGAGGAGGAGTACCTGCCGGACCTGGACCGCGTGCTCGACGCCGTCGACCGCTCGCTGGCGTACTGAGGAGAAGGTCGTGACGACGATGACGGAAGCGTCCGTACGCGAGTTCAAGATGCCGGACGTCGGCGAGGGACTCACCGAGGCCGAGATCCTCAAGTGGTACGTCCAGCCGGGTGACACGGTCACCGACGGTCAGGTGGTGTGCGAGGTCGAGACCGCCAAGGCGGCCGTCGAACTGCCCATCCCCTACGACGGGGTGGTCCGCGAACTCCACTTCCCCGAGGGCACCACGGTCGACGTGGGCACGTCCATCATCGCGGTGGCGGTGGCCGGCGCGGCAGCCGCCGAGACCCCGGTCGAGCAGCCGCAGACAGCCGTTGAGGAGCCCGAGCCGGAGGCCAAGCCGCAGGGCCGTCAGCCGGTCCTGGTCGGGTACGGCGTCTCGACGTCCTCCACCAAGCGCCGCCCCCGCAAGGGTCCCGAGGTCACGGTCCCGGCGCCTGCCCAGGCGATCCAGACCGAGCTGAACGGCCACGGCCATGGCGCGGTCGCCGAGAAGCCCCGCCCGCTGGCCAAGCCGCCGGTGCGCAAGCTGGCCAAGGACCTCGGCGTCGACCTCGCCACGATCACCCCGTCCGGCCCGGACGGCATCATCACCCGCGACGACGTCCACGCGGCGGCCACTCCGAAGCAGGCGGAGCCGACGCCGACCCCGGTCGCCGCGGCTCCGGTGACGCCGGCCCCGGTCGCGTCCTACGACGGCGCCCGCGAGACCCGCATCCCGGTCAAGGGCGTCCGCAAGGCCACGGCGGCGGCCATGGTCGGCTCGGCCTTCACCGCGCCGCATGTCACGGAGTTCGTGACGGTCGACGTGACCCGCACGATGAAGCTGGTCGAGGAGCTGAAGCAGGACAAGGAGATGCAGGGCCTGCGGGTCAACCCGCTGCTGCTGATCGCCAAGGCCCTGCTGGTCGCCATCAAGCGCAACCCGGAGATCAACGCGTCCTGGGACGAGGCCAACCAGGAGATCGTGCACAAGCACTACGTCAACCTGGGCATCGCGGCGGCCACCCCGCGCGGCCTGATCGTGCCGAACATCAAGGACGCGCACGACAAGACGCTCCCGCAGCTGGCGGAGGCGCTCGGCGAGCTGGTCTCGACGGCCCGCGAGGGCAAGACATCCCCGGCGGCCATGCAGGGCGGCACGGTGACCATCACCAACGTCGGCGTCTTCGGCGTCGACACCGGCACGCCGATCCTCAACCCGGGCGAGTCGGCGATCCTCGCGGTCGGCGCGATCAAGCTCCAGCCCTGGGTCCACAAGGGCAAGGTCAAGCCGCGTCAGGTGACGACCCTGGCGCTGAGCTTCGACCACCGCCTGGTCGACGGCGAGCTGGGCTCGAAGGTGCTGGCGGACGTGGCGGCGATTCTGGAGGAGCCGAAGAGGCTGATCACCTGGGCGTGACGGCTCCGGGTGGGTACCGTTGGAAAGCCTGAGGGGGGCGGCCGCAAATTCGTCTTGCGGCCGCCCCCCTCTGCTCTTCGGGGTTGTTCAAGGCTGGTTCAGCACGTACACCGGCGCCCCGTCCTCGACTCCGCCCCGGGAGCGGATGCAGCGTCAACTGCCGTAGATTTGGCGCATGCTAACGGGGGAGAAGGCCACAGCTCGGCATGCGAGACCCAAAGCGGAAGCGGGCGTGGGGCGGGCCTCTGTGCTCATGGCCGGGGGGACCGTCGTATCGCGGGCCAGCGGGCTGATCCGTCAGGTGCTGCAAGGAGCCGCGCTCGGGACAGGGCTGCTCGCGACCACGTACAACACCGCCAACACCGTGCCGACCAGCCTGTACACCCTGCTGATCGGTGGTGCGCTGAACGCCGTGCTGGTGCCGCAGCTGGTGCGGGCCCGGGCCACCCATGCCGATGGCGGGCGGGCGTACGAGCAGCGGCTCGTGACTCTCGTCGTCAGTGTGCTGGCCGTCGGGACCGTGCTCGCCGTGTGGGCGGCACCGGAGATCGTGAGCCTGTACATAAGGGACACGCCCAAGGCGCACGCGGCGTACCGGCTGACCGTCGTCTTCGCCCGGTTCCTGCTTCCGCAGATCTTCTTCTACGGACTGTTCGCCATCCTCGGCCAAGTGCTGAACGCACGTGAGAAGTTCGGCGCCATGATGTGGACGCCCGTGCTCAACAATGTCGTCCTCGTGGCGATGTTCGGCGTCTACCTCGGGATGATGACCGTCCCGCACTCGGTCGCCGACGTCACCGACGCCGAGGTCCGCTGGCTCGGCATCGGCACGACCCTCGGGATCGCCGTACAGGCTCTCGCGCTCATCCCCTTCACCCGCGCCGCCGGCTTCCGCTTCCGGCCCCGTTTCGACTGGCGCGGCGCGGGACTCGGCTCCGGGATCCACGCGGCCAAGTGGACGCTGCTGTTCGTGCTGACCAATCTGGTCGCCCTCACCGTCGTCACCAACTACGCCAACGCCGCCGACCAGCGGCTGCCGAAGGCGGGCGTGGGCTACACGGCGTACAGCTACGCGCAGACCATCTGGATGCTGCCCCAGTCCATCGTCACCGTCTCGCTCGTCACCGCTCTGCTGCCGCGCATGAGCAAGGCGGCGGCCGAGGGGCGGATCGCTGATCTGCGTGCCGATCTGTCCCGGGCGCTGCGGGTCAGCGGCGTCGTGATCGTCCCGGCGGCCTTCCTGTTCACCGCGCTCGGACCGGACATCGCCGTCCTCCTCTTCGCCCACGGCGCCGCCGACGCTGCCACGGCCCAGCCCCTGGGGCACATGCTCCAGGCCTTCGGGCTCGGCCTGATCCCGTTCTCCGCGCAGTACCTGCTGCTGCGTGGCTTCTACGCCTTCGAGGACACGCGTACGCCGTTCTTCATGGCCGTGTGGATCGGGGTCGTCAACATCGCGCTCGCCACCGCCTGCCATGTGCTCCTGCCCGCGCGGTGGGCGGTCACCGGCATGGCCGGCGCCTACACCGTCTCCTACTTCGCCGGGCTCGTCCTCACCGCCCGTCTGCTGGCCCGCCGCACCGGCGGCCGGCTTGACGACGGAACCCTGCGCGGCACCTACGGCAAGCTGCTGTGCGCCGGAGGCGTCGCGGCGGTCGCAGGCTGGGCGGCGGCGCGGGGCTGTGCCGGGGTGGTGGGGCACGGCACGGCGGGGGCGGTCCTGGCAACCACCGTCGGCACGCTGGCACTCGCTGTCGTCTATCTACTGCTGGCCAGGGTGCTGAAGATCGGCGAACTTCGGCGGATTCCCGGCTTTCACTGACAGTTAATGCCCCTAATTGCCTTCTCTCGCACGGTCCCTGATGTCACATCAGGGATTGATCAGGGTGCCGTCCGGGAGGTCACGGATGGTGATGGAGGGGACGCGGCGGCACGCTGGTGACATGACGAAATCCGCTGCCGTTCGCCCCGGTTCCTCCCCTGTGCCTGACGTAGCTTCCTCCGCCTCCCCAGCCTCCTCACCCTCATCCACCTCCGTCCGCCGTGTGGCCATCCTCGCGGGCGCCGCTGTCCTGGCCGGTACGGCGGCGGTGTGCGCGCCTGGTGTCGCCTACGCGGCGCCTCGCGTCACCGCCGCCTCCGCGACCGACTTCGGCGACTGCCCGGCACTGCCCGACGGCGTCGACCCGAGTCGATGGAGATGCGAAGTGCACACGGCCGCCCCGCGGTTGACCCTCGGCAAGGTCACGGTGGACCTCGCCCCGATCACCATGACGCATGCCGAAGGTCCCATGCCGGACGGCAGCAAGGGCCAGGTGTGGGGTGCGATGCACAGCTCCCCCACCGCCATACCGGGAGGACTGACCGGCACACCGGCGGGGGATCGCGCGGCCGTCCTGAGGCTGGCGATACAGCCGGAGTACGGCGGGCGGTCCGACTTCTACACCGGGCAGTTCAGCCTCCGCTTCCGGCTCCTCGGCCCGTTGGTGCCGCAGGGCTGCACCATCGGCGCGGGCGAACCCGTCGACTTCCAGCTGAAGCGCTCCGGTCCCTCCAAGTGGGTCTCCCAGGACCCTCCGGTGATCGAGTTCTCTGCCTACGACGACACCTTCACCGCCCCGGCCGCCGAACACTGCGGACCCCTCACCGCACCCCTCAACCGACGCCTCGGCCTGCCGGCGGCCGAAGGGAATCTGCTGTCGTACGACGCCTCGTACACCTTCAAGACCTACGACCAGCTCCCCGCCCGTGACGACGACAAGGAACAGAAAGGAGGGAACCTTTCGCGCTGACGCCGACTCCTGACCCGGCGACGCGGGCCCGACGGGGGACCGCACCGGCCCGATAGGGGTCAGGCGTGACACCGCACACCGACCGTCCAGACCGTCCACTGCCGAAGGACGAGCGTGCCGAGCACCGTCTGCTGGACGTGCGCTCCACCCGGCTGCATCTCGCCGAGTACGGCGGCACCGGCACCCCGCTGCTGAAGCTGCACGGCTTTCCGCAGCACTGGTACGCCTGGCACAAGGTCGCCGGGCAGCTGGCCGACGCATACCGGCGCGACGGATACCGGCTGCTCTGCCCGGACCTGCGCGGCTTCGGCTGGTCGCGGATCACGCGGGGCGGCTACGACATGGACAGCCTGGCGGGCGACGCGCTCGCGCTGCTCGACACCCTCGGGCTGGAGCGGGTCGGGCTGGTCGGGCACGACTGGGGAGCGCATCTCGGCTTCCGGCTGTGCCTGAGGGCGCCGGAGCGGTTCACCGGGTACCTCGCGCTGAACATGACCCATCCCTGGCCCCGGCACCGCGCGGTCCTGCCCAACCTGTGGCGGCTGTGGTATACCGCGTTCGTCGAGTACCCGGTGCTCGGGCGGGCCGTGCTGCGGCACTGGCCCGGCTTCACCCGCTTCCTGCTGCGTCACCAGGTCGCCGACCCGGCGGCCGTGTGGACGCAGGCGGAGATCACCGAGTACGCCACCGCCACCTCGGAGAGCGCCCTCGCCGTCCAGTCCCTGTTCTGGCAGTACGTCCTGCACGACATCCCCGCGCTGCTACGGGGCACGGCGCGGCGGCAGCGGCTGACCGTGCCGACGCTGCTGCTCGGCGGGGAGCGGGACAACGTGGTCGTGCCGTCGATGCTGGCGGGCGCCGAGCCGTACGCCGACGAGCTGCGTGTGCGGCTGGTGCCGGGGACCGGTCACTATCTGCCGCAGGAGCGGCCGGAGGAGGTGGCGGCGGCGATCCGCGAACTCTTCGTGCCCTTCGCCCGAGAGGACCAGGCGGTCTAACGCAGCGCCGCCCGCTCGGCGACCCGGTCGACGAACGCCCGCCCGCGCCGTTCGCCGAGAAGGCGGCCGTAGAGCCACTGGGCGGGGCGCAGGGCGGTGGGGCGGGTCGCGCCGAGGACGGCGAAGCGGGTGCCGCCGGCCTCGGGGGCGGCCGCCATGCCGCCGACGATCAGCCGGGACTGCATCAGGCACCAGCCGGGCGAGAGCCGTACGTCGAAGGACTCCGTCAGGCCCGAACGGCCCACCGCAAGCGCCCGTTTGCGGTCCGTGTCACCGGGTGGCACGCGGAACTCGCGGAGGAACGGCACCAGATGGGGCAGTTCCGCCTCCAGGTCGGCGGCCACCGCCCACACCCGGTCGTACGGCAGCGCCAGATGCTCCTCGGTGTACAGACCGGCGTGCAGCCCCGCGGCCAGCACCCGCAGCCGCAGCACCGGATCGGAGGAACTCATCGTGACCACGCCTTCCGGAAGGAGGAACGGGCCCGGCTCAGCCGGGACTTGACAGTGCCCTGGGGTACGCCGAGCAGGGCGGCGACGGTGGCCTCGTCCAGTCCTTCCAGTTCGCGCAGGACGAGGACCGCGCGGTGCCGGACCGGCAGCCGGGCCAGTGCGTCCCGCACGTCGGCGGGCAACTCACCGTCGGCGTCCGCGCGCAGTGCGCCGAGGTGGGCCAGGTCGGCGGGGTCGGCCGGTTCCTCGGCGGAGGTGCGGCGGGCGACCCGGACCGCCTCGCGCACGGTGGTCGTGCGCACCCAGCCGTAGAAGGCCCGTTGGTCGCGGAGCGTGCGCAGGCCTTTGAAGACGGCCAGGAGCGACTCCTGTACGGCGTCGGCCACGTCGTGCGGGGCGATCGGGCGGCAGAGCCGGGTCACGTACGGGGTGATCAGCGTGAGCAGTTCGTCCATGGCCAGGGCGTCCCCGTCCTGGGCGGCCCGGACCAGTGCGGCGGCCGTGTCCCAGGGTGCCGCCCGGCCGTCGTCCTCCCCCTGGATGTCCATGGCCGGCTCAGTCCCGCGACCGCATCGCGTTCAGCAGGGCCGCGCCCCGTTCGGCGTCGTCCACGCTCACGGCGAAGTCCGTGCGGCGGCCGCGGGGGCGTACGACCAGGCAGTCGCCGGCGCGGAGCATGACCGTCGTGCCGAGGCCGCTGAGGCGGTAGCCCCAGCCGCCGACCTGGGAGGGCTGCCGGCGCTCGGCGCGTGCGGACTCGATGGCGGTCGGCGACCAGTGGCGGGCGGGCCAGCCGAGCGGGCCGAACGACACCTCAAGGCCGGCTTCCGACACCTTGGCCTGGACGGAGGAGGAGAGGGCACCAGTGAGCGAGACGGTGGCGCACACGACGCACAGCGGGACCAGCACGGTGGCACTCGCCAGACCGGCGACCAGTGCCACCAGCGCGCCGGCGGCGATCAGGCCGGTCAGTGCGGCCAGCAGTTGCAGCCAGGGGTTGGCCGCGCGGGAGAACCACACCAGCCGCTCGCCCTCGGGCAGGTTCAGCGCGGGGGTCGGGGCGGCCGGCGGGGTGGAGCCGGTGCGGGTGGTCAGCCACCAGGCCACCACCCCGGCGACCGCCGCGAGAGCTAGGGGGAGTACGACTCCGAGCGCCGGTTCGCGGGCCTCGTGCCAGTCGGTGCGGTCCAGGTTCGCGCGGACGACGGAGGCCTGTGCGCCGACGAGCACCGCCGCCGTGGGCGCCAGGGCGATCGCCCGCCAGGGGCGTGCGGCCGGCCAGGAGCGGCGCCATCGCACGCTCAGCGCGAGGGCGATCAGCAACCAGATGCCGGCCGGGAACAGGGAGGCCTCCCACAGCGGCATCGAGCCGTCGGGGGCGGCACCCCCGCTCCAGTGGGTCGCCAACCGGTCGGGCAGCCGACCGTGCGCGGCCCAGGGCAGGCCCGCGAGCAGCGCGGCGACGGCCACCGTGCATCCCGCGAGCCCCCAGCGCCCGGCGCGCCTTCGGGTACCTGTCCACTCGTATCCGCCGCGGTTCCGGTCGTCCTCGTCCCGGTCCCGTTCGTCCCCGTCGGTCATGTCGTGGTCCCCCGGATCATCTCGATGAGGTCGGTGCGGCTGTAGCCGAGCCGGGATGCCTCCGCGACCAGCTCCCGCACTCTGATCTGCAGTCCGGAGCGCCGGGCCGCCCCTTCGGCGACGGTGATCCCGCGGCCGCGGCGAAACTCCAGCAGGCCCTCGTCCCGCAGTTCGCGCAGGCCGCGCAGGACCGTGTTGACGTTGATGTCCAGGGCCGTGGAGAGATCGCGGGCCGAGGGCAGCCGGTCGCCGGTGCGGCACTCGCCCTCGGCGATGGCCCGCCGGATCGCCGCCGCGACCTGCTCGTGCAGGGGGCGGGTGTCGGTCTTGTCCAGACGCAGCAGCATGGTGCCAATGACACTAGCACCAACGGTGTCATTGTGCGCCCGGGCAGCGGAACGGGCCCGCCGCTGGCGTGCGACGGGCCCGTGGGTGTCCGGTGAGGTGTCAGCCGAGCTTGGCGAAGCCGTAGTCGAGGAGCTTCTTCGCGTCCGCCTCGCGCTGGGGGATGGAGGTGGAGGCGAGGACGGTGCCGATGATCGTCTTGTTGTTGCGGGTGGCGGCAAAGACCAGGCAGTAGCCGGCCTCCGGGCCGGAGCCCGTCTTCACACCGATGGTGCCGCTGTAGCTGCTGAGCAGACCGTTGGTGTTGGTCCATGGGGCCATCGTGCGGATGCTGCCCGTCTTGGTGACGGTCTTCGCGGTGTACGACTTCGTCTTGACGATCGCGCGGAACGTGGAGTTCTGCATCGCGCTGCTGGCGATTTTCGTGAGGTCGCGCGGCGTCGAGTAGTTGTTGCCGTTGCCGATGCCGTCGAAGGAGTCGAAGTGCGTGTTCGTGAGCTTGAGGCTCTTGGCGGCGGCGTTCATCTTGCTGATGAAGTTCGACACGCGCGCGGCACGGGTGGTGCCGGTGCCGTAGGTGTCGGCGAGCGCGTAGGCGGCGTCGCAGCCGGACGGCAGCATCAGGCCGTACAGCAGCTGACGGACGGTGACCTTGTCACCGACGATCAGGTGCGCCTGGGAGGCGTTGTTCGCGACCACGTAGTCGCTGTACGCCTTCTGGATCGTCACCTTCTTGTCGAGGTTGAGGTTCGACTGCGCGAGCACGACCTTGGCGGTCATGATCTTGGTGGTGGAGCCGGTGGAGCGCCGGGTGTCCGCCGCCTTGGTGTAGAGCGTCGTACCGCTCACGTTGTTCATCACGTAGCCGCCCTTGGCCACGATCGTGGGCGTCGTGAGGGCCTGAGCGGGCGTCGCGGTGAGGGCACCGGTCGCGAGCAGCGCGCCGGAGGTGACGGCGACGGCGGCGGCTCTGCGGATGCGGGTGCTGTGGGTGCCCTTAATGCCGGTAATCAAAGTGATGTACCCCGATTGTCGTGAATGCCCCTGAAGTGCGGCCGAGTTGAGGTGGCAAGAGCAGAGGGCCGCACGTGTGAGACACGTAAGTAGCACAGAAGGTTGCGCGATTGCTGTGTGCGATCTTCGTCACATCCACCGCCGCGTCCGCCGTCGCGTTCGGATGCTGGACGCCACTGCCGCATGCGTACGTGTTGTATCTATCATGTGGACATGCAGACGGCCGTACAGCAGCACACCCGCCGAGACCCCAAGCCCCCGCCCGCCGCCGACCGCGTGTACGCCCACGTCAAGCAGGGTGTTCTCGACCGGCGGTACGAGGGCGGCACCCTGCTCACCGAGGGGGAGCTGGCCGAGGCCGTCGGGGTCTCGCGCACGCCCGTGCGGGAGGCGCTGCTGCGGCTGGAGGTCGAGGGCCTGATCCGGCTCTACCCGAAGAAGGGCGCGCTGGTGCTGCCGGTCTCCGCGCAGGAGATCGCGGATGTCGTGGAGACCCGCCAGCTGGTCGAGGAGCACGCCGCCCGCAAGGCCGTACCCGCCCCGCCCGGGCTGCTCGAGCGCCTGACCGAGCTGCTGGAGCTGCAGAAGGCGCAGGCCGCCGCTGGTGATCTGGCCGCGGCCGCGGTCACCGACCGCAACTTCCACGCCGAGATCGTGCGCAGCGGCGGTAACGAGATCCTGGCCCGGCTCTACGACCAACTGCGCGACCGGCAGCTGCGGATGGGCGTCGCCGTCATGCACTCCCATCCCGACCGGATCGCCAAGACGCTCGCCGAGCACGAGGAGATCCTGGACGCGCTGCGCGCCGGGGACGCGGAGGCGGCCGTCGGGGTCGTGCACCGGCATGTGAGCTGGTTCGAGCACCTCGCGCGGGGTGAGGTCCGATGAGCGCTCCGGCGCGCAACCTCACCCTTCCGGGTGATCCACCGGGCGGCCGACGCGCCGTCACCGTGTGGTCCATAGGAGTCGCCGTCTACTTCGTCGCCGTCATCTTCCGTACGTCACTGGGCGTGGCGGGGCTGGACGCGGCGGACCGCTTCCATGTGAACGCGTCCGCCCTGTCGACGTTCTCCATCCTCCAGCTGCTGGTCTACGCCGGTATGCAGATACCCGTCGGCCTGCTCGTCGACCGGCTCGGCACGAAGCGGGTGCTGAGCATCGGGGCGGTCCTCTTCACGGCCGGTCAGCTGGGGTTCGCCTTCTCGCCCTCGTACGGCACCGCCCTCGCCTCCCGTGCCCTGCTGGGCTGTGGTGACGCGATGACCTTCATCAGCGTGCTGCGGCTCGGCACCCGCTGGTTCCCGGCCCGGCGAGGGCCGCTGGTCGCGCAGCTCGCGGGGCTGGTCGGCATGGGGGGCAACCTGGTCTCCACACTGGTCCTCGCCCGGCTGCTGCACGGCATCGGCTGGACCCCGGCGTTTGCCGGCAGCGCGCTCGCGGGTGTCCTCGTCCTCGTGCTGACGCTGCTGTTCCTGAAGGACCATCCCGAGGGGTACGAGCCGGAGCCGGTGCCGCACCAGGGCGCGGCGTATGTGCGCCGGCAGATCGCGGCGGCCTGGCGGGAGCCGGGGACCCGCCTCGGACTGTGGGTGCACTTCACCACCCAGTTCCCGGCGATGGTGTTCCTGCTGCTGTGGGGCCTGCCGTTCCTGGTCCAGGCGCAGGGGCTCAGCCGGGCCACGGCCGGTGAGCTGCTCACCCTGGTCGTGCTGTCCAACATGGTGATCGGGCTGGTCTACGGCCAGATCATCGCCCGGCACCACGCGGCGCGGCTGCCGCTGGCGCTGGGCACGGTCGAGGCGACCGCGCTGCTGTGGGCCTCGACGCTGCTGTATCCCGGTGCGCATGCGCCGATGTGGCTGCTGGTGGTGCTGTGCACGGTGCTGGGGGCGTGCGGTCCGGCCTCGATGATCGGGTTCGACTTCGCGCGGCCGGCCAATCCGCCCGCGCGGCAGGGGACGGCGTCCGGTATCACCAACATGGGTGGTTTCATCGCCTCGATGACGACGTTGTTCGCGATCGGGGTGCTGCTGGACGCCACCGGGGACGACTACGCCGTGGCGTTCTCGGCGGTGTTCGTGCTGCAGGCGCTGGGGGTGTCCCAGATCCTGCGGCTACGGGGGCGGGCGGCCCGGCGTGAACGTGAGCGGCTGGTGGCGAGCCGGGTGGAGACGGTGCACGTTCCCGCATAGGTGCCCTGCGCCGGTGCGGGCCTCACCGGGGGCTGCCGCCCTCAGCCCCCGCAGCCACCGGCACTACGGCGTCACCGTGAAGTTGCGCAGGATCGCCGCCGTCAGGTCCGGATCGCCCTCGGTCTTCACCCGGTCGGCCACCGCCTCCGGGGTCACCCGGCCGCAGGCGAGGCGGACGTAGGTCTCCCAGTCGAGGGTGAGAGCGGCGGCGGGGCCGAGGGCCGGGGCGGTTTCCAGGGTGCCGCGGCCCTGGATGTCGACGCGGATGGTGCGCAGGAACTCCACCGGACCGTGCACATCGAAGACGATGGCCGAACTGCGCGGTGCGTCCGCGTCCTTCGCCACGACCTTGGGGAGTGCGTCCAGGAGCACGTCCCGGGCCACGTGCGCGCCCGGTGAGTCCAGGTTGCCGGGGCGGCCGAGGGCCGTACGCAGGTCCTGCTCGTGCACCCATACGTCGAAGGCACGGGCGCGGTAGGCCTGTTCCACCGTGATCTCCGCGCCCAGCGGGCCGCGGACCGTGGTGCCCGGGTCACGCGACTCGTTGCGCAGCTGGCGGTTGCGGCGGATGACCGTGTACTCCAGCTCGGCCGTCATCTCCGGCGCCGTGTGGTGGCGGCGGACGTCGACCTGCACCTCCGTGTACCGCTGGTGCTCGGTGGTGACGTGGAAGAGGTCACGGGGGAGGGAGTGGATCGGGCGCGGGTCGCCGAGCATCTCGCAGTCCATGCCGATGACGTGCGACACGATGTCCCGGACCGACCAGCCGGGGCAGGGGGTCCGCCGGTTCCACTCGCCCTCCGCGAGCGACTGGACCATCTCGGATATCGCGTCGATGGAGTGCGTCCAGGCGTCGGCGTAGGGCTGGAGGGTGGGATGCAGACTCACGGAACGGGACCCCTCGGCGGTCGGTACACGGGCAGGTTGTGGCGGCGTTGCCAGCGGGCGGCGGCGGCACTCGGCGGGTGTCTGGGAGGCTAAGTTACGCTGCCCGCAGGCACCCCGGCAGTGCTTTCGTGTGACGATCGTAGGCCTGTGTGGACGACTCGAATGCCAGGACGGTGGTAGTGTGCGCGCCTCGCTGATCCAGATCGCCGTGAACGAGGACGAATCGGTCGACACCCGGCGGCAGCGGGTGGCCGCGCTGGTCCGGGAACAGGCCGGTGCCGACCTGGTGGTCCTGCCCGAGCTGTGGACCACCGGCGCCTTCGCCTACGAGGAGTTCGGCCGCGAGGCCGAGCCGCTCGAAGGGCCGACGTACGAGACGATGGCCAAGGCCGCGAGTGACGCGGGTGTCTGGCTGCACGCGGGCTCGATTCCCGAGCGCGACCCTGACGGGCCCCTCTACAACACCTCTCTCATCTTCTCCCCCTCCGGTGAGCTTGCTGCCGCCTACCGCAAGATCCATCGCTTCGGCTTCGACAAGGGCGAGGCCGTGCTGATGGGCGCCGGGCGGGACCTGGTGACGGTCCGGCTGCCCGGGACCACGCTCGGCGTGGCCACCTGCTACGACCTCCGTTTCCCCGAACTCTTCCGGTCACTGGTCGACGCCGGCGCCGAGACACTGGTGATCCCGGCGGGCTGGCCCGAGCGGCGACGCGCGCACTGGACGCTGCTGGCTCAGGCGCGGGCGGTGGAGAACCAGGCGTTCGTGCTCGCCTGTGGAACGGCCGGGACGCACGCCGGAGTTCCGCAGGCGGGTCACTCGATCGTGGTGGATCCGTGGGGCGAGGTGCTCGGCGAGGCGGGCCCGGACGAGGAGGTCCTCACCGCCCACTTCGACCCGGCGAAGGTCGCCACCACCCGCGAGCAGTTCCCGGCGCTGAAGGACCGCGTGCTGGGCCTGGAACCGCCGCGCCGCTGAGGTCTCTCGGCCGGCCTCAGTCCCCTTCCCGCTCCTTCTGCGCGAGATGGATCACGCACACCGCCACCGCGATCAGCAGGGCCGGGTCCGCGTCCTCGCGCACGATGTCGACACCGTAGGTGTCGCGGAGGGTCAGCCAACGCCGGGAGATCACGGCCAGGAGTTCGCCGTCGTACTCGATGGCGAACTCGTGGTCGAGGATCTTGCCGCTGACGTCCAGCTCGGTGCCGTCGACCAGGGACACCCGGTAGTGGTTGCGCAGCAGGGACAGCCGTTTGCGCTTGACGGTGGCCAGGCCCTCGCCGTCCCGCTCGATCACCATCGTGTCGCGCAGCGCCAGCATCTTCTGGTGGATGTCGATCAGCACGCGCCCGTGGGCGTCCTTCAGCTGGAAGGTGTCCCGCAGCCGCATGGCCTTGCCGTCGACGAGAAAGACCTTCCGGCCGTGCTCGTCCTCGATCCAGTAGTCGTCACCGATGCCGAGCAGCCGGTCGTGTACGAGGAGTCTCATGCGGGTACCGTTCCCCGCCGCGCGTTGATCATCACGGTCCGGCCGAAGGCGCCTGCCGGTTGCGCTCAGCACGGCCCTCCGGAGCGAGTCGCCCGCTGATCGCGCTCATCAGGTCCTTCCGGACCGAGCCTTCCGCCGGTCGGACTCGCCAGGACCCGCCGGCCCGAAGCGCCTGCGGTACGCCGATGGGCTGAGCCCCGTCTCCCGGCGCAGCCGGGCCCGCAGGTTGGCCGCCGTACCCAGGCCGCAGCGGGCCGCGACGACGTCCAGGCGCTCCTCGCCGCGCTCGATCAGCCGGCAGGCCAGCGCCACCCGCTCCCCGGTGAGCCAGGCCAGCGGGGTCGTACCCAGCTGCGCGCGGAAGCGGCGGTGCAGGGTGGCGGGGCTGACGGCCGCGCGGGCGGCGAGGTCCGCCACGGTCAGCGGTTCGCCCAGCCGCTCCTGCGCCCAGCTCAGCAGCGGGCCGAGCGACTCGTCGGGCACCTCGGGCACCGGGCGCTCCACGAACTGCCGCTGGCCACCGTCGCGGTGGGCGGCGAAGACCAGGCGCCGGGAGACGGCGTTGGCGAGTTCGGCGCCGTGGTCGCGGCGCCAGAGGTGCAGCCCGAGGTCGAGCGCGGCCGCGCTGCCGGCGGCGGTGAGGATGTCGCCCTCGTCCACGAAGAGGACGTCCGGCTCCAGCAGCACCTTGGGATGCAGGTCCCGGAAGGTGTCCGCCCACATCCAGTGGGTGGTGGCCCGGCGCCCGTCGAGCAGTCCGGACTCGGCGAGGGCGAAGCTGCCCGTGCAGAAGCTGACGATGCGCGCCCCGCGCGCGTGGCTGCGCCGGATGGCCTCCAGGACGTCGGCGCCGCGCGGTACGACGTTGTCGGGGCGTCCGGGGACGACGAGGGTGTCGGCCTCGTCCACCGCCTCCAGGCCGGGTACGCCGGTGAGGGTGAAGAAGCCGTGGTTCATCCGGATCCGCGGGCTGGGCGTGCACAGCGTGACCGTGTACAGCGGCCCCCGGTCGCCCAGTTCGGGCCGGGGCAGTCCGAACAGTTCGGTCGCGACACCGACCTCGAAGGGGTTGGTGCCCGCGTCCACGATCACCACGACCCGGTGCGGCGGCACGCCCCGGTGCGAGGGCTGAGAGGATCCTTGCGGCATATGCGATTCCTAGCACTCGTGGGGCGGTACCGGAACCCCGCACGATGACCCCATGGAACCCATCTCCGAACCCATCGCCCTGGACAAGGCCTTCGCCTCCTTCACCGAGTGCTGGAGCCCGCGCATCGTCGCCGCCGTCAACGACTACGACGTCCGGATCGCCAAGTTCGAGGGCGAGCACGTCTGGCATGTGCACGAGAACACCGACGAGTTCTTCCTGGTCCTCGACGGCGAGGTGCACCTCGGCCTGCGCGAGCCGGCCGGTGAGCGCACGCTCGTCCTGACCAAGGGCTCGGTGTTCACCGTCCCGCGCGGCACCTGTCACAAGCCCTCCGCGCCCCGCCGCGCCGAGGTCCTCCTCTTCGAGCCCACCGGCACGCTCTCGGTCGGCGACCGGCACGATGAGGTCCCGGACCATGTGGATGTCACGACGGGCCGCGCGCTGACGTAGGCACGCGCCGAGTTCATTGCCTTTGACTGGTGCACGTGGACCGAGGCCGGTCCGGCTGTAAGGAAGTCACGCGGAAGGGATTCGACGCGGCCAGGAACGCGGTTACGTCGGGTGCCGTACGGACCCTGATCGTCTGGAAGCCGGATCGTCTGAGCCGGAAAGGGAGCGCCGAAGTCGGACCGCTCCTGGACGAGTTCGACGAGGTCGGCGGACGGCTGGTCTCTGTCATGGACGGGCTGGATTCGACGCTTTCCGGGGACCGGCCGGCCATGGCCTCGCTGTCCGAGTGGGCACGCACCGAGGCTGAGACGCAAGGTGAACGCATTCGTCACGCCAAGCAGTACCTGCGTAGCCGGGGCAGGTGATCGGTGGGCAGCCGCCCTACGGGTTGCGTATCGCCCCCGGCTCCGGGCGATTGACGCCGGACCCTGAGACCGTGGTGTACGCACGTCTGATCGCCGACGAGGCGGGCGATGGCCGCCCGTGTCGAGGAAGCGGTGGTCCACGCCTTCCTGAGCAGGAATCCGACGCTTGTTGCGCAGTGGGAGCGGAGCGAGGTACAGGAAAGACGAGCGCTCCTCTTTGCCGCAGTGGAAAGGGTATGGGTGACCAGGGCTCCGGGCCGGGGGCGACGGTTCGATCCCGAGAAACGGCTTCGGATCGTCTGGGCGGGCGAAAGTCACGAGGAATAGCCCGGGCTCATGTGTGGTTGGTCTCGATCATGGCAAAGCACGCACGCGTTCGAGCCCCCGAACTGGTTGGCAAGGGTGGCTGGATCAATACGGGTGACAAGGAGCTCGGTCTCGCTGAGCTCCGAGGACGCATCGTAATTGTTGATTTTTGGACATTTTGTTGCGTGAACTGCCTTCACGTCCTGGACGAGCTGCGCGAGCTGGAGGAGAAGCACCGGGACACGGTGGTGATCATCGGTGTGCACTCCCCGAAGTTCGTGCACGAGGCCGAGCACCAGGCGGTCGTGGACGCCGTGGAGAGGTACGGGGTCGAACATCCGGTGCTGGACGATCCCGAGCTCGCCACCTGGAAGCAGTACGCGGTGCGCGCCTGGCCGACCCTCGTCGTCATCGACCCGGAGGGGTATGTCGTCGCCCAGCACGCGGGCGAGGGGCACGCGCACGCCATCGAGCGGCTGGTCGAGGAGCTGGAGGCGGAGCACGGGGCGAAGGGCACCCTGCGCCGCGGCGACGGTCCGTACGTGGCGCCGGAGCCCGAGCCGACGACCCTGCGCTTCCCCGGCAAGGCCCTGCTGCTTCCGTCCGGGCACTTCCTGGTCAGCGACACCACCCGGCACCAGCTGGTGGAGCTGGCCGAGGACGCCGAGACCGTCGTACGGCGCATCGGCTCCGGCACGCGCGGCTTCGCGGACGGCGGTCCGGAGGAGGCCGCCTTCAACGAGCCGCAGGGCCTGGCGTCGCTGGAGGACGGAGCGGTGGTGGTGGCCGACACCGTCAACCACGCCCTGCGCCGCCTCGACCTGGCCACGGGCGCGGTGACCACCCTGGCCGGCACCGGAAGGCAGTGGTGGCAGGGGTCCGCCACCTCCGGCCCGGCCCGCGAGGTGGACCTCTCCTCGCCCTGGGACGTGGCGGTCTTCGGCGGCCGGGTGTGGATCGCGATGGCGGGCGTCCACCAGTTGTGGACGTACGACCCTGTGGCGGGCACGGTCGCCGTGGCGGCGGGCACCACCAACGAGGGCCTGGTCGACGGCCCCGGCGCCGAGGCCTGGTTCGCCCAGCCCTCCGGTCTCGCGGCGACCGCCGAGCGGCTGTGGCTCGCCGACTCCGAGACGAGCGCCCTGCGCTGGGTGGACCTCGACGGGCATGTCCACACGGCGGTCGGCACCGGCCTGTTCGACTTCGGCCACCGGGACGGCGCCGCCGGCCAGGCCCTGTTCCAGCACCCGCTGGGCGTCACCGCCCTGCCCGACGGCTCGGTGGCGGTCGCCGACACCTACAACCACGCCCTGCGCCGCTACGACCCGGCGACCGGCGAGGTCACCACGCTGGCCACCGACCTGCGCGAGCCCAGCGACGCCGTGCTCGTGGGTGAGGACATCGTGGTCGTGGAGTCGGCCCGGCACCGGCTGACCCGGCTGCGGCTGCCCGAGGAGGCGGTGCGGGTGGAGTCGGTCGCCCACCGCACCCAGCGCGCGGCGACCGAAGTCGCCCCCGGCAGACTCCGGCTGGACGTCGTCTTCCAGGCCCCCGCGGGTCAGAAGCTGGACACCAGATACGGTCCCTCGACCCGTCTGCTGGTCTCCTCGACCCCGCCCGAGCTGCTGCTCAAGGGCGAGGGAGCGGACCCGGACCTGAGTCGTGACCTGGAGCTGAACCCGGAGGTCACGGAGGGCGTCCTGCATGTCTCGGCGATGGCCGCGAGCTGCGACGACGATCCTGCGAACGAGTACCCGGCCTGCCATGTCCACCAGCAGGACTGGGGCGTCCCGGTCCGTCTCACCGAGGGCGCGCCGGACCGCCTGCCGCTCGTCCTCGCGGGGATGGACGAGCAGTAGGCAGGCGCACTCGTCGGATCAGGCGCCCGCGTCAGACGCCGTACCCGTCGGTGTAGCCGTCGTCGCGGTAGTGGTGGTGATGGTGCGGGTCCTCCTCCACCACCGGTGTCGGCGGGACCACGACCCGCCGGCGCCGTGCGATGCCGCTGAACGTGGCGACGCCGATCAGGCCCACGGCCATCAGGATCACGCCGACCACGTCGAGGTTGACGCCGCGCATGTGCCAGTCGGTCGCGAATGTGAGGATGGCTCCCACGGCTATGAGGATGATGCATCCGCCGAGCCCCATGAGACCTCGCCTCCCCTTCCGGTACCGGAATCTCCGGTCCCGGCCGGGTACCCGGCGAGGTCCCGGCTAGCCCTCCAGAAAGGCAGTCAGGGCGTTCGCCAGCAGGAACGGGTCGTCGGCGCCGCACAGTTCACGGACGCTGTGCATGGAGAGGACCGCGACGCCGATGTCGACCGTGCGGATGCCGTGGCGGGCCGCGGTGATGGGGCCGATCGTCGTGCCGCACGGCATGGAGTTGTTGGAGACGAACGACTGGAAGGGCACGTCCGCCTTCTCGCAGGCCGCCGCGAAGATCGCCCGGCCCGAACCGTCCGTGGCGTAGCGGTTGTTGACGTTGACCTTGAGGATCGGGCCGCCGTTGACCCGCGGGTGGTGCGTGGGGTCGTGCCGCTCGGCGTAGTTGGGATGCACGGCGTGGCCGGTGTCGGAGGACAGGCACACCGTGCCGGCGAAGGCCCGGGCCCGGTCCTCGTACGAGCCGCCGCGGGCGAAGACCGAGCGCTCCAGCACGCTGCCGAGCAGCGGGCCGTCCGCGCCGGTGTCCGACTGGGAGCCGTTCTCCTCGTGGTCGAAGGCGGCCAGCACGGGGATGCGGGTGAGCGGGGCGCCGGAGGCCCCGGCCGAGACGAGTGCGGCCATGGCCGCGTGCACCGACAGCAAGTTGTCCATGCGCGGGCCGGCGACCAGCTCCCGGTCCCGGCCGAGGTAGGCGGGGGCCTCCACCGGGTGCGTCATCAGGTCCCAGCCGGTGACCGAGTCGGCCGGGAGACCGGCCTCCTGCTCCAGGAAGGCGATCAGATCGCCGTCGCGCACATCGTCGCCGAGGCCCCAGACCGGCTGCAGATGACGCTGCTTGTCGAGCTTGAGCCCCTCGGAGCTGACCGAGCGGTCCAGGTGGATGGCCAGTTGGGGCACGCGCAGCAGCGGCCGGTCCACGTTGACCAGGACCGTGGAGCCGTCCCGCAGGCTCAGCCGGCCGGCCAGGCCCAGGTCGCGGTCCAGCCAGGAGTTCATCAGCGGGCCGCCGTAGATCTCGACGGCGACCTGACGCCAGCCGTGCGCCCCGCTGTCCGGCCGCGGTTTGATGCGGAGGTTCGGGGAGTCGGTGTGCGCGCCGACGATGTGGAACGGCGTGTGCGGCTCGGCGCCCTCGGGGACGTACCAGGCGATGATCGCGCCGCCGCGCAGCACGAACTTGCCGCCGCTCGCCGAGTCCCAGGCGTCCGTCTCGGCGACCTGCCGGAAGCCCGCCTTCTCCAGCCGCTCGGCGGTGTTCGCCACGGCGTGGTACGGCGTCGGGCTCGCCGCCAGGAAGGACATCAGGTCGTCGGTGTGGCCGCGGTCGAAGCGGGCTGGTGCGCTCATGGGTTCACCTTAACGACGTGCACGGGCCCGCTCCCGGAAAGGGAGCGGGCCCGCACAGGGAATCCGCAGGAATCCGCAAGTACCTTCCAGAACGCGGCCTGGTCCTAGAACGCGGCCTCGTCCAGCTCCATCAGGTCCAGCTCGACACTCGAGGCGACCTTGCGGGCGAGGGTGACACCCGGGAGGACGTTCGCCGCGAAGAACTTCGCCGCGGCGATCTTGCCGGTGTAGAACGCCTGGTCCTTGGCGGAGGCCGTGGCCAGCTTCTCGGCGGCGATCGCGGCACCCTTCAGCAGCAGGTAGCCGACGACGACGTCACCGGAGGCCATGAGCAGCCGGGTGGTGTTCAGGCCCACCTTGTAGATGTTCTTGGTGTCCTGCTCGGTGGCGGCGAGGTCGGTCAGCATCAGGCCGACGATCGCCTCCAGCTCCACGGCCGCCTTGGCCAGGTGCTCACGGGCGCCGGCCAGCTCCTCGCCGCCGGTGCCGAGCGCCAGGAACTTCTTGATGTCCTCGGCGAGGGAGTTCAGCGCGGCTCCCTGGTTGCGGACGATCTTCCGGAAGAAGAAGTCCTGGCCCTGGATCGCGGTGGTGCCCTCGTAGAGGGTGTCGATCTTGGAGTCCCGGATGTACTGCTCGATCGGGTACTCCTGCAGGAAGCCGGAGCCGCCGAAGGTCTGCAGCGACTGGGCGAGCTGCTCGTAGCCCTTCTCGGAGCCGTAGCCCTTGACGATCGGCAGCAGCAGGTCGTTCAGCGCGTGCTCGGCGGAGGCGTCCTCGCCGGCCGCCTCCTTGAGCTGGATCGCGTCCTGGACGGAGGCGGTGTACAGCACCAGGGCGCGCATGCCCTCCGCGTACGCCTTCTGCGTCATCAGCGAGCGGCGCACGTCCGGGTGGTGGGTGATGGTGACCTTGGGCGCGGCCTTGTCCATGAACTGCGCGAGGTCGGGACCCTGGACGCGCTCCTTGGCGTACTCCAGCGCGTTCAGGTAGCCGGTGGACAGCGTGGAGATCGCCTTCGTGCCGACCATCATGCGGGCGAACTCGATGATGCGGAACATCTGGCGGATGCCGTCGTGCTTGTCGCCGATGAGCCAGCCCTTGGCGGGGTGCTGGTCGCCGAAGGTCATCTCGCAGGTGTTGGAGGCCTTCAGGCCCATCTTGTGCTCGACGTTGGTGGCGTAGACGCCGTTGCGCTCGCCCAGCTCGCCGGTCTCGAAGTCGAACTCGTACTTCGGCACGAGGAAGAGGGAGAGCCCCTTGGTGCCCGGACCGGCGCCCTCGGGACGCGCGAGCACGTAGTGGAGGATGTTCTCGGACATGTCGTGCTCACCGGAGGTGATGAAGCGCTTCACGCCCTCGATGTGCCAGGAGCCGTCCTCCTGCTGGATCGCCCTGGTACGGCCGGCGCCCACGTCGGAGCCCGCGTCGGGCTCGGTGAGCACCATCGTGGAGCCCCACTGCTTCTCCACGGCGATCTTGGCTATGTGCTTCTGGACCTCGTTGCCCTCCTCGAAGAGGATGCCGGCGAACGCCGGGCCCGAGGAGTACATCCACACGGCCGGGTTGGCGCCCAGGATCAGCTCGGCGTAGGCCCAGATCAGGGAGCGCGGCGAGGTGGTGCCGCCGATCTCCTCGGGCAGGCCGAGCCGCCAGTACTCGGAGTCCATGAAGGCCTGGTAGCTCTTCTTGAAGGACGCCGGGACCGGCGCGGTGTTGGACTCGGGGTCGAAGACCGGCGGGTTGCGGTCGGCGTCGGCGAAGGACTCGGCCAGCTCGTTCTCCGAGAGGCGGGTCATCTCCTCCAGGATGCTCTTCGCGGTGTCGACGTCCATCTCCTCGAACGGGCCGGTGCCGTACACCTTGTCGCGCCCCAGTACTTCGAAGAGGTTGAACTCGATGTCGCGGAGATTCGACTTGTAGTGCCCCATGGCGACGGCTCCGTAGAGGGATCGGCGAGGCACTGACTCCTCGCACCTAGTTCACGTACCAACAAGTGGCCATGATGATGCTACCCGTCGGTAATAAGAAGCAACCCCTGCCGGTCCAAGTGTGAGAAGGGTCTACTCCGGCGTGTCCTCCAGCCCGTCCGTGAGCAGGGCCGCCCACTGCTCCGGCTGCTCGGCGAAAGCAAGGTGACCGCCTGGTATCTCCACCAGCCGGGCTCCCGGGATGCCCTCGGCCACCGCGTGGTGCAGCCGGGGCGGGATCAGATGGTCGTCGACCGGTGAGACGACCAGCGTGGGTACGGCGATCCGGCCCAGGTCCGCGGTCACGTCCAGCCGCTCCACCAGCTCCACGTGCTCCGGCGTCCCCTCCGGCACGGCCGCTCCCCTCTCCTTCACCGCCGCCTCCAGTTCCTCCGGGGTCATCGCCTCCAGCGCGGCCGGACTCAGGGCGTGGGCGAACAGGAAACGGCCGAGCGTGTCGGGGTCCCCCGACTCCACCAGCGTCCGCCACACGCGCGCAGTGAGCCGTACCTGCGCGTCGGCGCGCGCGAAGGGTGCGGTCAGCACGAGTCCCGTCACCCGCTCCGGGTACCGCACGGCCAGCCGTATCGCCACCGGCCCGCCCAGCGAGTAGCCGGACGCACCGAACCGCTCGATGCCCTCGGCGTCGGCGACCGCCACCAACTGGTCGGCCAGGTCGTCCAGTTCGAGCGGCCGGGTGGCGGGCGGGGTGCTGCCCGCGCCCGGACAGTCGGCGCCGATCACCGTGTACCGCGCGGTCAGCCGGTCCATCACCGGGCCGTAGTTGCGGTCCAGGGATCCGCCGGCGCCGTGCGCGAGGAGCAGGGCGGGGCGGGACGTGCTGTCGGACATGAGCCCCCCGGGGTCGCTGTCCGTCGATGTCTTCAGTGGTCGTACGGAACCTAACAGGATTGTCTAGCGACCGCTACATAATTTCTCCCCGACGCCACCGTGCCGCTCCCGCTCGGTACGCTTGCGCGCATGTACGGCTACGACCAGAACGTCGGTGCTCAGCAGCAGTACGCCGCACCCCAGCAGCCGATGGCCGGCGGCTACGGGCAGCAGCCGCCGCTGTATCCCGAGCCGTCCCCGCCCTCCCTCGCGGACGCGGTGCGTGCCTTCACCACCGGGCAGATGTCCGCCGAGGACTTCCAGCAGATCTTCGCCACGTCGAAGGTGTACTGCCCGCGTGGCGACACCCCCGGCTTCCTCGCCCTGCACAACACCCAGCAGCCGGTGATCCCGATGTTCACCTCGCTCAAGGAGCTGCGCCGGTACGCGGGCAAGGAGTCCAAGTACTTCGTGATCACCGGCGCCGAGGTGATCGACCTGCTGCCCACCGGATACGGCTTCGTCCTGGACATGGAGGGCGAGCACCGGATGGTCTTCGACGCGAAGGCGGTCGAGCAGATGGTCGACTTCGCCATGCGGCGGATGTACGGCTAGCCGGCCGTGCCGCACGGACGCCGGCTCTGGTGGGCCGGGGGTGGGGTCTTCGCGCTGACGGCGTGCGTGCTGGGGATCGCCGGAGGCGTGGCGTCCGTCGTCGTCTGGTTCTGCGTCCCGGCCCTGGCCGCCTGCGGCTGCCTGTCCACGGTGAGCGGCTGGCGGCTGGTGCGCGCGGCCTGGGTGCTGCGCACGCAGGGGGTCGCGGCGGAGGGGCGGCTGGAGTCCTTCCGTGAGATCGGCACCGAGAACGGGCCTCTGACGCGCTATGTGTACGCCTAGACGGATGCCCGAGGGACGCGGCGCGAGTGTGTGGGTACGGACACGGGCGGTGCCGCATGGGTGCGGATCCTGTACGACCCCGCGGACCCCGACGGGAGCGGTCAGGTCGGAACCGGTACCGCGGGAATGCTCGTCTTCGGCGTCGTCCTGCTGCTGGTGGCCGGTGTTCCGGTCCTGGTGGGCAGTGCCGGGGCGGCCGCGTTCGCGGTGACGTCCGCCTTTGTGTGAGCCCCATGCCGTGGAGCCCGGAGGGAATTCCCTCCGGGCTCGTTCTGTTGGGGGTGGCAGAAAGTTCAACGCTCAACTAAAGTGAGCGCACAAGGAGGTACCGACCATGCCTGCAGTGACCGTCGAGAACCCGTTGACCCTGCCCCGCGTGACCGCTCCCGCCGACGCGGTGGCGCGTCCGGTGCTCGCCGTCACGACCGCTCCGAGCGGTTTCGAGGGCGAGGGCTTCCCGGTGCGCCGGGCGTTCGCGGGGATCAACTACCGCCACCTCGACCCGTTCATCATGATGGACCAGATGGGCGAGGTGGAGTACGCGCCGGGCGAGCCCAAGGGCACCCCCTGGCACCCGCACCGCGGCTTCGAGACCGTCACCTACATCATCGACGGGGTCTTCGACCACCAGGACTCCCAGGGTGGTGGCGGCACCATCACCAACGGCGACACGCAGTGGATGACGGCGGGCTCCGGTCTGCTGCACATCGAGGCGCCGCCGGAGTCCCTCGTCGTGTCCGGCGGTCTCTTCCACGGCCTGCAGCTGTGGGTGAACCTCCCGGCCAAGGACAAGATGATGGCCCCGCGCTACCAGGACATCCGCGGCGGCAACGTCCAGCTGCTGACGACTCCGGACGGCGGGGCGCTGCTGCGGGTCATCGCGGGTGAGCTGGACGGCCACAAGGGTCCGGGCATCACGCACACCCCGATCACGATGATCCACGCGACCGTCGCGCCGGGCGCCGAGGTCACCCTGCCCTGGCGGGAGGACTTCAACGGTCTGGCCTACGTCCTCGCGGGCCGCGGCAGCGTCGGTACGGACCGTCGGCCGATCCACCTCGGGCAGACCGCGGTGTTCGGCGCCGGGTCCTCGCTGACCGTGCGCGCGGACGAGAAGCAGGACTCCCGCACGCCGGACCTGGAGGTCGTCCTGCTCGGCGGACAGCCGATCCGTGAGCCCATGGCCCACTACGGCCCGTTCGTCATGAACACCAAGGAAGAGCTGATGCAGGCCTTCGAGGACTTCCAGAAGGGGCGGCTGGGGACGGTTCCGGCGGTGCACGGGATGAGCGGCGAGGGACCGCAGTCCTGAAACCGGGTCGGCTGGGAAGGCCGGCGACCGCCCGAGACGCCCGGGGCGGCGACACCGCGGGCTAGGCCGAGGGCGTTGGTGTTCTCGCCGAGGCGTTCTCCTGGGCGATGCGGCGTAGTGCGGCCATTGCGGTGTCGCCCAGGACTGTGCCCAGTACCACGGTCTCGATCTTGCCGTCGACGGTCGGTACGCGGGCCACGGTGGCCAGCTCGGACTCGGCGAGGCGGGCGGCCGCCGAGGCGTACTCGTCGAGCAGCGCCAGCAGATCGTCCCGGCCCAGGTCCCGGTACGTCACGACGAGCTGCACCAGCGTCGCCCAGCCGGGGTTCCTCGGCCGGGCCGTCCAGCCGTGCCGGCGCATCAGCTCGGCCACGTCCGCCTCGGCCCGCTCGCGGTCCTGCGGGGTGCCCCGGTCCCCGGCGGTCCGGCTGACCGCGGACTGGGCGACACCGAGCATCGAGTGGACGGTGCGGTCCGGAGCGTCCATCCGGGCGAGCACCTGGCCGACCGCGGTCACGGACATGCCGCCGACCTCCAGCATCGCCCGGATGAGCTTCAGCCTGCGGACGTGGGTGTCGTCGTACCGGACCTGGTTGGGGCTGGTGCGCTCGCCGGGCGGCAGCAGGCCCTCCCGTGCGTAGAACTTGATCGTCGGAACCGGGACCCCGGTGCGCTGCGCCAGCTCTCCGATACGCATGGGGCGAGGATACGAGCCTCCCTGCCCGCCGGAGCGGCACCTCACCCGCCCGGCCCCGTGCGGCAGGACACCGGTCGGCGCCCATGATCCGCTGGACGCGTGCAGCTGTTGCCCGACCCCGTTCGACGCCTCGCCGCCTGGTGTGCAGTGCTGCTGCTCGTCGCAGGGGTGGGCTGGGTCGGGGTGCGGCTGTGCGGGGAGTTCCGTACGGCCGTCACCCCGGTGCTGCTCGCCCTGCTCGGTACCGCGCTGCTCGGCCCGCTGTACCGGCGACTCGTGCGCACCGGGGTGCAGGCCTCCGTGGCGGCCGGGCTCACCTGTGTCGCCGTCGTGGCCGTCGTCGGCGGTGCCGTGTACATCGTCGTCGCCGCGCTCATCGACACCGGCGACCAGATCATCGCCTCGCTGCGGGACGCCGCCAAGGGTGTCGCACAGCACTTCGGGGCGGCCGGCACCGGTCTCGACGACCTCGCAGCGAACTCGCGCAAGCTGCTGAGCAAGTTCGGGGGCACGGCCGCGTCCAACGTCATCAGCGGGGTCAGCGTCGTCGGCGAGTCCATCGCCATGGCCGTGCTCGCCCTGCTGCTCGTCTTCTTCTTCCTGCGCGATTCCCACCGGGCCGTGGAGGTCCTGCGGGCCGTCGCGCCCGGCGGCACCGCCGACACCCTGGAGGCCGTCGCCCGGCGGGCCTTCGAGGCGGTCGAGGGGTTCATGCGCGGGACGACCCTCATCGCGCTCATCGACGCCGTGTGCATCACCGTCGGCCTGCTGGTCCTACGGGTGCCCGGCGCGATCGGGCTGGGCGCGCTCGTCTTCGTCGGCGCCTACATCCCCTACCTCGGTGCCTTCATCTCCGGCGCGGTGGCCGTCCTGGTCGCCCTCGCCGACCGCGGCTTCGTCATCGCGCTGTGGGCGCTCGGGCTGGTCCTCGCCGTGCAGGTGCTGGAGGGGCATGTGCTGCAGCCGGTCATCCAGAGCCGGACCGTGCAGATGCACCCGGCCGTGGTGATGCTCGCCATCACCGCCGGGGCGTCCGTCGCGGGGATCCTCGGAATGCTGCTCGCGGTCCCGCTGACGGCGGCCGCCTTCGGGGTCGTACAGGAGCTGCGGACGCGTTACGCGGCGCCCTCCGACGCATCCTCCGGTTCGCCGACCTCCGACGCATCACCGCCCGGCGCGTCACCCTCCGGCCCGGCGTCCCCCGACGCATCGCCGTCCGGTTCATCGCCGGTCAGTACGCCGCCTCCCGCCACGCCCCCCTCGGACGCGCCGCCCTCCGACGCATCCCCGGACGCACCCCCGGACTCGTAGAGCTCGAACCAGATGCTCTTGCCCTCGCCGCGCGGGTTCACCCCCCAGGCGTCCGCGAGCAGCTCGATCAGCATCAGGCCGCGGCCCGAGGAGGCCAGCTCGCCGGGGTGGCGCTTGTGCGGCAGGTCGTCGCCCGCGTCGGTGACCTCCACCCGCAGCCCGCGCACCCCCGCCTCGCCGGTCACCTCGGCGAGCAGCAGCGCGTCGGTGTCGGTGTGGACGAGGACATTGGTGACCATCTCGGAGACCAGGAGCACCGCCGAGTCGACCTGCTCGGGCGAGGCCCAGTCGTGCAGCAGCTCGCGCAGATGCCGGCGGGCCTCGGCGATCCGGTCCGGCTCGTCCTGCTGCACCGACAGCAGGGTGCGCCGTACCGCGGCCCGTACGGCGCCCTCCAGCGGCCTGCCCAGCAGCAGCAGCGCGATGTCGTCCTCGCGGCGGTCGGCCAGGGGGCCGGTGGTGTGGTGGGAGGACGGCCCGTGCACGCCCTGCACCAGCGCGTCGGCCAGCGACTCCAGATCGACCCCGTCGTCCCCCGGGTGCGCCTCCAGGATCGTGCGCAGCCGGTGCCAGCCGCTGTCCATGTCGTGTCCGCCGGTCTCGATCAGGCCGTCGGTGCAGAGCATCAGCGTCTCGCCGGGTTCCAGGGTGAACCGGGTCGTCGGGTAGTCCGCGTCCGGGTCCACGCCCAACGGCGGCCCGCCGGCCGTCGGCCGCATCATCACCGTGCCGTCGGCCATCCGGATCGCGGGGTGCGGGTGCCCGGCGCGGGCGATCTCCAGCACCCCGGTCGCCGGGTCGGCCTCCACGTACACGCAGGTCGCGAAGCGGATGTCGGTCATCTGGTCGTCGTGGGTGATGCCGTGCAGGAACCGGGAGGCGCGGGTGAGCACGGCGTCCGGGCGGTGGCCCTCGGCGGCGTAGGCGCGCAGGGCGATGCGCAGCTGTCCCATGAGGCCCGCGGCCCGTACGTCATGGCCCTGGACGTCTCCCATGGCCAGCGCGAAACGACCGGAGGGCAGCGGGATCATGTCGTACCAGTCGCCGCCGACCTGGAGACCGCCGCCGGTCGGTATGTACCGGGCGGCCATCTGCATGCCGGGGATCTCCGGGCCGAGCGTGGGCAGCATGGAGCGCTGCAGGCCGTCCGTCAGCTCCCGCTCCGATTCGGTGACCTCCGCCCGGGACAGTGCCTGGGCGAGCATCCGGGCCACCGTGGTCAGCACGGCCCGCTCGTCGGGCGTGAACGCCACCGGATAGGCGAAGGCCGCCATCCAGGCGCCCATCGTGCGTCCGGCCACGGTCAGCGGCAGGAAGGCCCACGAGCGGCGGCCGAAGTGCCGGGCGAGCGGCCAGGTCGCCGGGTAGCGGGTCTTGTACTCCTGGGGCGAGGACAGATACACCGCGCGGCCGGTGCGAACGACCTCGGCCGCCGGATAGTCGGTGCTCAGCGGCATGTTCGAGAAGGGGTTCATGGCGCCGGGCTGGTGCCCGTGCTGGCCGGTGATCGTCAGCCGGTCGCCCTCCGCGCCGAACACCACGAGCCCGTCCGGGGAGAACCCCGGCATCGACAGGCCGCCGGCCACCCGCAGCACCTCTGCGGTGGACCGTGCCTCCGCCAGCGCCCGGCCCGCGTCCAGCAGGAACGCCTCCCGCGAGCGCCGCCAGTCGCCGGTGACCGCGCTGCGGGCGGCCCGGGTGCCCGGGGTCGGCTCGGTGACCTCCTGGAGGGTGCCGATCAGCTCGTACGCCCGCCGCTCGGGATCGAAGGACGGCTTGGACCGGCTGCGGACCACCCGCAGGACGTTCCCCTGCTCGTCCATGATCCGGATGCGCACCTCGGCGAGCGTGCCCTCGTCGACCGCCAGCGGGACCACACCGGTGATCTCGTTCCAGTCCTCCGGGTGCAACCGGGCCCGGGTCTGGACCTCCGTGAGGGTGGTCGGCTCCGCGGGCAGCCCGAGCAGCCGCGCCGCCTCCGCGTCCACGGTGACCAGTCGGGCGGCCGTGTCCCAGTGCCACAGCCCGGTCGCGAGGGCGGCGAGGACATCTCCGACGGACGGGAGGGGCTCGCCTGTACGCATTCGCCCACTTTAAGAAGGTCTGACCGATAGCTGCCACCGTAGGAAAGAAGGATCCCGCGTTCCGGACACTCGGAGGATCCTCCAGTGCGACGCGGGGACGGCGCGGGAAATGGTGGGGAGCCGATCTTTGGCTGCCCGGTACCCTTGATGGGTCCGGGCCCCGTGCCCGTTCTCGCCGGGGAGAGCACCCCTCCCCCGCAGACCCACACACGAAGGACGATGAACGACGATGCATCGGTACAGGTCCCACACCTGCGGCCAGCTCCGCGCCTCTGACGTCGGCACCGACGTCCGGCTGAGTGGCTGGCTGCACAATCGGCGCGACCTGGGCGGCATCCTCTTCATCGATCTGCGCGATCACTACGGCATCACGCAGCTGGTGGCCCGCCCCGGCACGCCCGCGTACGAGGCCCTGGACAAGATCTCCAAGGAGTCCACGGTCCGCGTCGACGGCCGCGTTGTTTCACGTGGAACCGAGAACATCAACCCCGACCTGCCCACCGGCGAGATCGAGGTCGAGGTGGCAGAGGTCGAGTTGCTGGGCGCCGCCGCGCCGCTGCCGTTCACGATCAACACCGAGGACGGGGTCAACGAGGAGCGGCGCCTGGAGTACCGCTTCCTGGACCTGCGCCGTGAGCGCATGCACCGCAACATCCTGCTGCGTACGTCGGTGATCTCGGCGATCCGCCACAAGATGGCGGCGATGGGCTTCAACGAGATGGCGACGCCGATCCTGAGCGCAACCTCCCCGGAGGGCGCCCGCGACTTCGTCGTCCCCTCCCGCCTGCACCCCGGCAAGTTCTACGCGCTGCCGCAGGCCCCGCAGCAGTTCAAGCAGCTGCTGATGATCTCCGGCTTCGACCGCTACTTCCAGATCGCGCCCTGCTTCCGCGACGAGGACGCCCGCGCCGACCGCTCGCCGGGCGAGTTCTACCAGCTCGACGTCGAGATGAGCTTCGTCGAGCAGGAGGACGTCTTCCAGCCGATCGAGCAGCTCATGACCGAACTGTTCGAGGAGTTCGGCAACGGCCGCCATGTCACGTCTCCCTTCCCGCGGATCCCGTTCCGCGAGGCGATGCTGAAGTACGGCTCCGACAAGCCGGACCTGCGCGCCAAGCTGGAGCTGGTCGACATCACCGATGTCTTCGAGGGCTCGGAGTTCAAGGCGTTCGCCGGCAAGCATGTGCGCGCGCTGCCCGTCCCGGCCGTCCAGGACCAGCCGCGCAAGTTCTTCGACCAGCTCGGCGAGTTCGCCATCTCGCTGGGCGCCAAGGGTCTGGCCTGGGTCCGTGTCGGCGAGGACGGCGCGCTGTCCGGCCCGATCGCGAAGTTCCTCACCGAGGAGAACGTCGCCGAGCTGACCAAGCGCCTGTCGCTGGCCCCCGGCCACGCGGTCTTCTTCGGCGCGGGCGAGTTCGACGAGGTCTCCAAGATCATGGGCGCGGTCCGCGTCGAGGCCGCCAAGCGAGGCGGCCACTTCGAGGAGGGCGTCTTCCGCTTCTGCTGGATCGTCGACTTCCCGATGTACGAGAAGGACGAGGAGACCGGCGCGATCGACTTCTCGCACAACCCCTTCTCCATGCCGCAGGGCGGTCTGGAGGCCCTGGAGACCCAGGACCCGCTGGACATCCTGGGCTGGCAGTACGACATCGTCTGCAACGGTGTCGAGCTGTCCTCCGGCGCCATCCGGAACCACGAGCCGGAGATCATGCTCAAGGCCTTCGAGATCGCGGGCTACGACCGTGAGACCGTCGAGGAGAAGTTCGCCGGCATGCTCCGCGCGTTCCGCTTCGGCGCCCCGCCACACGGCGGCATCGCCCCCGGCGTGGACCGCATCGTCATGCTCCTCGCGGACGAGCCCAACATCCGCGAGACGATCGCCTTCCCGCTCAACGGCAACGCCCAGGACCTGATGATGGGCGCCCCGACCGAGCTGGAGGAGGCCCGCCTGCGCGAGCTGCACCTGAACATCAGGAAGCCGCAGCCGAAGTAGTACGGCACAGGATTCATGGGAGAGGAGAGGCCCGGAACCCCGGTGGGGTTCCGGGCCTCTCCTCTTCAGTCCCCGGCTTCCCCGTCCTCCTCGTCCGGGGAAGCGCCGTCCTCCAGCCGGCGCTCGGCGATGTCGTCGGACCAGTGCTGAGCCCAGGCGCGCAGGGCGGTGACCTGCTCCTGCGTCAGGCCGTACCGGATGAAGTCCGCGTCGGAGTAGAAGTCCGTACCCGTCAGCCGGGACTGCAGCGTGGGCAGATCGAAGGGATCATGGGCGTGCCGGCGGCCCAGCTCCTCCAGATCAGGGAACGAGAACCGGGCGGCCGCGGCCTGCGCGTCCACCAGATCGACGGCGGCGCCACGGTCGTACAGCGCACGGATCTTCGTCCCCACGGCGTCCTCCAGGGAGAGCGCGGGACCGTACTCGGTCAGCTCCGGCGGCTGCCAGAACGCCTCCTTGTGCAGGGTGAGGACGCACGGCTCGCCGGTCGGCGGGTCCGTCACCGTCAGCTGCGCGGTGAGCGCGGTGAGCGCTCCGGTTTGCACCTGCCGACCCCGCGCCTCCAGGGCTGCGCCGACGGCATACGCCATCCGGTCGGTTGGCTCCGGGCCCTCCGTCGCGAGGTCCACGTTCCCGTGCGGCCGTTCGAGCAGTCCATGGGCCTGGAGCGCATAGCCTCCGGCCAGGACCAGGGAGAAGGGCGTGCCCAGCGTCAGGGCGGTGCTGATGAGGCGGAGATGGGCTTCGGGGTGGTTCACCGGGCGGCCGGGCGGGTTCGTAGGAGCATGGTCGGAGTTCCTCCTGGGCGCTCGGCACCGAGTGGACGGGCCAGGCAAGTCAGGCAGGCTCGGTGGTGCCTTCCGGCGCGTCCGTTGCCTCGGTGAACAGGTCCTCCGCCCGCGTGACCGTGCCGGCCCGGTCGAGCCAGTCGTTGAGACGGTCGAGGTCGGTGCAGGTGGTGATGCGCTCGCGGACGGCGTCGGAGACGGCGAGGCCGCGCACCTCAAGGACGCGGAGGATCCCCTTTGCCTCGCCTGCTGCCTTGCCCTCCGCCTTGCCCTCTGCCTTTCCTTGGAGGTACGCCGTCTCACGGACCGTTCCCCGGCCGGGGAAGTAGGTGACGAAAGAAGACATGATGTCCTTCCATTTCTCTCCGGCCGGGCTGCCGGCCAGGTTGACGTCAAGGAACTCGTAGAAGTAGTCGGCGGTCTCGGGGTCGGCTTTCTGGACTTCCAGGAGGGCGCGGTTGATTGCGTCCAGTATGGCGTCGGCGTCGCGGCTGCGGGCATGTGCCAGCGCCGAGAGCATCGCCAGCGCCAGGTTCTTCGCCACCGTTCGGGAGTCGCTGATCACCGGCAGGTTGTGCGGCCCGGCGACCAGCGGAAAGGTCCGCTGAGCCGTCCAGCCCCGCACTCCGCAGTCGAGGGGGCCGGCTGCCCAATTGGCCGTGGCCCGGTCCTGACAGACGACGAGAAGCAGCACGGGCAGGTTGTACTTCGCCTGGAGGTAGGCGACGTAGTACGCCCAGCTGGACGCCTTGGCCTCACTCTTCTTCGACTGCGACTCGATGGCGAGGATGAAGTCGTCCCCGTCGGACGGACCGATGCGCAGCACCGTGTCCACGCGGCGCTCCAGCGGCTTGGCCTCCGTCACGTCGGTGGCGATGGCGTCCACGGTCGCCTTTCCGGTTAACGGGACGCCGAGCACCTCGAACACGGGCCTCAGGACCTCGGGCCGCTCCTGGAAGATGCGGTGCATGCCCTCGTGGGCTGAAGTGACCATGGGGGCAACATATGGGCGGGTGATGGGCGGCCTGCCCCGACATCGAGAGGCGTTCACTCTTTCGAGGATCGGAGAAACGTTCATTTCGGGCCGAGATTGTTTCCCGCTCGCTGTCACATTCGTCGGCGTGGCGGTGTCAGAGAGCTGTCCGCACCTTCGAAACGTCTCTCCGGGAGTTGGTCATGCACACCGCCCACATTGTCGTCACCCTGATCGCCGCGCTGATGGCCGGGTTCTCGGGGGCCGTGCTGCTCATGCGGGCCCAGTGGATCGTCAAGGCGCTCACCGACTACCGGGTGCCGCGGAGCTGGTGGACCCTGCTCGGCGTGGCCAAGGCCGCCGGGGCCGTGGGGTTGGTGGTCGGGTTGTTCGTGCCGGTGATCGGCGTGGCGGCCGGGATCGGGCTCGTCGTCTACTTCCTCGGTGCCGCCGTCACCGTGGCCCGCGCCCGCTGGTACTCCCACATCCCCTTCCCGCTCGTCTACGCGGCCCCCGTCGTCGGCGCGCTCGTCCTCGGGTACGCCGCCTGAGCCGGAATTTCCCTTCGCGAGGCGGCAACTTCCTTGTCCACGGCGGCCACTGAGGAGTCGTAAGGCATGTTCAGCACACCTTTGAGGACTCCTCCGTGGCTGCTCCCTCCCACCGCCGGTCCCTCCGCAAGCGGCGCACCCTCGCCGTGTCCGCCGCCGTCGTGGCCGCGGGCGTCGATGCCGGGGTGTTCGTGATGAACGCGAACGCGACCGCCCAAGATCAAGACGACCATGAACTGGAGCCGACACTCACCGCGGGCCTGACGTCCGCGAAGAACCTGCCGACGGAACTGGCGACCAGCACCGGCGCCGGCGTGCTGAAGTAACCCGGGCGACGTACACGGCGGGCCCGGGAAGAGGTTCTTCCCGGGCCCGCTGGGGCCGTCGGAGGCGTCAGCCCTGCTCGCCGCCGAAGCGCTCCTTGTACGCCGCCAGGTCCTCGTCGGTCAGCTTGGCGAAGAGGACCGGGGGGACCGTGAAGGGCGTGCCGGCCGGGACGGCGGTGAGGGACCTGGCCTCGGCCTCGGTGATCCAGGTGGCGGTGTCGTCCTGGAGGGAGAAGGCCTGGCGCATGGCGGCGGCCGTCGCCGGGATCAGCGGCTCGGAGACCACGGCGTACAGGTGGATCAGGTTCATCGCCGTACGCAGGGTGAGGGCCGCGGCGTCCTTGTCGGTCTTGATCTGCAGCCAGGGGGCCTTCTCCTCCAGGTAGGAGTTGCCCGCCGACCACAGGGCGCGCAGGGCCGCGGCGGCCTTGCGGAACTGCATGGTCTCCATGTGGCCCTCGTACTCGGCGAGGAGTTCGGCGATCTGCTCGCCGAGCTTCGTCTCGGCCTCGCCGGGGGTGCCGCCCGCGGGGACCTCCTCGCCGAAGCGCTTCTTCGAGAAGGACAGCACGCGGTTGACGAAGTTGCCGAGGGTGTCGGCGAGGTCCTTGTTGACCGTGGCGGTGAAGTGCTCCCA
This sequence comes from Streptomyces sp. NPDC002076, assembly GCF_053593835.1. NCBI lineage: Bacteria > Bacillati > Actinomycetota > Actinomycetes > Kitasatosporales > Streptomycetaceae > Streptomyces > Streptomyces sp. NPDC002076. The sequence continues at coordinate 368,595 of NZ_JBSFDI010000006.1, forward strand.
GGTGAAGGACGAGTCGTCCGACTCGGGCGCGTTGGCGATGAGGAAGTAGCGCCAGTAGTCGGCCGGGAGGATGTCCAGGGCCTGGTCGGTGAAGACGCCGCGCTTCTGGCTGGTGGAGAACTTGCCGCCGTAGTACGTCAGCCAGTTGAAGGCCTTGACGTAGTCCACCTTCTTCCAGGGCTCGCGCACGCCCAGCTCGGTGGCCGGGAACATGACGGTGTGGAAGGGGACGTTGTCCTTCGCCATGAACTCGGTGTAGCGGACCGGGTTCTCACCGGAGTCCGCGTCGTACCACCACGACTTCCAGTCGCGGTTCTCCGGGTCCTGGTCGGCCCACTCCTTGGTCGCGCCGATGTACTCGATCGGCGCGTCGAACCAGACGTAGAAGACCTTGCCCTCGGCGGCCAGCTCCGGCCAGGTGTCGGCCGGGACCGGGACGCCCCAGTCCAGGTCACGGGTGATCGCGCGGTCGTGCAGGCCCTCGGTCAGCCACTTGTGGGCGATGGAGGAGGCGAGCTGCGGCCAGTCCTTGTCGTGCCGGGCCACCCACTCGCGGACCTCGGTCTCCAGCTTGGACTGGAGGAGGAAGAGGTGCTTGGTCTCCCGCACCTCCAGGTCCGTGCTGCCGGAGATCGCCGAGCGCGGGTTGATCAGGTCGGTCGGGTCGAGCACCCGGGTGCAGTTCTCGCACTGGTCGCCGCGGGCCTTGTCGTAGCCGCAGTGGGGGCAGGTGCCCTCGACATAGCGGTCGGGGAGGAAACGGCCGTCGGCGGGGCTGTAGACCTGGCGGATCGCCCGCTCCTCGATGAAGCCGTTCTCGTTCAGCTTGCGGGCGAAGTGCTGGGTGATGTCGCGGTTCTCGGGGCTCGAGCTGCGGCCGAAGTAGTCGAACGCGAGGGCGAAGCCGTCGTAGACCGCCTTCTGCGCGTCGTGCGCCTGGGCGCAGAACTGGTCGACCGGCAGGCCCTGCTCCTTCGCGGCCAGCTCGGCCGGGGTGCCGTGCTCGTCGGTGGCGCAGATGTACAGGACGTCGTGGCCGCGCTGGCGGAGGTACCGGGAGTACACGTCCGCCGGGAGCATGGACCCCACCATGTTGCCCAGGTGCTTGATCCCGTTGATGTACGGAAGGGCGCTGGTGATGAGGTGTCGAGCCATCGTGGCTGCTCCCAGGTCGCTGCTTTTCTGCGGTTTCGAACCTTGAAATCGTAGCCGACATGGGTGGGCCGCCCGTTTCCCATTTTGCAGAGTGGGAAGCGGGCGGCCCGGCGTCACTGAGGGTGACTGTCCGTCGCGGGTCGTCCGTGTTACGGGCGCCAGGAGGCGAGGACGCCCTCGTACAGCTCCGCATCGGTCAGCTCGCGGGGGGTGGGGCCCGCGTGGAAGAAGGAGGCGTTGGCTGTCTTGAGTTTGCGGAGGTAGTCGAAGGCCTTGTTGTCGTGCTCTCCGAAGGCGACGAAGGAGAAGAAGACGGCGGGGTGGGTGTCCGCCGCGGCGGTGAGGGCCTGGGTCGCGGGGGTCTTCGCGTCCGGGGCGCCGTCGGTCTGGAAGACGACGAGGGCGGGGGTGGCGGAGGTGGCGTCCTTCTCGTACTCGTCGTAGTGGGCGAGTACGGCCTCTACGGCGGCGTGGTAGCTGGTACGGCCCATGCGGCCGAGGCCGGCGTGCACGTCGTCGATCTTGGTCTCGTGGTCCGGGGTGAGGGTGAGGTCGGTGGTGCCGTCGATCTCCGTGGAGAAGAAGACGGTGTGGACCGTGGCCTCGGGGTCCAGGTGGGCGGCGAGGGCGAGGGTCTGGTCGGCGAGGGCCTGGGCGGAGCCGTCCTTGTAGTACGGGCGCATGCTCGCGGAGCGGTCGAGGACGAGGTAGATCTTGGCGCGGGTGCCGGTGAGGTCGGTTCTCTTCAGGGCGGCTGTGGCGGCCTTGTAGGCGGTGGCGAGGGAGGGCGTGCGGGACTTGACCTTGGCGAGGGTGGTGGCCGACGACGGCGTGGGGGCCGGTTCGTCCGCCTCGGCTTCGCCTTCGGCGTCGGTGTTCCCACCCGCACCACCCGTGCGGGTTTCGTCGTCGGCTGCGGGTGCCTCCGGCGTGGGGGCGGGTTCGTTCGCCTCGGCTTCGCCTTCGGCGTCGGTGTTCCCACCCGCACCACCCGTGCGGCTTTCGTCGTCGGCTGCGGGTGGCCCCTGTGGGGTGTCCTCGCCGTCGGCGGCTTGCGGGGCGGTCGTCTCGTCGGTCGGTACGGCCATCTCCTCCGCCGTCACCGACACCGCCTCGACGGCCTCCTGCGCCTCGGCCTCTGACGTCTCTGCGCCCTCCGGCTCGGGCTGCGCCTCGGCCTCTGGCGCGGCGGGCTCCGGCTCGGGCTGCGCCTCGGCCTCTGACATCTCGGCGGGCTGGGGCTCGGGCTGCTCTTCGGCCTCGGCGGTCTCTTCGGCCTTCGGCTCGGGCTGTGTCTCCAAGGCCTCCGCGAGCTCGGGCTGCTCTTCGGCCTCGGTCGTCTCGGCGGGCTGGGGCTCGGCCTGCTTCTCGGCCTCTGTCGGCTCGGTGGCCGGCTCCTCGGCCGTCGGCTCGGTCTTCTGTTCCTGCTCCGGCTTCGCAGTGTCGTCGAGGTGCGCCGGTTCCGGGTCGCCCTCTGCCGGGCGGGGGACCTTTACGTTGTTGAAGGCCGCTGTCACCAGGTGGTGTTCCTCGGGGGAGGAGCGGCGGGGTTCGGGGACGGTGGCGTCGGCGGTGGGCTGAGGGGTCTCCGGTTGCGCCGGCAGGCGGTCGGCACCCTCTGCCTCGGTGGCTCGTCCCTTGCGGGAGCGGCTGAATGCGTTCCGCAGGAGAGTGAGAATGCCCATGTGTGCAACCCTTCGCGTGAGTTGATCCACGTCGATCCCTGGCCAGGACGGACACGTAAGGTTAGCGAAGCACTCAGTGGGGGGATGCGATCGACCGGGCCGCTGCCACCTCCTGGCGGAGCGGCTCCAGGACACTGCCCGCGGGACCGGTGAGGTCAGTGCGGACCGGGGTCAGGGTTTCGGCGTCCCGTACGCCCTCCGAAAGCTCCCGGAGCTGTAGGACCACCTGGGTGATCTCGGCCGTGGACGGGGGCGCCGCCCCGTGCCGTACGCGCACGCGCGCCGCCGTCGTCGCGTCGACGATCCGTTCCACCGCCACGACCAGCGGCCACCACGCGGCCGCGCGGCGGCCGGTCGGCGGTGGTTCGGTCAGGGCCCGCTGGAACTCCGTACGGATCACCGACAGGTCGCGATAGAGGCGGCGGCGCATGCGGGCGCGGGCGGCCGGGTCGCAGTCGGGGGCGAACGCCGTCTCCACGTACCGCGCCGTGTCCGCCACCGCGTCGGCCAGGCGGTCGCCGACCCTGGTGCGCCAGCTCTCCGGCCAGAGGAGGTAGCCGGCGGTCAGGGCGATCGCGCAGCCGAGGAGCGAGTCCGTCAGGCGGGGCAGGAGCAGAGCCGTGCCCTGGTGGTTCAGGATGTCCGAGAGGAGGAGGATCACCGGGGTGATGGCCGCCGTCTGGTAGCCGTAGCCGCGGGGGGTGAGCGCCGGGATCAGGGGGGCCAGGAGCAGCATCGCGAGGACGTCCCACCAGCCCAGCGGGACCTCCGCCAGGACCACCGCCGCGATCACCAGGCCCGCCACCGTGCCGAGGGCGCGCAGCAGGGCGCGGGAGAAGACCGAGCCGAAGTCGGGCTTCAGGACGAAGGTGATCGTCAGGGCCACCCAGTAGGAGCGGGGGACGGGGATCAGCGACACCAGGGCCTGGGCGATGCCGATGCAGACCGCGAGGCGCAGGCCGTAGCGCCAGGAGTTGGCCGAGAGCACGACGCTGCGGGCCGCTCTTGCCGTGCGGATGCCCAGCGCCGCGGGGCGGCCCAGGCGGTCGTCGATGCCCCGGGGGTCCACGTCGGGGGCCGTGACGACCTCGGCCGTGTGGCGCAGGGCGTGGTCCACCGCGCGGGCCGTCTCCGTCGCCGGTACCGGGAGGTCCAGGGCTATCGGGCCCGTGTAGCCCGTTTCGACGGCCTGAGCCAGGTGGTGGACCGTCTCGGGGATCCGGGCCGGCAGGGGGCGAGCCGCCAGATGAGCCGCGGGGGCCGCCTCCACCACCGGGATGATGGCGTTCAACTGGGCGAGGAGCCTGGTGAGTTCGCGGCTGCGGCCGTGGTGGCGGGCGCGCCGGGCCAGGATCAGGTCGTAGGACTGGTTGAGGGACTGGGTGACGGACCGGCGGGCCTCGTCGTACTCCTCGATGTGGGCCGTGCCGGAGACGGTGAGGAGCCCGGCGACCGCGCGGTACGCGGCCGCCACCGCCGCGCGCTCGGGCACGCCCGAGCGCAACGGCCAGGCCAGCAGGGCGAGGAGGAGGACCAGGAGGCCGCCGCCGGTCATCAGGGCCGGAGCCAGCCACCAGGGGTGCGGGAGGGGGAGGCCCGCGCCCACCACGCAGTTCAGGAGGAGGAGCAGACCCGAGACCGAGGCCACCGCGCCGATCGTGGAGATCATGCCGGAGAGCAGGGCGACCCCGGTCACCGTGGCCACCGCGTACCAGCCGTGGCCGTACACCAGCGCGCCCAGCGTCACACCGACCGCGCCGAAGAGCTGCGGGACGGCGATGTTGAGGATGCGCATGCGGTAGGCGTCGGCGGTGTCGCCGATGACGCCGGACAGGGCGCCCATGGAGGCGAGGGCGCCGTACGCCGGCGAGCCGGTGGCGAGGCCGATGGCGAGCGGCAGGGCCATGCCGACGGCGGCGCGGGCCATGGCGGCCTTGTTGACAGGGGCCTGCTGCGGGCGGAGGTTCCGGACCAGCCAGTCGGGAGGGGTGAGGCCGATGGGGAACTCTCGCGACATGCGGCCATTATCGCCGTCGGCGCTGATCGCCCGGTTCATCCCCGCTGGTGGAGGGCGAGGTCCACGACGAGGGCGCGGTGGTCGCTGCCGACCACGCGCAGAAAGCGGGCGCCGGTCGCGCTGAAGTCCGGTGAGAGCAGGACGTGGTCGATCTGGGTGCCGACGACCGAGGCGGTGCGCGCGGGCCAGCTGGCGGCGCGGTCATGTCCGGTGAGGTGGGCGGCGTCGGTCAGGCCGGTGTCGAGGATGCGGCGCAAGGCCGCGTGGTCCTGGGTGGCGTTGAAGTCGCCGGCCAGGATGGTGGGGGTATGGGGTTCGGCGGCCGCGAAGGCGCGGAGCCTGCCGAGTTCGCGGTGCCACAGGCCGACCTGGCCCGGCAGCGGGGGCATCGGATGGGCGAGCTGGAGGCGTACGGCGTGGCCCCGCACGTCGGCGATCGCGCCGGGCATGCCCATGGTGCCGGGGACACCGGCCGTCGGTGTCAGGGGAAAGCGGCTGAGGAGGAGCGAGCCGTGGGAGCCGGCCGCGCGGACCGCCCGCCGGTAGGGGTAGGCCGTCGCGAAGTCGGCCGTCAGCGTGGCCTGGCAGGTGAACTCGCACTCCTCGACGAAGACCACGTCCGGGCGGCGGTCCCGGAGCCACGGGACCAGGGCCGGAGTGCCGCGCCCGAACTCCACGTTGGAGGTCAGCACGCGGAGGGTGGCGAGCGGCGGGCCGACGGGGTCGGCGGGTCCGTCGTACGGCTGGAGGTACCAGGCGAGCACGCCGAGTACGACGGCCCCGCACACCAGGCCCGGCCACCAGCGGGCGAGCAGCGCGCACAGCAGGGCGAAGCCGGTCGGCACGAGCAGCCACGGCAGGAAGGCGAGCAGCTGGGGTACCGGGGTGACCCCGTCGGTGTCGGCGACCCGGCAGCCGGCCACCATGCCGGTCCCGGCGAGCAGCAGTCCGGCACACCAGGCGCCGAGCCTGCGTCCGGGGCGACGGTTCACGGGCCGAGCCTACGGGGTGTTCGCCGCCTGGGTGCGGGGATTCGCCGTTGTTCCGGGGCCGCCCCCGGCTGCGGGGGCGTTGTGGTTGCCCGCGCAGTTCCCCGCGCCCCTTCGGGGATCCTGGCTCATCCCCAGGTTGTGGATGCCTCAGCTGCCGGAGGCGGGGTCGTCGTCCCTGTGACGGGGGCGGAGGCCGGAGCAAGGGGCGTGGTCGGTGTGGCCGTGACCGGTGTGGTGCGGTGGCGAGTGGTGCGGCGTTGGTTCGGACGGCGGGTCAGCCAGGTGGTCAGCGCCACCATGAGGCCCAGGGCGAGCAGGAGCCAGGCCACCGTGCGCAGGGTGGCGGTGAGGGCGTCGTAGACCGCGCCGACGGCCGGATGCGGGGCGTCGGCGGGCAGGCCGGAGAGGGTGAGGCTGCGGCCGACGGCCACGACCAGGGCGAGCAGGCCGCCGCCCAGGGCCGTGCCCAGCGCGGTCGCCGCGACCGCGCGGCGGCGGTGGACGGCGAGGGCGATCCCGGTGGCGGCGAACGCGACGGCCGCCACCGGCAGCCAGAAACCTGCGACTTCGAGCACGTGGAACCCCTTCCGGAAGGAGGCCAGTTCGCCCGCCGGGAGCACGGAGACCGCGGTGTGCTCCACCGGGATGCGTGCGGCGATCGGCACATGGTCCCGGGCCAGCTGGCGCTTGACCTGGTCGGTGACGGGGGCGAAGTCGACGGTGACCGGCCGCCCGGTCGCCGCGTCGTCCTCCTCGTCGCGCAGGGCGCGCAGCACCGCGTCGTGGGTGACCCGGTTGCCGGTGTCCCAGGCCAGCCGGAAGGCCTCGGTCTGGGTGAAGGAGCGCACCGCGTCCCGCACGAACGGGCGGACCGAACCACCCGCCGGGCGCACGTCCAGATGCTGGTCCACCGCGCGCAGGATGCCGTCACCGACCGTGTCCACGACGGCCTCCCGCACACTCGGGTCGGCGGCCAGCGGCGCCATCGTGGTGACGTACCGGCCCGTGTCGGCGAGCCCGTACGCCGCCCAGGCCGCCAGCGCGCCGAACGGCACGAGGAGGCAGGACAGGGCGAGCAGTACGGCCGACAGGGCGCTCCTGAGGCGTGGGGGCACGCTTCCAGGCTTCGGCCGGCGGGGCGCGGGCGCGAGCGGGGCGGGTGCATTCGGGCGAAGGCCCGCACCCCTTGGTGGAACTGGGGGCTGCGACCTCCGGTGGAGGGTTCACCCGAACGGGTGTTTCCTGGTGTTGGGGGGAGGAGGCCGGTGCAAGGCCGGGTGAGGGATGTGGGGAACACGGGGGAGGCGTGGGTCCCGGCCCGCCGGGACCCATGCCCGTGCCCATGCCCACCCGCTCGCGGCGCGCGCGGTCGGTGTCTACCGCGCGGTCAGTGGACTCGGCGCCCGAACGCGTCCTCGCGCGTGTAATAGCGGTAGAAGAACGTGCCGAAGGTGCACCCTGCGACGACCAGCGACATCATCACGGACCGCCAGACCGAGTGCGGCGTCTGGATGTACAGGAAGCCGAACGCGATGCCGGCGAACGCCGACCACAGCAGCGCGTGCACCTCCCTCGCCATTCGCGGGGCCAGCGTCAGCAGGGCCATGGACACCACCGCGAACACCAGCGCGCTGAGCCAGCCGAGCAGCAGGTTCCCGCCGGTGATGGGGCCGCCCTGGCGGGCGTCGGCCGCGACCCAGTAGCCGTAGACGAGGCCCAGGACGACCGGGCCGGCGAAGTGGGCGATGCGGTGGGTGCGTGCGTCGAAGACGTCGGGCGGACGGGTGGGCCGCCCACCGGGAACCCGTTCTCCGATCGCCCTGCGGCCAGGGCGGGCCATGCCGCCGGGCGCGGGTGCCGCTTGAGCCATGAGAGCACTCCTCTCTCTCCTCGCCCCCGGCTTCCAGAGCACACCTGGGGGCACGGCCTGGCAAGTCGGCCAGGAGAGTGACGGGTGCCCGGATGCGGCCGGTTCTCTCCCATGTTTCGCTGGGAACGCCGAGAGACATGGAGGGCTGCCCGCCGTGACGGACACGGAGTACGGCCGGCGGCGCCATCCGCTGCGCGTGCGCGGCCGGAACGTCGCCTGGGTGCCGCCTCTGCTGCTGCTCGTCGGCATCGTGCTGCTGGACTTCAACACCACCGAGCGGTTCCGGATCGTCTCCTGGATCGTGCTGGTCCCCGGTACGGCCGCCGCGATCTGCGGGGTGTGGACGACGTGTGCCTTCGCCGTGCTCGCGGTGGTGACGTACGTGGCCGTCGACAGCGCCTGGCCCGACCAGTACCGGGCCGGTCTCGGCGACTTCGTCCTGGTGGCCCTCGGCGGCATGCTGGCCGTGGTGGCCTGTGCCGTGCGCCTGCGCAAGGAGCGGCAGACCCTGCACATCCAGGACATCGCCGCGACCACCCGCCGTACCGTGCTGCGCCCGCTGCCGCCGCGCTGGGGCGGGCTGGAGCACGCCGGGGTGTATCTGGCGGCCGACGTCGAGGCCCGGGTCGGCGGCGACTTCTACGACATCCAGCCCGGCCCGCACGGCACCCGCCTCTTCGTCGGCGACGTGCAGGGAAAAGGGCTCGGCGCGGTGGAGACCGCGGCCGCGCTGCTCGGCACCTTCCGCGAGGCCGGCTACCACGAGGAGGACCTCGGGACCGTCGCCGAGCGCCTGGAGATCCGGATGCTGCGGCACCGCCGGCACACCACCGCGCTCGGCCGCGAGGACGGCGACCGGTTCGCCACCGCCGTGCTGATCGGCTTTCCCGAGGACGCGCCGGAGAGCATCGAGGTCGTCAACTTCGGACATGAGCCCCCGCTCGCCGTCGGCCCGCGCGGAGTCCGCGAGCTGCCCAGCGGGGACGGGCTGCCGCTCGGCTTCGGCGACCTCGCGGGCGGTCTGCCGCCCGTGCACCGGGTGCCGCTCGCCGCCGACGAGACGCTGTTGCTGGTCACCGACGGGGTGACCGAGGCCCGTGACCGACGGGGCGCCTTCTATCCGCTGGTCCGGGAGCTCGCGCCCGCGGTCGCCGACCGGGCGGGTAGCCCCGATCCCTGGCTGCTGGTCCGGCTTGTCCGCGATGGCGTCCTGCGGCACTGCGGCGGCCGGCTCGTCGACGACACCACGGTGTTCGCGGTGCGGCGGGTGCGGGGGGCTGCCGCGGGCGAAGACGGCGAAGCCGGCCAAGAGGGACGTTTGCGGTCCTGACGCCGTCCTCCTGGTCTCCTGAGGCGCGCGTTTGCAGGCGCAGCGGTTACGGTGCTGGCTGGAGAGCGTGGAGAGCCGGCCAGGTCGGCAGGGCCGACAGGGGCTGCAGGGGCTACAGGGGGAGGACCGATGCCCGGAACCGTGCTGCTGCTCGCGGCCTCGCCGGTGGGCCGGGGGCGGCTGGTGGAGGCGGCCGGTGTGCTGCCGGTGCTGGCCGCCGTCGCCCCGGCCGTGCTGTCCGGCACCGACACCGCCAACGTCGTGGAACTCGCCGATCCGCTGGAGCCGCAGGCCGTGCTGACCCGGCTGCGCGCCGCGGCGGCCGCGCCCGGGCCGCTGACCCTGTACATCGCCGGGCAGCTGCAGCTGGACCGGCGGCAGCGGCTGCCGCACCTTGCGCTGGCGCGCACCACCGCGGCGACGGTTCGCTACACCGGGTTGCCGTGGCACTGGATACGAGAGGAGCTGCGCTTGCGCTCCGCTGTGGATACGGCGCTGGTCGTGGATCTGCATGCGGATGCGGAGGCGTGGCGGTACGTGGCGGAGCGGGGGCTGGACTGCGGTGCGAATGCTGCCGTGTACGGGCGTGTCGCGCCGGTGGGTGGGCGGCGGGGGGTGGCCGAGCCGGGGTACATGAAGGCGGTGGCGACGTTGTTGCGGAGTGGGTACCGGCCGCCGCTGCTTCAGTTGCACGAGCTGGCGTTGGGGCGGATCGCCGAGGCCAGTGCGGGCCGGGACCTGGTGCTGGCCGTTCCTGGGGGCTCCGCCCCCAGACCCCCGTTCGCCCACCCGCCCACCCGAGTCGGTCAGCCGGAAGGCCAGGCCCCCACCGCACCCGGCACGAGTCCGGCCCCGCATGCCAGTGGGCAGGCCCCGCCCGCGCCCGGAACCAGGCAGACGCCTCCGCCGCTCGCCACCGGGCAGGCGCCGCCCGCGCCCGGAGCCAAGCAGGTGCCCCCCGCGCTGGCCACCAAGCAGGCCCCGCCCGCGCCCGGAACCAGGCAGGTGCCGCCGACGCTCGCCACGGGGCAGGCCCCGCCCGCGCCCGGAGCCAGGCAGGTGCCCCCCGCGCTGGCCACCAAGCAGGCGCCGCCCCCGCCCGCCCCCAGTCACGCCCCCGGCGCCGTCAAGCAGGTCCCGCCCGCCGCCAAGCCGGACCCCTACGCCGACAGGCAGGATCCGCCCGGCGCCAAGCAGTCCCCGCTCGCCCCCAGTCACGCCCCCGGCGCCGCCAAGCAGCCCCCCCACGCCCTCGCCCCACCCCCCGGTGTCACCAGCCCCGACCCCCATGCCGCCATCAGTGCTGCCGTGCAGGGTGGGCGGCACGGTGATGCCGATGTGCTTGCTGCTCGGCAGGAGGAGGCTGCCGTGCGTGTCCATGGGCCGGGTTCCGACGAGGCTCTGCACTGGGCCGAAGTGCGTGCCGATCTCGCGATGTTCGCGGGGGACGCGGTGCGCAGTTGCCGGGCTTGGCTCGCCGTGGCCGAAGTGCGGCTGGCCGCGGGGCAGGCCGTGGACGCGCCTGCCGTGGAGGCGGCCGTGGACCGGGCGCACCACCAGTGGGGGCGGATCACGGACGCGGCGCGGGCGCGTGAACTAGGGTCCGCGCTCGCGGAGTTGCGGCTGCGGGTGCCGGGTCGCCGGCAGGGTGCGCTGGAGAACGTCCGGCGGCAGCTGCGGCAGCTTCAGGCCGTCCAGTAGGCGTCAGCAGGTCTCGTAGGACCCCTCACGCCGCCGGCAACAGCGCCAGGGCCCCGGAGACGAGCGTGCGGACTCCGGGGGCGATCACCGACAGGTCGGGTGCGAAGTCCGGGCTGTGGTTGCTCGGTACGGCCGCGAACTTCTCCGACAGGGTGTCGCCGGGGGCCTTGTCCCACACCTCGGCCGGGGTGGTGGTCACGAACCAGTACGAGTACGGGATGGCGCCGTCGAGCGCCAGCGCGGGGAAGTCCTCGCTGCCCATCGCCGGGCCCGGGTCGAACACCGTGCCCGCGCCGAAGACCTCGCCGTGCACGGCGGCCACCGCGCTGTCGGTGCGCGCGTCGTTCACCGTCACCGGGAAGGTGTTGCCGATGGTGATGTCGGGCTCGCGCGGGCAGCCGGCGGCCAGGCACTCGCCGTGCGCGATGCGCCGGATCGCGGCCAGCATCCGCTGCCGTACCTCCTCGGACTGGCTGCGCAGGTTCAGCGAGACGCGGGCCTCGGACGGGATGATGTTGTGCCGGGTGCCGGCCTCGATCCGGCCGACGGTCAGCACGGCGGACTCGCCGGCGGCGAGCTCCCGGGAGACGACCGTCTGGAGGCGGGTGACCAGGTAGGCGGCGGTGACGACGGGGTCCACCGTCGCCTCCGGACGCGAACCGTGCCCGCCCCGGCCGTGCACCACGATGTCCACGTCCGTCGCCGCCGACATGATCAGGCCCGGCGCGTGCGGGTACAGGCCCGCCAGGCCCGGAGCGGCGTGCTGCCCGAGCAGGACGTCCGGCCGGCCGAACCGCTCGTACAGCCCGTCCGCGACCATCCGGGCCGCGCCCTGCCCGGTCTCCTCGGCCGGCTGGCCCACCACCAGCAGGGTGCCCCGCCAGGTCTCCCGCCCGGTGGCCAGGGCCTCGGCGGCGCCGGTCAGCCAGGTGACGTGCAGATCGTGCCCGCACGCGTGCATCACCCCGTCCGCCGCAGAGGCGTACGGCAGCCCGGTCGCCTCCCGGACCGGCAGCGCGTCCATGTCGGCCCGCAGCAGCACGGTCGGCCCGTCGCCGTTGGCCAGCCGGCCCACGACCCCGGTGCCGCCGACGCCCTCGGCGGTCTCGAACCCGGCGCCCTTCAGCCGCCCGGCCAGCGTCGCGGCGGTGCGGTGCTCGCGCAGGGACAGCTCGGGGTGGCGGTGCAGGTCGCGGTAGAAGTCCTCCCACCGCGACACCGGCAGGTCGGAGGTCAGGTCCAGGGCGGTACGGGCGGCGGCAGAGGTCATGCTCGCAGCGTAGGCCGCCGACGGGGCCCGCGGGAGGGTCGGTCGTTCCGGCCGGGGCACCCGGTGCGGCCGGGCAGGCCCTTCACCTCGCGGATGCCGACTGCTGGGTCCCGTGGGCGCCCGGTCCGGCTTCCGCCGCCCGGGCCGGGCCCGCGTTCGCCGCGAGGATCAGGGCCGTCGCCGCGATCAACGCGGCGACGACGGCCCTGCGCGCGGTGGTGTTTCCGTAGGGTGCGGATGTACGTCCGGGCACGGTGACCTCGCAACACAACAGCGACGTATTAAGCAGACTTAATCCGCCGTTTAACCTAGGGGCTGGACGGGTCCAACGGCAAGAGGCAACAAGGGAGTTGGGGGGCCGGGCAATGCGGGAACGGGACGACCCTGCGGTCATCGGGCGGCGCGTACAGCAACTGCGCACCGAACGCGGGCTGACACAGCGGCAGTTGGCGGAGCCCGCCTACACACCCGCCTACATCTCCACCGTGGAGGCGGGCCGGGTGCGGCCCTCGGACGAGGCGCTGCGGCACATCGCCGGCCGGCTCGGCGTGGAGTACGAGGAGCTGGCCGTCGGACGGCCCGCCCACCTCGCCACCGACCTGCGGCTACGCCTCACCGAGGCCCAGCGGGTCCTCGCCGACGGCAGGGCCGAGGAGGCCGCCGGCCAGTACACGGAGCTGCTCGCGGAGGCGGAGACCCATGGGCTGGGCTGCGAGCGGACCACGGCGCTCCTCGGGCTCGGCGAATGCGCCCTGGAGACCGGTGAGCTGGCGCAGGCCCGGGAGTTCTTCGAGCGCGCCGAGGCGCACCTGGCGGACGAGTCGCTGCCGGTGCGGGTGCCTGCCGTCCGCGGGCGCGCCGTCGCCCACTACCTCGCCGGTGAACTCAGGTACGCCGTGTACCTCCTGGAATCCACCCTCGACGAGCTCAACCGCGGTGGACTGCACGACCCCGACGCCCTCCTGCTGCTCTACGCCAGCGTGATCGGCCCGTACATGGACATGGGCGCGCACGCCCGTGCCGCCCAGGCCGCCGAGTTCGCCCTTGCGCTCGCGCCGCAGGCGGGCGATCCCGCGCTGATCGCCCGGATGCACCGCTCGGTGGCCCGCACCCTGATCGCCGAGGGCCGGGTCACCGAGGCCGACGCCTCCCTCGCCAAGGCGGCCGAGCTGTACCGCCGGCTGAGCCTGCGCACCGAGCTGGCCAACTGCCACTGGATGCGCGGATACGTCTGTGCCCAGAACGGCGAACTGGAGCGCGCGGAGGCCGAGTTGCGCCAGGCGTACACCATGCTCTCGGAGACCCGGGCGGCCCTGTACCGCAGCCAGGCCGCCGTGGAACTGGCCGATGTGCTGCACCGCCGGGGCAAGTCGGAGGAGGCCGCCGTACTCCTGGAGGGCGTCCTCGGCGACTTCTCCTCCGAGCGCGGCGCGGTGCACGCCGCCGCGGCCCACCGTCTGCTCGGCATCATCGCCGAGGACGCCCGGGACACCGAGGCCGCCGAGGAGCACTACGTCCGCGCGCTCAGCCTGCTGGAACGCGCGGGCGCCGCCGGTGACCTGGCCGACCTGTGCCGCCTCCTCGGCGATCTGCTGCGCCGCACGGGCCGTATCGACGCCGCCCTGGACGCCTACCGCACCGGCCTGGGCCACCGCACGACCCCGGGGACCACGACCCTGGGCCCGGCACCGGCCCAGCCGCCGCTGTGACGCCTCGCGGATCACACCTGGGCCCGGCCCTGCTTGCGGATGTCCACCAGGCGCAGGGCGCCGATCTGGACGGCGGCCTGGGTCGCGTCGTTCGGTACGTCGCCCAGGCCGCCGTTGGTGAGGGCGAAGGCGTCCGGGCCGACGCGGACGGCGGCCACATCCAGGGTGAGCACGGCGTGCTGGCCCTGTCTGTTCATGGCGGCGATGCTGATCCGCAGGCCCTGGCGCGCGTCCCCGACCTGCGGCAGCGTGGCCTCGCTGACCTGGACGTCCTCCGTGATCCCGGTCTCCGTGCCGGCCGTGAACCGCGCGCACCGCGCCGGCATCGTCTTCAGCCAGGCGAGCGCCGCGTCCACGTCGGCGGGGCGGCGGGCGGCGATCTGGTAGCGCAGCTGGGCGTTGGTGTCGTCGTTGTCCAGGCCGACGGCGACGCGGGCTGGGCCGCCGAGGAGTTCGTCGGTGTAGAGGGCGTCCAGCAGCCGCTGGCACTCGCCGGCCGAGGTGTTCGCCTTCAGCAACTGGTCCCGCCAGGTGGCCGCCCCGCGGGTCGCCGTCCAGGGGGCGCCGAGGTCGGTCTGGGTGATGAGCGCGGCCTGCGCCTGCTCGTCGGTGAGGGTGGAGCCGTCGGCCCGCATGGACCCCTTCGGCGTCGGTGACGGCTTGTCGATCGTCGGGATGGGCTGGGGCGCGGTCTCCGGCTGCTTCAGACCGAGGGCCGCGCAGCCGCCCATGGCGAGGAGGCCGGCGACGGTGAGCCAGAGCGGGAGGCCGCGAAGGCGTATCGCGTCGAACATGGAGGTGCCTCCTGGGGCTGCGACCCGGTGGGCGTACTGGTCGGGCCGGCTGATGTGGTGCCTGATCTCACGGCACCACCGCCCGGACCGGCCCACCAGCGCTCCGGGCCGTCCGGGTGAGTGGTCCGCCGGGTCCGGGCGAGTGGTCCGCCGGAGCCCGCGGAAAACGCCTCGACCTGCCGCTTCGGTGCCTGCTACGGTCGCCGTATGCAGCGCGCCCAGCAGTGCCACCCGTGCCCGAAGAGCACGACGACGCCGGAGACCGTCCCGGCGCGCTGACACCTGACCAGCATCCGAGCCCCGGGGCGAACGCCCCGGGGCTTGCGTCTGCGTGGGTGTTCGCCTCCCCCAGTGAGGAGACCCACCGATGAACGACGCACTCCCCGACCACCGCCGCCTCGGCCGCGAGCTCGACCTCTTCGACACCGACCCGCTGATCGGCGCGGGGCTGCCGTACTGGCTGCCGGACGGCGCGGTCGTACGGCACACCCTGGAGGAGTACATCCGCGAGGCCGAACGCCGGGCCGGGTACCGGCATGTGTACTCGCCCGTGCTCGGCAAACGGGAGCTGTACGAGATCTCCGGGCACTGGGACCACTACAGCGACGACATGTACCCGCCGATGAAACCGGGCCCCCATGAGTCCGAGGAGGTCGTACTGCGGCCCAGCCTCTGTCCCCACCACGCCCTGATCTACCGCGCCCGCTCCCACAGCTACCGGGAACTGCCCCTGCGCATCGCCGAGCTGGGCGGCATGCACCGTGCCGAACTGTCCGGCGTCCTCGGCGGTCTGACCCGCGTCCGCGCCATCCAGCTCAACGACGCGCACATCTTCTGCACCCTGGACCAGGCGGTCCAGGAGGCCCGCGGCGCGCTGGAGCTGATCGCCCGCGCCTATGCCGACCTGGGCATCGAGGCCGTACGCCACCGGCTGTCGCTGCCCGGGGAGGGCGGAAAGTACGTCGCCGATCCGGAGCTGTGGCGCCGGGCCACCGAACTGCTGCGGGAGGTCCTGGACGCGTCCGGTGTGGCGTACGAGGAGGCCGAGGGCGAGGCCGCCTTCTACGGCCCGAAGATCGATGTGCAGATCGCCGACCCGGCCGGCCGCGAGTCCACCCTGTCCACCGTGCAGATCGACTTCCACCAGCCGGCCCGCTTCGACCTGCACTACATCGGCGCGGACGGTGCCAGGCACCGGCCGGTCATGGTGCACCGCAGCATCATCGGCAGCGTCGAGCGGGCCGTCGCCCACCTGATCGAGGCGCATGCGGGCGCCTTCCCGGCCTGGCTGGCCCCGGTGCAGCTGGCCGTCCTGCCGGTCGGCGAGGAGCAGCTGGAGCAGGCGGCGGCGATCGTGCGCCGGGCCGTGGAGCTGGGCCTGCGCGCCGAACTCATGGGCCCCGCCGAGGGCACCCTCGGCGCCCGGATCCGGGCCGCGCGCCTGGTGCCGTACCAGGCGGTGGTCGGCGCCCGGGAGGCCGCGGCGGGCCTGGCCGCCGTACGGCTGCGGGACGGCCGCCGGCCCGGCGAGCTGCCGGTGGCGGAGCTGCTGTCCCGGATCGCCGCGCGGGTGGCCGCACGCGGCACCGTCCTGTGGGACTGACCGCCGTGAGCGGAGGTCGGAACTGATCTAAGGTCGGCTTGACGGAAGGAGTCCGCTGTGACCGGTCAGCCCATCCCCGTGATCATCGACTGCGACACCGGGGTCGACGACGCCCTCGCCCTGCTGCTGGCCGTGCGCCATCCGGACCTGGATCTGCGGGCGGTGACCTGCGTGGCCGGGAACACGGACGTCGACGGCGTGGTCCGCAACACCCTGACCGTGCTGGAGCAGGCGGGCGCCCCGGACATCCCGGTGGGCCGGGGCGCCGAGCGCCCGCTGATCGAACCGGCGCGCTCGGCACAGCATGTGCACGGCGCCGACGGCATGGGTGACCTGGGCCTTCCCGCGCCGAAGCGCACGGCGTCCGAGCTGGACGCCGTGGCGCTGCTGCGCCGCGAGATCCTGGCCTCGCCGCGCCCGGTCACCCTGATCCCGACCGCGCCCCTGACGAACATCGCCCTGCTGCTGCGCACCCACCCGGAGGTGACCCGCAACATCGAGCGGATCGTCTTCATGGGCGGCGCGGTGGCCGTCGGAAACGCCACGCCGGTCGCCGAGTTCAACGTCTGGCACGACCCGGAGGCGGCGGCGATCCTGCTCACCGCCGGGGTGCCCGTCACGATGTACGGGCTCGACGTCTTCATGCAGGTGGTCGTGCCCGCACCGGAGGTCCACCGGTTGCGCACCAGCGGCGACCCCGGCACCCGGCTGGCCGGGGAACTGCTCGCCCATCGGCCGGCCCACCAGGGCGAGGCCCCCGACGCGGAGGAGGCGGGCGGCCTCGGTGACGCGGGCGCGGTGTGCGCGGTCGCCGACCCGCAGGGCATCACCACCCGGCTGCTGCCGGTCGAGGTCTCCCTGGCCCCCGGCCCGACCCGGGGCCAGACGGTCGTCGACCGCCGCCCCCGCCCCGGCGAGTCCGAGATCCACGAGGGCAGGCGCGAACAGCCCCTGGTCGACGTGGCGTTGGAGGTCGACGTGGACCGGTACGTGAAGCTGTACCTGGAGACGGTGGAGCGCCCTTAGGCCGCGTCGCGCCGCAGCGGGGCGGTACTCGCCCCTATGGTTCCTTTCCGGGCAATGTGGACAGGTTCTCTGTACCGTCGTCCTTCCCGAAGGGATCCCGTATGGCAGGCCGCTCCCCGGACCTCTCCTCCAAGAACCCCGACTGGTGGCGCCAGGCCGTCATCTACCAGGTCTACCCCCGCAGTTTCGCCGACGCCGACGGCGACGGACTCGGCGATCTGCGCGGCATCACCCAGCGCCTGGACCACCTCGCCGGCCTCGGCGTCGACGCCCTGTGGCTGAGCCCCTTCTACCCCTCGGAACTGGCCGACGGCGGCTACGACGTCGCCGACCACCGGGACGTCGACCCCCGCCTCGGCACCCTGGACGACTTCGACGCCCTGGTCGGCGAGGCCCACCGGCTCGGTCTGAAGGTCGTCGTCGACATCGTCCCGAACCACACCTCGCACCAGCACCCCTGGTTCCAGGAGGCCCTGCGGTCCGGCCCCGGCTCCCCGGCCCGCGAGCGCTATGTCTTCCGCCGCGGCCGCGGCGCACACGGCGAACTCCCGCCCACCGACTGGCAGTCCGTCTTCGGTGGCAGCGCCTGGAAGCGGACCCCGGACGGCGAGTGGTACCTGCACCTCTTCGCCCCCGAACAGCCCGACCTCAACTGGGACGACGAGGACGTCCGCGCCGACTTCCGCACCACCCTGCGCTTCTGGTCCGGCCGGGGCGTCGACGGCTTCCGTGCCGACGTCGCCCACGGCCTCGCCAAGGACCTCGCCGAGCCGCTGCGGGACATCGGGAACATCGGCGCCACCGGCGAGACGGCCCTGCCGCTCGTCGAGCCGGGCAGCCACCCGTACTGGGACCGCGACGAGGTCCACGAGATCTACCGGGACTGGCGCAAGGTCCTCGACGCCTTCAGCCCGCCGCGCACCGCCGTCGCCGAGGCCTGGGTCCCGGACCCCCGCCGCGCGCTGTACGCCCGCGCCGACGAACTCGGCCAGGCCTTCAACTTCGAGTATCTGGAAGCACGTTGGGACGCCGACGAGCTCCGCCGGGTCATCACCGACGAGCTGGCCACCGCCCGGGCCGCCGGCGCCACCGCCACCTGGGTGCTGTCCAACCACGACGTCGTACGGCACGCCTCCCGCCTCATGCTCCCGCCCGGCACCGACCCGGCCGCCTGGCTGCTGTCGGGCGGCAGCACGCCCGCGATCGACCCCGTGGCCGGGCTGCGCCGGGCCCGCGCGGCGACCCTGCTGATGCTGGCGCTGCCGGGGTCGTCGTACCTCTACCAGGGCGAGGAACTCGGGCTGCCGGAGGTCGCCGACCTGCCCACCGAGGTGCTCCAGGACCCGATCTGGGAGCAGACCGGCCATGTCCGCAAGGGCCGCGACGGCTGCCGGGTGCCGCTGCCGTGGACGACGACCGGGCCCTCGTACGGCTTCGGGCCGGGCGCCGCCTGGCTGCCGCAGCCGTCGTCCTTCGCGGCGTACGCCGTTGAGGCGCAGACGGAGGCCGAGGGCTCGACCCTGGAGCTGTACCGCACCGCGCTGTGGCTGCGCCGCAAGCTGCTGGAGGGCGAGACGCTGACCTGGACGCCCGACGCCCCCGCCGGCGTCCTGGACTTCACCCGCTCCGAGACCTGGCGCTGCGTGACCAACCTCGGCGCCGGGCCCGTACCGCTGCCGCTCGGGGAGGTGCTGCTCACCAGCACCGGCTCACCGCTCGACGGTACGACCCTGCCGCCGGACACCACCGTCTGGCTGGCCTAACCCACCGACGGGCTCGGCCCCGGCGAGGCGCCGCCGCCGGCCAGCCCGCTGAGGTCGACGGGCGTCGACGTGGCGTTCGGCGGCGGGGTGAGCACCACCTCCGGCTGGCCGGCGGCCGGGGGCGGCGGGGTCAGGTCGGAGGCGGGCAGCTTGGGCGGGGTGGTCTGCTGGAAGATGGTCTGGTCGAAGTCGACCAGACCGGTCTTCTCCATCACCGTCATATGGTCCAGCACGGTGTCGTTGGCCTGGTCGGCGAGGGCGCGCACCAGCGAGTTCTTGGTGGTGGACCGGATCTTCGAGATCGTGTTGAAGATCGAACCGTGCGTCATCCGCAGGATGTTGGCGAAGTCGCTGTCGAACTTCTTCCCGGTGTCCGCCTTCAACTGGCTGACGAAGCCCTGCTGCTGGGGGCTCGGCAGGTTGGGCAGCGTGATGTTCAGCATCGGCGCGATCTTGCGGCAGGTGGTGTCCAGGGCCGCGTGCCCGTCGACCAGGTGCTTGCTGGCCGTGATGACCGTCGGTGTGGTGCCCTTCTGCAGTCCCATCTGCCCCACCGGGTACTCCCACAGACCGGCGGCCCGCACCTTCACCACGAAGTCCCGGTCCTGCTCGGTGAGCGGCCCCCACTGGGTGTTGGCGATGACGCGGTCCTGCGCGGTGGTCACCTTGGTCAGACCGAGCATGCTCGGGTAGGCGAGTGCCACCAGGGTGACAGCCATCGCACCGCCCACGAAGAGCGTTCCCGTCGCGTTCCGCGAAAAGCGCACCGTGCCTCCTGCCCGGTCGTGGATCCCGCCCACGGTGACGGTGCGGGGCGGTTCGGACGCACAGCAGTACGGACGGGGCGGCCGTTCGTATCGGTGCGGCGGGTAAAGATTTGTATCTGTGCCGCAGGTAAAGAAGAGTTGACCATTCCTCGGGAGAGGCGTGAGGAAACGCTGGCATAGATTCGCCGCATGCCCCCACAGCCGCCGCCCCGCATGCCCGCCGCCCTGCCCGTGCTGCCCTACCGCAAGCCCACCAAGGGCCGCGACTACTGGGTCTTCGACGACGTCCTGCCCGAGGTGGACGCCGTACGGGAGCGGTGCCTGGCCAAGGACGACTGGGTCAAGGGCTACCCGTACACCTCCGAGACCTGGCCCGGCCTGCGCGCGATGCCCGGCCTCGACCCGGCCGAACTCACCCGCGTCGAAGCCCTGGTGAAGCAGGCCACCGGTGCGAAGAAGCTGTGGGTGCAGCAGGCGCCCGGCGGCGGCACCCTCAACCACAACTGCGTCCAGGTGGTCGGGGAGGGCGAGAGCGAGCCCCGTCCGCACACCGACTCCCGCGCCCTGTGCCGGTACGCAGCCGTGCTGTACCTGAACCCCGGTGTGCCCAAGAACTGCGGCACCGCCTTCTACCGCCAGTCACTGCCGGGCGGCCGGCTCGGCGGCAACATCGTCCAGGCCCCGCACAACAACCTCGTCGAGGCCCTCGGCACGAGGTTCGTCCCCGCCGACCATTTCGAGGAGGACGTCCGCGTCCCCCACAAGTACAACCGCCTCCTCCTCTACAACGCCAACCTGGTGCACAGCGCGACGGGTTACTGCGGCAAGGAGCTGGAGGACAAGCGCATGACGGCGGTGTTCTTCTGGATGGCCTGACGGCACCGCGGCGCGGGCCTCGTCACCGGAGCAGCAGCAGTGTCGCCGCGGCGAGGCAGGCCGTGCAGACTGTGAGGGTCAGGGCCAGGCAGCGGCGTTTCAGGTCCTGGTAGCGGTGTTCGTACTCGGCCCGCAGGGACACGCAGCGGGCCGCGATGCGTTCCAGATCGGCTCGGGAGCGGGCCAGGGTGTCGGCGATGTAGCGGTGTTCGATGTCCTCGCGCTGGGCCGTGGTCAGCCACTCCAGGGATCCGGTGAACTCCCGTGCGCGTTGCTCCGCCTCGGCGATGCGGGCCTGCCAGAGCAGGTACCCCTCCACCTCGTTGGCGAGCGCGTCGTCGGCTCCCTGCCGCGGCAGACCGCTCACCCCTGTCCTCGGTCGGGCCGCGCCGGGAGCGGGTGCTCGTGCTCCAGCATCGCGATGTCGGGGTGGTGCAGGTCGAACGCCGGGGACTCGCTGCGGATGCGCGGCAGGGTGACGAAGTTGTGCCTCGGGGGCGGGCAGGAGGTCGCCCACTCCAGGGAGCGGCCGTAGCCCCAGGGGTCGTCCACGGTGACCGGCTTGCCGTACCTGGCCGTCTTCCAGATGTTGTAGAGGAACGGCAGCATCGACAGGCCGAGCAGGAACGAGCCGATGCTGGAGACGGTGTTCAGGGCGGTGAAGCCGTCGGCCGCCAGATAGTCGGCGTAGCGGCGCGGCATGCCCTCGGCGCCGAGCCAGTGCTGGACGAGGAAGGTGGTGTGGAAGCCGACGAACAGCGTCCAGAAGGTGATCTTGCCGAGGCGTTCGTCCAGCATCTTGCCGGTCCACTTCGGCCACCAGAAGTGGAAGCCGGCGAACATCGCGAACACGACCGTGCCGAAGACGACATAGTGGAAGTGGGCCACCACGAAGTACGAGTCGGAGACGTGGAAGTCCATGGGCGGTGAGGCGAGGATGACTCCGGTCAGGCCGCCGAAGAGGAACGTGACCAGGAAGCCAGCCGCCCAGAGCATCGGCGTCTCGAAGGACAGGCTGCCCTTCCACATCGTGCCGATCCAGTTGAAGAACTTCACGCCGGTCGGCACGGCGATCAGGAAGGTCATGAAGGAGAAGAAGGGGAGCAGCACCCCGCCGGTGACATACATGTGGTGGGCCCACACCGTCGCGGACAGGCCGGCGATGGAGATGGTCGCGGCGATCAGGCCCATGTAGCCGAACATCGGCTTGCGGGAGAACACCGGGATGATCTCGCTGATGATGCCGAAGAACGGCAGCGCGATGATGTACACCTCGGGATGGCCGAAGAACCAGAAGAGGTGCTGCCAGAGCAGGGCTCCGCCGTTGGCCGCGTCGAAGACGTGGGCGCCGAACTTGCGGTCCGCCTCCAGCGCGAACAGGGCGGCGGCCAGGATCGGGAAGACCAGCAGGACCAGGACGGCGGTCAGCAGCACGTTCCACACGAAGATCGGCATGCGGAACATGGTCAGACCGGGGGCGCGCATGCAGATGATCGTGGTGATGAAGTTGACCGAGCCGAGGATGGTGCCGAAGCCGGAGAAGGCCAGGCCCATGATCCACAGGTCGCCGCCGATGCCCGGCGAGTGGACGATGTCGGTCAGCGGGGAGTAGGCGAACCAGCCGAAGTCGGCCGCACCGTCCGGGGTGAGGAAGCCGCCGACGGCGATGAGCGAGCCGAACAGGTAGAGCCAGTAGGCGAACATGTTCAGCCGCGGGAACGCCACGTCGGGCGCGCCGATCTGCAGCGGCATGATCCAGTTGGTGAAGCCGGCGAACAGCGGCGTCGCGAACATCAGCAGCATCACGGTGCCATGCATGGTGAACAGCTGGTTGAACTGCTCGTTCGAGACGATCTGCAGGCCCGGCCGGGCCAGCTCGGCGCGCATGATCAGGGCCATCACGCCACCGATCAGGAAGAACGCGAAGGACGTCGCCAGATACAGCGTGCCGATCGTCTTGTGGTCGGTGGTCGTCATCCACTTCACCACGACACTGCCGGGCTGCCTGCCCCGGACCGGTACCTCGCTCTCGTAGGCGTCCTCGGCCGCGGCGGCCCCATGGGGTTCGTTGAGGATGCTCACAAGTCGTCCGTCTCCTGATGGTCGCGATCCGCGCACGCCATACGTCGGCTACTGGCCATCCTTTGCCGCGCGAGGGTGTACGCGCCGCCCGACGCGCGGCCGACCGCGTGACGGATGCACCCGGACGGCCTAGCGGCGCCCCTCGCCCGGCGTCCCTGGTGGCCTGCGGCTTTCGTGCGGCAGGATGGCGTGGTGATCGAAGAGGAAGATCAGTCCGCTGCCCACCGGCCCGTTCAGGTGGCCGGGCGGCTGGCGGTCGGTGGATTGGTGCTCGCCGGGCTGGCCTGGCTGGTGCGTGGGGTGTGGGAGGTGCGGCTCGCCGTCGCGGGGGAGCCGGGCGACGGGCCGCCGGATCAGGGGAACGGGGTGCACCGGCCGCTCAACTCCCTCGAGGAGTCGTACCACTGGGTGACCGCGGTGGGGGCCGGGTTCGTTCTGGTCTGTGCGCTGCTGTTCCTGTCCTGGCTGTGGCGGCTGCGGGACAACGCGCGGGCGCTGTCGGGGGATGCGCCGAAGTACCTGGGGTTCTGGGTGTATCTCGGGTGGGTCCTGCCCGTGTTCAATCTGTGGGTGCCGCGCGGGATCGTCGTCGACGCGTTCCGCAGCAGCGCTCCCGGACGGCGGCTTCCCGGTTCCGTCGACGTGTGGTGGGCGCTGTGGCTGCTCGGGACGCTCGGCGGGGCGGGGGTCGTGTACCGCGACTCCACGGACGAGATCATCGGGCGTGCCTACAGCGAGGTGTGGCCGCTGCTCGTGTGCGACGCCGCCGTGGTGGGCGCCGCGATCGCCGGTGCCCTCGCGGTACGGGCCGTCACCGCGGTACAGGTGGAGCGGATCCGCGGGGCCCACGCTCAGGTGGCCGAGGCCGAGGTCGGCTAGCGCGCCGGCTCGATCACGTCCGCCCACACGCGGTCCTCCCAGGGGTTGCCCGGGACGCCCAGGCGGGCCGCCACCACGTCGTCCAGGAACTGCGCCCGCTCGGCCTCCAGCGGCACACCGGGCCACCAGAGGGCGTCGCACTCGGTGCAGACGAGGAAGCGCGCGCCGTCCGTCCTGAAGCGGTACGGGTGCAGCCGATCCTGCTCGCAGCAGGGGCAGACCGGGTGAGTCGTCATGGCGGGCACGGGTGTGTGGGTTGGTGTCGGGCGCGGTACGGATGCGGGCATGAGCAGTATCGCCATTGTGGGGGCCGGGCCGGGGCTCGGGGCCGCCGTTGCCCGGCGGTTCGGGCGGGAGGGGTTCGCGGTGGCCCTCTTCGCCCGGGAGCGGGAGCGGCTCGACGCGCTGGTGCGGGACCTCGACGGCAGCGGGATCACGGCCCGGGGGTTCGTCGCCGATGTGCGCAGGCCGGAGGAGCTGGCCGCGGCGCTGGGGCGGGCGGCGGCCGAGGTCGGGACCGTCGAGGTGCTGCAGTACAGCCCGGTGCCGCACCGGGACTTCATGCGGCCGGTGCTGGAGACCGGGCACCGGGAGCTCGTCGGGCCCATCGAGTTCTCCGTGTACGGCCCCGTGGCCGCCGTGCAGCAGGTGCTGCCGGGGATGCGCCGGCTGGGGCGCGGGACGATCCTCCTCGTCAACGGCGGGACCGCCGTCGTACCGCACACCGAACGGGCCGGGACGTCCATCGCGTTCGCCGCGGAGAGCGCGTACGGCCATCTGCTGCACGAGCGGCTGGCCCCTGAGGGGATCCATGTCGGGCAGCTGGTGATCCCGGGGGCGATCACTCCGGGGCACGCGCGCAAGGATCCGGCCGTGCTGGCGGAGACGCTGTGGGCCATGCACCGGGACCGGCACGGTTTCCGGCACTTCGCCGACGATCTCGACGCCTGACCCGTCGTTCCTGGTGACCTACGGGCCACGGTCACCCTGCGATGCCAGGGTTTGTACGCCAACATGGTGATGTTGGCCGTATTGCTCTCTTCAAGGGGGCCTCCGTGGCTGTCGAAATCCCCGCGATCATCAAGCCGTCCCGGCTCAGGAGCCGGGGCGGACTGCTGGGTGAGTGTCTGGCCGAGTTCCTCGGGACCTTCGTGCTCATCTCCTTCGGCTGCGGTGTGGTCGCGACGGCGGTCGCCGCACTGCCCGGTTCGGGCCGTGCCGCGACGCCCACCACGATCTTCCTGGCGGCGGGTGACTGGCTGCTGATCACCTGGGGCTGGGCGTTCGGCGTCGTCTTCGGCGTCTACGTCGGCGGCGGGGTGAGCGGTGCCCATCTGAACCCGGCGGTCACCCTGGCCATGGCGGCACGGCGCGGATTCTCCTGGGCCAAGGTCCTGCCGTACTGGTTCTCGCAGGTGGTCGGCGCGCTCACCGGCGCGGCGCTGGTCTACCTCGTCTATCACGACGCGATCAGCGCCTATGACGCCGCCGCGCCCGGCCCGAAGGTCAACGGGCACACGAACGCCACCTTCTCGATCTTCGCCACCTTCCCGGCGGCCTACTTCCACGGCGGCGTCTGGGGGCCGCTGATCGACCAGATCGCCGGTACGGCGTTCCTGCTGATGCTGATCGCCGCCGTCCTCGACGTGCGCAACCAGGCCGTGCGGGCCAACCTCGCACCGCTGATCGTGGGTTTCGTCGTCGCCGCCATCGGCATGTCCTACGGCGCCAACGCGGGCTATGCCATCAACCCGGCCCGTGACTTCGGGCCGCGCCTGCTCACCTACGCGGCCGGCTGGAACAGCCTGGCGTTCCCGGGCAGCGTGTCCGGCGTGTACAGCGGCTACTGGTGGATCCCGATCGTAGGGCCGCTGATCGGCGGTGTGGCCGGGATCGTCGTGTACGACCTCTTCATCGGTGACGTCCTGCTGCTCCGAGCCGAGCTGGGCGAGCCACCGGAGCCGGGGCGGGCGACGGCGGTGCGCACCTCCGACGAGGAGTAGCCCCGGGGACGGCGCTCACAGCGGCCGGTTCGGCCAGTCCAGGAGGCGGGCGCCGATCACGGCCGTCTGGAGCATGTAGCGGTGCGCCGGGTCGGCGGGGTCCGCGCCGGTGAGTTTGTGGATGCGTTCCAGGCGGTAGGTGAGCGCACGGACGCTGAGGGAGAGCCGGCGGGCGGCCTCGGCGGCCACGCAGCCGGAGTCGAAGTAGGCCGCGAGCGTGTCCAGCAGGGGCACGGGTCCGCCGCGGGCCCGGATGAGCGGGCCGAGGGTGTGCGACACCAGGTCGACCAGCGCCTGCCGGTCCCGGGCCAGCACCGGGTAGATGAGCAGGTCGGCGGCCCGCAGCACCGGCCCGCCCAGGCCGAGCCGGGTGGCCATCTCCAGCGCGGCGAGGGCCTCCTCGTACGACTGCACCACCCCGCCGGCGCCGTGCTGCGGGCGGCCGATGGCGATCCGGCCGCCATCCGTCGCCGCGTACGCCTGCTTGGCGAAGTGCAGGAGGATCTCGTCCTCGTCGCCCGGCGCCACACACAGCAGCCGGCCGTTCTTGGTGGTGAGCAGGATGCTGCGGGAGTCGAAGCGGGCGAGCACGGCGGCCTCCACCCGGCGGGCGACCGTGCCGCCCTCGACGTAGGCGGACGGGCCTTCGGCGACGGCCACCGCGTGCGCCCGGGACAGGTGCAGGCCGAAGCGCTCGGCGCGCTCGACGAGGCGGCCCAGGTCGCTGCGGCCGTAGAGCAGGTCGTCGATGAACTCCCGGCGCGCGGCCTCCTCACGGCGTACGGTGAGCCGCTGTGCGCGTTCGTAGCCCTCGGCGAACGCGTCGATGGCCTGCTCGACGGCGGCCAGCGTGGCCAGGCCGCTCTCGGCCGAGCCGGGCACGGCCGGCCAGGCGGCGCGGGTGGCGGCCAGGTGGGCCACGATCAGCGCGCGCAGTCCGTGCCCGGCCTCGGCGGCCTGCTCGCCCAGGGTCCGCCGGGTCTTCAGCTCCTCCCTGGTCAGCCGCCGGCCGGTGGCCGAGACCTCGGCCAGCGTCCGGGGAAAACCGTCCAGATAGTGCTCGGGCGCGTCATGTATGTCGTGCTTGTCCCCCATGCCGGTACCGGCCCCCGTCCCCCGTGCTCCCGCGATCTTGACGTGCCGGTGACGCTTTCCTAGCGCCTGTCCGGCATCCAGACCCTAGTGAACACTGCCGGACACCGGCAATGCGCGGGCGTATGCCCTGGCCGCACCATCTTCCGCGGGGAGCACTACGGAGGGTCGCGGTGCCGGACGCCGGCCGACGGCCGGTACGTCAGTACCGGCACGGGGGTCCGGTACACGGTCCGGCACCGCGATCCCGGGGGGGCTCCGTACCTCATCGTCTGACGCAAGGACGTGTGTCATGGAAGTCCTCGGCGTGCTCGTCGCCGTCTGCCTCGTCGTCGTGGTGCTCGCGGTGCTCGCGTTCTCCCGGCTGTACCGCAAGGTGGACCAGAGCCAGGCCCTGATCGTGTCGAAGACGCGCCAGGTGGACGTGTCCTTCACCGGCCAGGTCGTGCTGCCGATCCTGCACAAGGCCGAGGTCATGGACATCTCGGTGAAGACCATCGAGATCAGCCGCTCGGGGCGGGACGGACTGATCTGCCGGGACAACATCCGCGCCGACATCCGGATCCTGTTCTTCGTGAAGGTCAACAAGACCGTCCCGGACGTCATCAAGGTCGCCCAGACCGTCGGCACCGAGCGGGCCAGCCACCAGGACACGCTCCAGGAGCTGTTCCACGCGAAGTTCTCCGAGGCGCTGAAGACCGTCGGCAAGCAGATGGACTTCACCGACCTCTACACCAAGCGTGAGGAACTCCGATACCACATCATCGAGTTGATCGGCATCGACCTCAACGGCTACCACCTCGAGGACGCGGCGATCGACTACCTGGAGCAGACCCCGCTCTCCCAGATGGACCCGGCCAACGTCCTCGACGCCGAGGGCATCCGCAAGATCACCGAGCTGACGGCGATCGAGCACGTGCGCACCAACGAGGCCCGCCGCAACGAGCAGAAGGAGATCACCCGCCAGGACGTCGACGCCCGCGAGGCCATCCTGGAGCTGGAGCGCCGGCAGGCGGACGCCGAGATCAAGCAGAAGCGGGAGATCGAGACCTCCCGGGCCCGCGAGGAGGCCGAGACCGCCCGCGTGGTGGAGGAGGAACGGCTGCGCGCCCAGGGCGCCTTCCTGCGCACCGAGGAACAGCTCGGCGTGCAGCGGGAGAACCAGGCCCGGGAGATCGCCGTCGCCGCGAAGAACCGCGAGCGGGTCATCGCCGTCGAGAACGAGCGCATCGAGAAGGACCGCCTGCTGGAGGTCATCGCGCGGGAGCGGGAGACCCAGCTGACGAAGATCGCCGCCGAGAAGGAGGTCGAGGCGGAGAAGCGGGAGATCGCCGAGGTCATCCGGGAGCGGGTGGCGGTGGACCGTACGGTGGCCGAGCAGGAGGAGTCCATCAAGAAGCTGCGCGTGGTCGAGGAGGCGGAGCGCGAGCGGCAGGCGCTCGTCATCGCCGCCGAGGCGGAGGCGCAGGAGAAGCTGGTCAAGGACATCAAGGCCGCCGAGGCCGCCGAGCAGGCCGCCACGCACCGCGCCGCCGAGGAACTCACCCTCGCCGAGGCCCGGTTGAAGACCGCCGACCTCGACGCCCGCGCCAAGCTGCGGCTCGCCGAGGGCGTTCAGGCCGAGGCCGCCGCCGAGGGGCTCGCCGCGGTGCAGGTCCGCGACAAGGAGGCCGAGGTCACCGTGAAGGCCGGGCGCGCGGCGGCGGAGGCCACCGAGGCACGGCTGCGGGCCGAGGCCGAGGGCACCCAGGCCAAGGCGCTCGCCGAGGCGGAGGGCGCACGCGCCAAGGGCCTCGCGGAGGCCGAGGGCGCGCGGGCGGCCGCGGAGGCCACCGAGGCGCGGCTGAAGGCCGAGGCGGAGGGCGCGCGGGCCAAGGGTCTGGCGGAGGCCGAGGGGACCAAGGCGAAGGCGCTCGCGGAAGCCACGGCGATCGGCGAGAAGCTGAAGGCCGAGGCCGCCGGTCTGACCGAGAAGGCCGCCGCGATGGCCGCGCTGGACGAGGCCTCGCGCGGGCACGAGGAGTACCGGCTGCGGCTGCAGGCCGAGAAGGAGATCCGGCTGGCCGGGCTGGAGACCCAGCGGCAGGTGGCCGAGGCACAGGCGACGGTGCTGGCGACCGGGCTGGAGCACGCCGACATCGACATCGTCGGCGGGGAGTCGGTCTTCTTCGACCGGCTGGTGTCCTCCATCTCCCTCGGCAAGGGCGTCGACGGCTTCGTCGCCAACTCCCGCACCGCGCAGGCCCTGGCGAAGCCCTGGCTGGACGGCTCGGGCAGCTTCACCGACGACCTCTCCCACATCCTCGGCTCGCTCGGCTCGGCGGACGTGCGGAACCTGACGGTGTCGGCGCTGCTGGCGAAGCAGATCAAGAACGGCGGCCCGCAGGCCGGCCAGCTCCAGAAACTCCTCGACCGGGCGAGCGAACTGGGTCTGTCGGACACCCCGGTGACGGCCCTGAACGGAAGCGGCACGGGGAGCTGAGGGGGGCGGGCGTCGGGGCGCTGCCGGTAAGCGCCCCGAAGGGGCGCGGGGCTGTGCCGATATGCGGCTCCGCCGCGTGGGCGCGACCAGCCATCAGGCATCCGACACCCGGCAGACCACCCGCAGCCTCGAGATCGTAGCCGCACAGCCCACGAAGGGAACTACACGCAATGGCCACCGCTGAGGCGCCGCAGGTGGACGCCGGCACCTACGAGGTGCTCCGCGACCGGCTCGCCGGGCATGCCGCCGAGCTCGCCCGGCGGGCCGAGGACCTCAACGCACGCCGGGCCGAGGAGTTCGGCTCGGCGCGGCTGGACCTCGCGCGCACCGCGCGCCTCCGCACCGAGCAGGCGTGTGTGCCGAGCGACATCGTGGCCGTGGGGGACGCGCTCCTCTTCGGCGCGACCGGCGGAGTCACGGACGTCCTCGCGCTGTACGGCCGCGACGGCGAGCGGCGGGCCGATGACGCCGTACCCGGTCTGCTGGACGGCCCTGGGTTCGTAAGGGAGTTCGGCGCACTGCACCGTTACTACCGCGAAGCGAGCCTGCTGCGGCTGCGCCGGGTCGACGGCCGGCTGCTGGCGGTGTTCCGCACCGGCGAGAAGGCCGACGACGTCCGCGTGCTGCGCTGGAGCCTCGCCGAGGACGGCCACGTGGCGTTCCTGGACGCGCGCGGCGACCGCGACGACGTCTTCCCGCCGGCCCAGGACCTGACCTGGACGGAGACCACCCGCGAGGATCACGTCCTCGGCCGGGACCAGTACGTGGCCGTACCCGGGGGGCTGGGGGTGACCACCGTAGGCGGCTCCCTCACCGTGCGCACCCCGGACGGGGAGGAACTGTTCACCGAGCCCGTGCAGGAGCCACTGCAAGCACTCGCGGACGCCGAGGTCGCGCACGCGCGGGTCGGTGCGCTGGTACTGCTGCGGGTGCGGCCGTACAAGGAGGAGGACGACCGGTACCTCGTGTTCGACACGCTGTCCCGGACCGTCGTCCGGCTCGACGGGATCGGGCAGGCGTGCCGACGGCTGCCGGAGGAGCAGGGGATCGTCTTCCCGGGCGGGTACTGCCTGGCGGGCGGGACTCACAAGACGTACGAACTCGACGTGTCCGGCCTGGAGTTCGAGCGGGAGGTCCGCGCGCCGAACGGCGAGGACGTGCTGTACGCCTTCCGGTCCCGGGCCGGGGGGCGCGCGCTGCTGCTGTCGTACAACACCCTGCGCAAGGAGGTCGCGAGCCCGCTGCCGTGCCGGGGCTGGGCGCTGTTCGAGGACGGCGCGCTCGCCGTGCTGCGCGACGCGGGCGAGGAGCCCGCGCACACCCATCCGGTGCAGTGGTGGACCTCGCCGTACGTCTCCGACACGCACGCCGCCGCGCTGCGCACCGGCACCGGCGCGTTCGCCCGGGTCGGCAACGCGGATCTCGTGCGCGGGCTCGCCGACTGTCTGTCCGTGGCCCGGCTGGTCACCGACGGCATCGAGACCAGCGAGGGGTACCGGGCGCTGGTGGCGGCCTGTGTGCGGGCAGCCGACGCCCATCACTGGCTCGCCGATCCCGAACTGGGGGACCTGGCCGACCCGTTGGGTGAGGTCCGTACGGCCGCCGAGCAGGTGCTGGGCGAGTTCGAGACCGTACGGGAGCTGACCCGGCACGCCGCGGACGCCCTCGACGAGGCCGAGGGGCGGATCGCCGCCGTGGTGCGCCGGCTGCGCGGAGAGGCGCCGCGCGAGGCCGCGGCCTGGGTGCGCGGGCTGAGCGAACTCCGGCATGCGCACGGGCACTTGCTCACCCTGCGCGAGCTTCGGTACGTCGATGCCGCCCGGCTGGAGGAGCTGGCGGCCGCCGCCGAGGACGATCTCGCCGCCTTCGGGCGGCGCGCGGTTCAGTTCCTGGCCCGCGAGGACGCCTTCGCCGGGCAGCAGGCGGAGGTCGAGCGGCTGGTCGGGGAGGCGGCGGCCGTCGAGACCGTGGCCCAGGGCGCGCCCGTCGCCGCCCGGCTCGACGAGCTCGCCGACGGGCTGCGCACGGTCACCGAGCTGGTGACCGGCCTCGACATCACGGACGCCACCGTCCGTACGGCCGTCCTGGAGCGGATCGCCGAGGTGCTGGGCGGCGTCAACCGGGCCCGGGCGACCCTGGACGCCCGCCGCCGCAGCCTCCAGGACAGCGAGGGGCGGGCCGAGTTCGCGGCCGAGACCGCGCTGCTCGCCCAGGCGGTCACCGCCGCGCTCGCCGCGTCCGGCACGACCGAGGAGTGCGACGACCAACTCGCCTCCGTGCTCGCCCGGCTGGAGGACCTGGACGGCCGGTTCGCCGAGT
Source organism: Streptomyces sp. NPDC002076 (assembly GCF_053593835.1). Taxonomy (NCBI): domain Bacteria; kingdom Bacillati; phylum Actinomycetota; class Actinomycetes; order Kitasatosporales; family Streptomycetaceae; genus Streptomyces; species Streptomyces sp. NPDC002076. The sequence continues at coordinate 400,010 of NZ_JBSFDI010000006.1, forward strand.
TCGACGACTTCCTCGCCGAACTCGCCGACCGGCGCGCCGAGATCTACGAGGCGTTCGCCGCCCGCAAGCAGTCCCTCGCCGACGCCCGCGCCCGCCGCGCCGAGCAACTCGCGCTCTCGGCGGGGCGCATGCTGGAGTCGGTCGCCCGCCGGGCCGCCACCCTGGCCGACGCCGACGCGATCACCACGTACTTCGCCTCCGACCCGCTGGTCGCCAAGGTCCGGCGCACCGCCGACGAGCTGCGCGGCCTCGGCGACAGCGTGCGCGCCGAGGAACTGGACGGCCGGCTGAAGTCCGCCCGCCAGGAGGCCGCCCGCGCCCTGCGCGACCGCGCCGACCTGTACGCCGAGGACGGCCGTACCCTGCGGCTCGGCGGCCACCGCTTCGCGGTCAACACCCAGCCGCTCGACCTCACCCTCGTCCCGCACGGCGACACCCTCGCCTTCGCGGTCACCGGCACCGACTACCGCGCCCCGGTCACCGACCCGGACTTCGCCGCGTACCGCCCCTACTGGGACCGCCGGCTGCCGTCCGAGTCGCCCGAGGTCTACCGCGCCGAGCACCTCGCCGCCCGGCTGCTCGCCGAGCACGGCCCGGCCGCCCTCGCCGCCGCCGACGACCTGCCGGGCCTGGTCCGCCGGGCGGCGCAGGAGTCGTACGACGAGGGCTACGAGCGCGGCGTCCACGACCATGACGCGACGGTCGTGCTCACCGCTCTGCTGCCGTTGTGCGAGGGCGCCGGCACCCTGCGGCACGAGCCCGCCGCCCGCGCCGCCGCCCAGCTGTTCTGGGCGCACGGCACGACGGAGGACGCCCGGACGGCCTGGTCCCGGCGGGCGGTGTCGCTGGCCCGGGCCCGGGACGCCTTCGGTGCCGTACCGGCCATCGGGGAGCTGGAGCGGGAGCTGGCGGCGGCGATCGAGGCCTGGGACGCGTCGGTGGCGGGCGGGCCGGCCGCCGCGTATCTCTTCGAGGAGCTGACCGGCGGCCCGGAGGGCTTCGTCCTCGGTCTGACGGCACGCACCCTGCTGGAGAAGTTCCGGCACGCGGACGGCGGTTACCGCGCCGACCTGGAGGGCCTGACCGAGCTGGCCGCGCGCCGGCAGGTGGTGCACGCCTGGCTCGCCGCGTACGCCGCCGCCACCGGCACCGAGGCCGGTCCCGGCGAGCTGGCCGAGGCGGTCGCCGCCGAGCTGTGCCCGGACCTGCCGCGCTACGACGGCGACGCCCCGCTGACGGCGACGGCCGAGGGCCTGCTCGGCACGCACCCGCGGGTGACCGGCGGCCGACTGGCCCTCCGCCTGGACGAGTTCCTGTCCCGTACGGCCCGGTTCGCCGCCGACGAGGTGCCCGCGTTCCGCGCCTACCAGCGCCGCCGTACGGCCCTGGTGGCGGCCGAGCGCGACCGGCTCCGCCTGGACGACCACCGCCCGCGGGTGATGTCGGCGTTCGTCCGGGGCCGCCTCGTCGACGAGGTGTACCTGCCCCTGATCGGCGACAGCCTGGCCCGGCAGCTGGGCACCACCGGCGAGTCCAAGCGCACCGACACCGGCGGCCTGCTCCTGCTCGTCTCCCCGCCCGGCTACGGCAAGACGACCCTCATGGAGTACGTCGCCGACCGGCTCGGCCTGATGCTGGTCAGGGTCAGCGGGCCCGCGCTCGGCCACACCGTCACGTCACTGGACCCCGCCGACGCCCCGAACGCCACCGCCTGCCGCGAGATCGAGAAGATCAACTTCGCGCTGGCGGCCGGCAACAACACGCTTCTGTACCTGGACGACATCCAGCACACCTCGCCCGAGCTGCTGCAGAAGTTCATCCCGCTGTGCGACGCGACCCGGCGGGTGGACGGCGTCTGGGACGGCGAGCCGCGCACCTACGACCTGCGCGGCAAGCGCTTCGCGGTGTGCATGGCCGCCAACCCCTACACCGAGTCCGGCGAGCGCTTCCGCGTCCCCGACATGCTCGCCAACCGCGCCGACGTGTGGAACCTCGGCGACGTCCTCACCGGCAAGGAGGACGTCTTCGCGCTCAGCTTCGTCGAGAACGCCCTCACGGCCAACCCGGTACTGGCCCCGCTCGCCGCCCGCGACCGCGCCGACCTGGACCTCCTGGTGCGGCTGGCCGGCGCCGACCCGACGGCCCGCGCCGACCGCCTGAGCCGGCCGATGCCGGCGGCGGAACTGGACGCCGCGGTGGCCGTGCTCCGCCACGTGCTGGCGGTCCGCGCGACGGTGCTGAGGGTGAACGAGGCCTACATCGCCTCCGCCGCCCAGTCGGAGGCCACCCGCACGGAACCGCCCTTCCGCCTCCAGGGCTCGTACCGCGACATGAACCGGATCGCCGGGCGTCTGCGCCCGGTCATGAACGACGCCGAACGCGAGGCCGTCGTCGACGACCACTACACGGCCGAGGCCCAGACCCTCACCACCGGCGCTGAGGCCAACCTGCTCAAACTCGCCGAACTGCGCGGCACGCTGAGCCCGGCGCAGGCCGCCCGCTGGACCGAGGTGAAGACCGCCCACGTCCGCGCCCGCGCCCTCGGCGGGCCCGGGGAGGATCCCATGAGCCGTGCGGTGGCCGCGCTGGGACTGCTCGCTGACCGGATAGCGGCGGTGGAGTCGGCGATCGCACTCGCGCGGGAACGGTGAGCGCCGCGGGTTCAGCCGTACGCCTCGTCAGCCGAGGCAGAGCACGACCAGGCAGAGCTGGTTGGGGGAGGTCGACGACGGGGACGTCGGCGGGGTGGAGCTACCGCTGCCGGTGCTGGTGCCGCTGCCTGTGCTGCTGGAGGGTGGCTGCTGTGCCGTCGAACCCGTCGAACCCGTCGAACCGGTCGAGCCCGTCGAACCAGTGGAGGTCGCGGGGGTGTGCGCCGGCTGCGGGGCGGCCGGGACCGCCGGTGCGGCCGGGTGCTGGGCCACCGCCGTGGTGTGCGTGTGGCCGGCGGACTGCGCCGTGCGGGGTGCGGGGGCGAGGGACTGCTGGTGGGGGGCGGTCACGGCGGGCGTGTGTGCCGTCGGCGTGGCGGGGGTGCGCCGGTGCGTGGCGGTGGGCGGGGCCGGTGTGGACGCGGGGCTGCTGGGCGCGGCCGACGGGTCCTCGGTGAGGCCCATGCTCCGGTGGTCCGGTGCGGCGGCCGCCTGGGCCTTGTCGCCGTTGCCGCGGTCCAGTGAGGCGAGCGTCAGGCCGCCGCCGACGAGCGCGACGGCGGTCGCCACCACGGCCCGGCGCTGGTTCTTCTTCCAGCGCGCCAGCTGCCGGCGCCGGGCGGCGCGTCCCCGCGGGGCGGGCGGCGCGTCGGTGACGTCGGCGGGCGGTACGTCCGTGGCCGGGTCCGCGAGGCCGGCGGCCGGTCCGGTCATGGGTTCCCCGGCGCCGAACCAGCTGTCGGCGACGGGCGGTGCCGCCGAGGCGGCGGCGTCGGCGCGGGGCGATGCGGCGGCGTGGGCGCGGGGCGGGGCTATGTCCGGGGCGTAGGCACCGCACCCGGGACAGACCAGGGCGCCGTTGAGGTGCCGACGGCACGAGGAGCAGTAGTCCATCTGTGGTCTTCCTGAGTCCATGGGGGAGCGGGCGACCGTCACGGTAACGAGCCTTTCGAAAGGCTGTGTGCAGCCCGTGTGGCACTCCTGCACAGATTCGGAGGGTGCCTTCCCCGTGTCCCGGCCGATCCGGGCCGCCCGCGTGGGCATAGTGGCGGGCGGCTTCCGCACCGGACCGGCAGGAGGAGACACATGCTCGGCACAGAGTTCCGCACCGGCTCGCCCATCTGGATCGACCTCGGCAGCCCCGACACAGAGGCGGCCGTCGCCTTCTACAGCGCCGTCTTCGGCTGGGAGTTCGCCTCCGCGGGGCCGGAAGGCGGCGGCTACGGCTTCTTCCAGAAGAACGGCGGCACGGTGGCCGGTCTCGGCCCGCTGACCGAACCGGGGGCGAGATCCGCCTGGATGACGTACTTCCGCACCGACGACGCCCAGGCCACCGCCCGGGCCGTGAGCGACGCCGGCGGCAGCGTGCGGGCCGAGCCGATGAGCATGGGCGAGACCACCTTCGCCCAGTTCACCGACCCGCAGGGCGCGCAGTTCGCGGTGCTGGAGTCGGGGCAGGGGCTGCAGCGGGCGTCGGAGGACAACGCGCTGGTGTGGGTGGAGCTGCACGTCGGGGATCCGCGGGCGGCCATCGGCTTCTACCGCGGGCTGTTCGGCTGGCGGTCGCAGGAGATGCAGGCGCCCGGCATGACCTACCAGGTGCTCAGCATCGGGGAGGGCGACCAGCAGGAGGGGACCTTCGGCGGTGTGGCCCCGCTGCAGGACGACCGGGAGGACGCCCGCTGGGTGCCGTACTTCGCCGTGGCCGACGCGGACGCGATCGTCACGGCGGTCGGCGGCAGCGGCGGCTCGGTGCTGATGCCGGCGGCGAACGTCCCCGGCGTCGGCCGTATCGCCTGGCTGGCCGACCCGGCGCAGGCGGTGTTCGCCGTGCTCAGGCCGGACCCGCGCCAGACCTGAGGTCACTGGGGGATGTCGCGGCTCGCCTTGGCTCGTGCGCCGACGGCGAAGTTGACGTGAGCCGTCCCGCCGGCGTCTTGCGGGACACCGGCGGGACGGGCGTCTTGGGGTGCGGCCCTGCCCCGGAGCGGCCGCCATGGGGGTGCCTCAGTACGCCGTCCGCGCCAGCACCGGTGCGAGGACTGGGGCAGGCAGGGGCTGCTACTCGGAGTCGTCCGCCGTCGCCTGTAATCCGGCCGCGATCAGCCGCATGACGGCGAGCGGCGCGCACAGCGAGGCGGCCGACTCCATCGGCACCGACCAGTACGACACACACGCCCGTGGGTCGAACCGTGTCACGTCCACCCGCGGCACACCGAGATAGGTGCCACCGCCGAGAACCTCGACGTCCGCCTTCGCCCGCCACTCTTCGGCAGCCTGGCGCCAGCTGCGGGCCACGGTCGCCGGCACGAGCGCGTAGTAGCGGCGGCCGTGGGGGTCGCAGATGACCGGACCGCCGTTCAGAGCGTCGTCTAGGAAGGTGTCGACCTCTTCCAGGTCATCCGTCAGCGCCACCGCGGAGATCAGGCGGCCCGGGATGCAGACGGCGGCGAACAGGGCGCCCAGGGGCAGCAGGGTGATGCTGTGTTCCTGCCACTCGGCCCGGATCCGCTCGTAGCTGGACGGGAGGCAGGTCGCCATCAGCCAGTGCTCGGCTGCCAGCCGCCGGTCGGCGGTGCTGTGCAGCGTTGGCCATGCCCCCGGGCCGTGCCCTCGGTCGCGGGGGTCTGTGGTGTCCATGCATCGAGAGTCGCCGCCAGCGCGCAACTGAGGTATGACCGACAGGTGTTACCGAGGTGGTAATACACTCGTTCTCGGTTCGGCACGGCGTGACGAAGCGCATACGATCACCTCCGGAAGCTGGCCCCATGGACGCCATCACCCCCGGCCCGCTCGCACCCGACGTTCTCGAACGAGACGACGTGAAACGAGCCCTGGCAGAGCACGACTTCGCTGCGGCCTTCTCGCTCATCAAGAAGTGGGCCGGCCTCTCGCAGAACCGCATCGCAGTGGCCTGCCAGCTCACCCCGGGCAAGGTCTCCACGATCATCAGTGGCCAACAGCAAGTGACCAGCTTCGAGGTGATCTGCTGCATCGCCGACGGGCTACGCATTCCCGGACACATGATGGGCCTTGCCAAGCGCCCCTGGGAGAGAGAGTCCGAGGACCCAGAACCGAAGCCGCAACAGCCCCCGGCCTCACGGTTATCGGACGACGCACCCTGGCGCCCCGCCGCAACCGTGCACCTGGCGGCAGACCTGACCAGGAGTGATCTCGTGATGGACCGCCGAGCAGCCACACGCGCACTCGCTGGCGTAGCCCTGTCCGGTGCCACTCTCCTCGACTCCCTGGAGGGCTGGCTCCAGCCCGCACCAGCCTCCGAGGACGGCAACCGCCGGGGCCGGATCGGGATCCGGGAGGTACAGGAGCTGGAAGGGACGGCGCGCGCCTTCCGGGCCTGGGACCACCGGTTCGGCGGAGGCCTGCGCCGTAAGGCCGTCGTGGGCCAGCTCAACGAGGTCGCGGGCCACCTCGAAGAGCACCAGGCACCGGATGTCGAGCGAGGTCTGTTCCGGGTGATGGCCTATCTCGGAGGTACGGCAGCGACGATTGCGTGGGACTCCGGACTCCAGCGGCAGGCCCAGTCCTACTACCTGCTCGCACTGCGTGCGGCACACGCCGGCGGTGACGCAGCCTTCGGCGCCAACGTGCTGGCGGGCATGGCCAGGCAGATGCTGTACCGGGACCGCCCACAGGACGCCCTTGAACTCGTGCACCTGGCGCAGAAGGGCGCGGGCACAAGGGCGGGGGCGCGGCTGCGCGCGATGCTGCATACCCGGGAGGCTTGGGCATACGCGGCGATGGGGCGCCCATCCGCCTTCAAGCGAGCCACCGAGGAAGCCGTCAAAGCCCTCGCCGACGCCGACGCCTGGGCCGAGGAAGAACCGCACTGGATCGCGTACTTCGACCAAGCCGAGCTGGCGGGTGTCACCGGTGGCCGACTGCTGGACATGGCCCGGCAGCACCCCCAGGAACACGCCCAGGCAGCCGCCGACTCCATCCGCCAGGCCGTGAAGCGGCGCGGCCCCGAAGCGGGGCGCAGTCACGCCCTCGACGCGATCGGCCTGGCCGAGTGCCATTTCCTCATGGGTGACGTGTCCGGCGCGGTCGACCACACCCGGAGCGCCGTAGAGGCGGCCGCCCGGACGCAGTCCACTCGCGTTCGCGCCCAGCTCGGCCAGCTGTACCCGTACACGGTCGGGCGGAGCGCTTCGCAGCGTGTGGCGGAAGCCCGCACAATGATCCGCGACCTGCTGTCGAGCTGAGGGAGAACCGTGACCACGATCGCCGTGACGGGGCACATGGACCTGACCGAAGCCAGCGTGACCCTCGTACGTGACGCGCTGCGGGAGATGCTGAAGCCGTACGCAGCCGGTGGCGACCTGATCGGTGTCTCGTGCATCGCGAAAGGCTCGGACTCGCTGTTCGCGGAGACCGTCCTGGAGCTCGGCGGTCAGCTGATCGCGGTCATCCCCTCGCAGGACTACCGGCAGAACAAGGTCAAGCCGGACCATGCCGAGACGTTCGACCGGCTCACGGAGTCGGCAGCGGAAGTCGTGGTCCTGGACCACGCAACCGCGAACCGCTCGGCGTACGAGGACGCCAACCGCACACTGCTTCAGCGTGCCGACCGTCTCGTCGCCGTCTGGAACGGCGAACCGCCGTCCGGCAAGGGCGGCGGTACTGCGGACACCGTCCTCGAAGCCCGGGAAGCCGGACTGCCGGTGGATGTCGTGTGGCCGCAGAATGCGGCGCGCGAAGGTTGAGGCTCCACGCAAAGGCAGCCAGGCCCTGGGTGCTTGTTGGGCTCGCAGACGATCGCCGCGGTTCTCTGCGCGCCCGTGGCCGCTGCCGCTCATCCTCCGCGGCGAGCGAAGGAGTCCCGCACCGGCCCGGGGACCCGCCGTCCCCACGGCTTGAAGACGGACAGCACGACCATCGCCAGGTACAGCGACAGCGCGACGGACGGCGCGATCACCGTGTTGTCGCGGACGAACCCCAGGTGCATGGCCGCGATCGGGCCGGTCGGATGCCGGTCCACGGCGTGCACCGCGTCGTGCAGCCGGGCGGTGAGGGCGAAGATCGAGGCCACCGTGGCCGCGAGGGTCAGCCAGAACTTGACGGCGACCCAGTAGTAGCGGAACAGGCCCCAGGGTGTGCCGAGGCTCAGCACCACCCCGCTGAGCAGGGTGAGCAGGCTCAGCGGGACGATCAGCGCATCCCCCAGCATCCCCATCGCCCGGTACGCGCTCCGCAGCGTGTCCGCGTCGTCGGTCGCCAGTGCCGTGGCCCCGAGGGCGAGCAGGCAGAGCATCAGCGCCAGCCAGCTGACCGAGGCGACCACATGGACGACGACCCAGCTCTTCCGGGCCCTCGGTGACAGTCGACGGCTCACTTCACTTCCTTCAGGTCCGGATACGGGCGCCCGACCAGCGTCCCCGGCCGACCGACCCGACGCGTCCACCGACGGGAGCAACGTCGGCTGCGCCGAGCGGAGTACGCCCGCTGCGGCCAACACCGAGCGCAGTGCTGATCCAGTAGCTCCGAGCCCGTGAAGTAGCTTGCGAATCCGCCCGGAACCACGTCACCGACCGGAGGGTCGCCCATGCCCCGAAAGGCGCCGTACCTCGCCGTCGCCGACGCCCTGCGCACGCGGGTGCTCGCGGGGGAGTGGGATATCGGGACGCGGCTGCCGTCCCGGGCGCGGCTCGCCGAGGAGTACGGCGTCGGGCGCAATGTCGTACAGCGGGCCGTGGACCGGCTGATCATCGAGGGCCTGCTGGAGGGCCGCGCGGGCTCCGGCACCTACGTCCGCGCGCCCCGCGAGCGCCTGCGGATGCTCCGCTCGTGGCACTGCGAGCACCGCGGCGCCCGCGCCCTCGGCGGCACGCCGGAGCGGGGTCGGGCCGGTTCCTGGGACGCGCACAGCCTGGTACGCGTCCCCGCCCCCGAGGCCATCGCCGAGCGGCTCGCCATCAACACCGGGGACCTCTGCGTCAACACGCAGTACGAGTTCCTCGCCGACGGGCAGCCCGTCCAGCTCTCCGACTCCTGGGAGCCGATCGCCGTCACGCGGGGAACGCCGGTCGTCCTGCCCGAGCGGGGGCCGCTCGCGGGCAGAGGGGTGGTCGCGCGGTTGCGTGCCATCGGCGTGGACGCCGAGACCGTCGTCGAGGTGCCGCGCCCGGCGCGGGCCGGGCGGGCGGAGGCGCATCTGCTGGGGATCGGTGTCGGGGACCTTGTGCTCCGGATCGAGCGGATCATCTACGACACCGAGGGCCGGCCGGTGGAGACCGCCGACATCGTCATCCCGGACGTACGCCGGGAAGTGGTCTACGAGTTCGCGGTGGACGTGCGTTGAGCGGGCGGCCCGCGGTGTCCCGGCTCGGGCTGCTCCGCGAGCCGGACTTCGGGCGGCTGTTCGCCGCGACCGCACTCGGTCAACTGGGCGACCGTGTCGTCTTCCTGGCGTTGCCGCTGGTCGCCCTCCTCGCCCTGCACGCCGACGCCTTCCAGGTCGGGCTGCTGAGCGCGCTGACCACGGCCGGCTCGCTGCTGGTGGGGCTGCCGGCCGGGGCTTGGGTGGACCGCCTGCCCAAACGCCGGGTGCTGGTCGGCACCGATCTGGTGCGGGCGCTGGTGCTCGCGACGATACCGGCGGCCTGGTGGGCGGGCTTGCTGTCGATCCGGTGGCTGTACGCCGTCGCCCTGGTCCATGGCGTGCTGACCGTCTTCTTCGACGTCGCGTACGTCAGCTGTCTGCCGCACCTGGTGGGGCGCGGCCGTCTCGTCGAGGGCAACGCGAAACTCTCGGCGATCCAGTCGGTGACGAGTATCGGCGGACCGGCCGTGGCGGGCCCGCTCGTCGGCTGGGCCGGTGCCCCCGCGACGCTCGCGGTGAGTTCGGCCGGGATGGCCCTGTCGGGGCTCCTCGCGAGCCGGATCCGCGGACGCGAACCGAGACCGGAGGCGGGCGGGCGGCCCCCGATGCGCCGGGAGATCACGGAGGGGCTGACGTTCGTGTTCGGGCATCCCGTCCTGCGCGCGACAGTCCTCGGCGACGCACTGTTCAACCTCTTCCTCGCCCTGTACCAGAGCATGCTGCTGGTCTTCCTGGAACGGGAGTTGGGCCTCGGTCCGTCGGCCGTCGGTCTGGTGCTGTCCGGCATGGGCTGCGGTGCCCTGCTGGGCGCTCTGCTCGCGGCCGGCGTCTCACAGCGGCTCGGGCAGGGCCCGGTCATCTGGCTTGCGCCGCTCGTCACCTGTCCGCTCACGGCGCTGATGCCGGCCGCGCGACCCGGCTGGAGCGTGTGCGCGGCAGCGACCGGCCTGGCGGCTCTCTCACTGGGCGGCGTCGTCCGCGTCGTGGCCCAGACCGGCGTGCAGCAGTCCCTCACCCCGGACCGGCTTCTGGGCCGGACGATCGGCACGGCCCGGTTCGTGTCATGGGGAGGGCTGCCGCTGGGCGGGGTCCTGGGCGGGGCCGCGGGCTCCGCCTTCGGAGCGGCGGCCACGCTGGGGATCGGCGCGGCCGGCATGACGCTGAGCCTTCTGCCGGGCTTCCTCTCGCCGCTGCGGACCCTGCGCATTCCCCCGCTCGGGAACAAGTAGCGCTCCTGCGCCTTTTGTTCACCCACTGTTCGAACTCACTTTCCGGTGCCCCCCGCGCGTCATCACATACGGTCCTGCTGCCGACGAGTGATCGCTGGGACCCGAAGGAGCGCTGCGCGACAGCCGCGTGCGCCGAGGACGCCCGGGCTGCACACACGTTCCCGGGATGCGACGGGCGAGACGCTCGCGGCGGACAAGCAGGCACTCTTCAGGGGGCTACTCGTTGAGATCTCGCACGCGCCGTCGTCTTGCGGCGCTCACGTCGGCCGCCTCGCTGGCGGCCGGCCTGCTCGGTGCGGCGGCACCGGGCGCGCGGGCCGCGACGGATGACGTGACGGCAGGTCAACTCGGCCTGTACGGCGGTTCCTCCGGGGTGGAGACCGTCAACGCGGATGGAACGGGACTGCGTTCCGTCCCCAACATCCCGAACGGCGGCTACACCCCGAACTGGGCGCCGGACGGCAGCAGGGTCGTGGCCGGCTGGAGCCAGCTGGCCACCGGCCGGGTCACCGGCACCACCTCGCTCGTCACGCTGCCGTGGGCCACCAAGGTGCGCTCCAGCGCGTCGTACGAGGACCCCACGTTCTGGCTGGACGGCCGGTACGTGGTGTTCAGCACGGCGGGCCAGCTCGCCTACGGGCCCTCGGACGGATCCTGGGCGCCGGAGCCGCTGCTGACGGGCACCCAGGAGCCGTCGACGGTCTGTGACGTCCACCCGACGTCGAGCCCGGCGGGCACCCTGGCCTTCGAACGGCGCCACAACTACGGCTGCTACGACAGCCAGGGCATCTGGACCTACAACCCGTCCACCAAGGCGCTGAAGAACATCATCGCCGCCGGCTCCTCGCCGGTGTTCTCGGCGGACGGCACCAAGCTGGTCTTCACGCGTGAAGTGGACGGCTGGACCCAGCTGTTCACCGCCGACGCCGACGGCGGCAACGTCAAGCAGGTCACCACCGACGCCTCCGACCACCTGTCCCCGACCTGGGACCCGGCCGGTGGACGGATCGCCTACGAGGCGCACAGCTCGCACGCCGGCTGGTCCGACGACGTGCAGACCGTGCGGATCCTCGACCTGGCGAGCGGTACGTCGGCCGAGGTCACCGGCGCCGGCAAGGGCGCCAAGCCCACCTGGCAGCCGCTGCGGAAGAACTCCCTGATCCGGGTCTACGGCACCGGGTCCACCGGCATCGACGGCGCCGCCTCCCGGTGGACGTTCGACACCGTGGGCGCCACGCACGTGCCCGGCCTGCTCACGGCCAAGTCCGCGGTGCTGGTCAACAAGGGCAACGCCACCTACTCCGCCCCGGCGGTCGCGCTGGCCGCCGAGAAGCAGGGCCCGGTGCTGATGACCTCCGGCAGCGGACTGGACTCCGCCGCGGCCACCGAGCTCAGGCGCTCCCTGCCCAAGGGCAGCACCGTCTACCTCAACGGCAGCACGGGCATCCTCGGCTCCAAGGTGGCGAGCCAGGTCCAGGCGCTCGGCTACAAGCCGCTGCGGCTCGACGCCCCCGACCTCTCCTCGCTGTCGGTCCGGGTCGCCAAGCAGATCAGCGCCACCCCGAGCTGGATCTTCGTCGCCGACGGCAGCGAGTACCACGACCCGATCGCCGCCTCCACGGCCGCCGGCGCGCTGGGCTACCGCGGCACCGGAGTGGTCCTGCTGACGAACGGCAGGACGGTCCCGGCCTCGGTCAAGAACTACCTCAACGCCCTGGACCCCAAGACCACCAGGATGGTGGCGGTCGGCTACAACGCCACCCAGGCGATGGAGCACGTGACGCTGAACAAGGCGTGGAGCTTCTGGACGATCGGCGGCAAGACCCATGAGGAAGTGGCCGCCAACCTGGCCCGCTTCTGGTGGACCGCGCCGACCGAGGCCGCCGTCGAGGACACCTGGACCTGGCAGAACGCGGTCGCCGGCGGCGCCGCCTCGGCCACGTACGGCCCGATGCTCTGGTCCGCCGAGTCAACGCTCTCGGCACCGGCCTCGTACTACCTGAGCCAGGAGGCCGCGAGCATCTGGTCGGTGCAGACCTTCGGCGGGAACACCTCGTACCCGTCGGCCAACCGCACCGCCATCGCCTCGGCGATCGCCGCGAGCAGCGCCTGGACGACCACCTACTGGGTGCCGAACGGCAACCCGCCGACGACGACCGCCACGGCCCAGTCCTTCGGCACGTCGTCCCGGTCCTCCGGAACGCCGTCCCACGCCACCACCCATCCGACCCCCGACCCCACCGTGCTCCCCGGCAGCCACCTGCCCACGCCTGACGCACACACCGCCCGCTAGCCGGCGAGGCGGTTCGCGGTCCGCAACCCCCGGGTCCCGTCCGACCCGGGGGTTGCGCATGGATCCGGCGCCGTACTGCGGCGGCCCGCCCGCGGCGCGCGGGCTAGGATCCCGGGCATGGCTCTGACCGTGAGCGACGTGGACCGGTTCGAGGCGGCCAGGCCCCGGCTGGAGGCCATCGCCTATCGGCTGCTGGGGTCGGCGAGCGAGGCCGAGGACGCCGTGCAGGAGACGTTTCTGCGCTGGCAGTCCGCTGATGTGGAGCAGGTCGAGGTGCCCGAGGCCTGGCTGACCAAGGTGCTCACCAACCTGTGTCTCAACCAGCTCTCCTCGGCCCGCGCGCGGCGCGAGACCTATGTGGGTCAGTGGCTGCCCGAGCCGCTGCTCGCCGGGGACCCGATGCTCGGGCCGGCCGACACCGTCGAACAGCGCGAATCGGTGTCGTACGCGGTCCTCGCCCTGCTGGAGCGGCTCACCCCCAACGAGCGGGCGGTGTATGTGCTGCGGGAGGCCTTCGGCTACCCGCACCGGGAGATCGCCGGGATCCTCGACCTCACCGAGGCCGCCAGCCAGCAGATCTTCCACCGGGCCAAGAAGCACGTCGCCGACGGCAGGGCCCGTACCGAGATCGATCTGGCCGCCGCCCGGCGGGTCGTCGAGGAGTTCCTCGCGGCCGCCACCAGCGGCAGGACCGAGCCGCTGGTACGGCTGCTCACCCAGGACGCGGTGGCGATCGGCGACGGCGGCGGGAAGGTCCCGGCCCGCGCCAAGGCGTTCGAGGGTGCCCGCGCGGTCGCGACGTTCATGCGGGGCCTGTTCAAGCCCAGCGAGGCCAAGCGCCGCCTCGTCGGCGGCTCGTCCGAGCTGTACGTCACGACCGCCAACGGCGGCCCCGCCGTCGTGGCGGTCGTCGGCGGCCGGGTCATCGGCGTCATGTGCCTGGAGATCACCGCCGAGGGCATCGCCGCGTTCCGCAACCAGGTCAACCCCGACAAGCTGGAGCGCGCGAGCCGGCGGTGGGCCGCCGCCGACCACGGCGAACCCCTGCTCAGCCTCTACTGATCCGTATGTGAGCTGGTTCACACCCGACTCCTGTCAGGAATCGGCGGGCCGCCCGGTTCAAGGGGCGAATCCGCTGAAGGCAGCGGCTGAAGACTGCAGACAGGAGCCGGGAAATGCAGCACCGCATCGTCGTCCTCGGAGCGGGATACACCGGAGCCGTCGCCGCCGGGCGCCTCGCCAGGCGGCTGCGCCCCGAAGACGTCGCCATCACCCTCGTCAACCCCGAGCCCGACTTCGTGGAACGCGTCCGCCTGCACCAGCTCGCGGTCGGCCAGTCCCTCAAGCCCCGGCCCTTGGCCGGGATGTTCGCGGGCACCGGCGTCGAACTGAGGCTCGGCAGGGTCACCGGCGTGGACGTGGACCGCAGGACCGTCGCCGTCACCGGCGCGGACGGTCCGCGGGAGCTGGCGTACGACACCCTCGTGTACGCCCTCGGCAGCGGCTGGAACGACCAGGGCGTCCCTGGCACCGCCGAGCACGCCGAGCAGCTCGCGAGCCGCCCCGGCGCGCTCCGGCTGCGCGAGCGGCTGGCCGCCCTGGACGCCGGACGGCCCGTGGTCGTGGTCGGCGGCGGCCTCACCGGCGTGGAGGCCGCGACCGAGATCGCCGAGGCCCGCCCGGACCTCGACGTCGCCCTCGTCGCCCGCGCCGGCCTCGGCGACTGGCTGTCCCCGAAGGGCCGCAGGCACCTGCGGAAGGTCTTCGGCAAGCTGGGCATCACCGTGCACGAGCACGCCGCTGTCACCGCCGTCGAGGCCGACCATGTCAGCCTCGCCGACGGCACGGCCGTCCCGGCCGCGGTCACCGTGTGGACCGCCGGCTTCGCCGTGCACCCGATCGCCGAGGCCACCACCCTGGAGGTCACCGGCGAGGGGCAGATCGTGGTCGACCGGACCATGCGCTCGGTCTCGCACCCGGACGTGTACGCCATCGGCGACGCGGCCATGGCGATGGGCCCCGGTGACAAGCCGCTGCGGATGTCGTGCGCCTCGGGCGGCTTCACCGCGTGGCAGGCGGCCGACGCCGTCACGGCCCGCCTGACCGGCGGCAAGTTGCCGAAGGTGCCGATCCGCTACTTCAACCAGTGCATCTCGCTGGGCCGCAGGGAAGGCCTGATCCAGTACGTCACCGCCGACGACCGAGCCGTCCGGGCGGCCCTGACGGGACGGCTCGCCGCCCGCTACAAGGAGCTGGTCTGCAAGGGCGCGGCCTGGAGCGTCGCCAACCCGATGTTCGGGATGCCGACCCGGCGGCGCCGTGTCGTACCGGAACCGGCCCGGGTGAGCGCGGAGGCCACGGCATCGGCCTGACCTCCGTCACACCCGCCCACGCTCCCTGGCGGCGGGGAAGCCGTCCGCACCGGCATGAACTCGGCTAGGTCCTGTCGTCAAACTCCCGCCGTCCGCCCGGAGGGCGGGCCTCGCGCCCGCCGCGGAGCGGCTGATGTATGCAGTAGGTGCGTGCTCTGGGGGTCCCCCCGGCCGAAGGCTGGGGGAGTGCCGGGCTCTGGCCCTCGTACTGGATGTACTTGGGCCCGGGCCCGGTGCGGCGAGTGGGGGTGCCCCCTTTGGGGGAGCGTGCATGGCGTCGTGGGGCTGGGGGCACCGCCCGGCCGAAGGCTGGGGGAGGGAGTTTGACGACAGGGCCTAGTGCTTCCCGCCGCTCCGGCCGCTGCCTGCCCGGCCCTTCGCGGCGGAGTCGCCCGTGCCGCCGGAGCTGTTGCCGGATGTCCCGTTGCCCGAGGTGCCGGCCTTGCCCGTCGTGCCCTTGCCGGCGCCCTCGGTGCTTTTGCCGGACTTGCCGGTGCCGGCCTGCTTGCCCGGCTCGGCGGTCGCCCGCGCGAGCTGCTCGGAGCAGTACGCGGCGATCTCGTCCTTGCCGCCGGCGGCCGTGACGAGCCGCTGCCAGGTTCTCGAGTCGAGGGCTTTGCCCCGGGCCCGGACCTGCTCGTAGGCACGGCAGTGGGCCTCGGTGTCCTTCGCGGACGGCGGGCGGTCCGCCGGCCAGGAGCCGGCGGAGGGCGCCGACGACGCCGTGCCGCCCGGCCGCTGCGGGGCGGCCGCCGACGGACGCGCGTGCGGTCCGGAGCCGGTACCGCCCGTCGACGAGCCGGCGGAACCGATGGCCGCGACGGCGACACCACCCAGGGTGAGGCTGGCGAAGACCACGCCGAACGTCATCTTCACCGGGCGCCGGAGCCGCCGCTCCGCGGCCGGCCGCCAGTCGTCCCGCCGCCGGCTGCGAGCGCGGTGCGCGCCCGTGGCGTGCGCGTCCCGGAACGCGGCCACGGCCCGCTGCTCGGCCCGCGGGTCGAGATCGCCGGCGCGCAGGACGGTGGCCAGCGCCGTTTCCAGCGCGGCGGCCTCGGCCGCACCCGGCGCACCGGACACGGCGCCGGGCCGCACACGTCGACGGCCCTGGACTCCGTCGCCGCTCAGCCGTTCACCCATGTCCGTTTTCCGTTCCCGTCCGTTCCTGTCCGGCCGTTTCGTTTCGTTCGGTGTTTCATGTCGACTCCCCCAGCGTCCGGGAAGCCCCATCCGTCACACCCATCTCCGCCTCACCGCCGATGCCGAGCTGGCGCGCGAGGCGTTTCAGGCCTCGGTGGGCCGCTGTGCGCACCGCTCCGGGGCGCTTGCCGAGAACGCGTGCGGCGGCGGGACCGTCGAGGCCGACCACGACCCGCAGGAGCACGGCCTCGGCCTGGTCCCGGGGCAGTGCGCGGACCAGTTCCAGGGCCCGCTCGGTGGACATGGACTCCAGGGCCTGCTCATGGGTGCTGTGCGGACCGGGCAGGTCCAGCACGTCCTGCTCGGTCCCGCCCGCCCGGGGCCGCACCCGCTGGCGGCGCAGATGGTCCAGCGCCCGGTGCCGGGCGATGGTCGCGGTCCAGCCGCGGAAACCGGCGCCGTCGCCCTTGAACCGGCCGAGGTCGCGGGCTATCTCCAGCCAGGCGTCGGCGGCCACGTCCTCGGCGTCGTCGCCGACGATGCCGTGCAGATAGCCGAGCAGACCCGGCTGCACGAACCGGTAGGCGACCGCGAAGGCGGCCTCGTCGCCCTCCTGGGCCCGTGCGACCGCCGCGCCGAGTTCCCCGTCGTACGCCTGCACGCGCCGGGGTTGCCGTACCTGGCCCAAGATTGTCCTCGTTCGCGCCGGTTCATAGCGAGCTCATGCCGTCCACCGCGTCCCTGCCGCACCGACGGCCCCACAGTTACCAGCGCCTGAGCTCACAGAAATGTCACAACGCGCCGGGAGCCCTTCACGCAGCCGCCGGTGACCTGCGGTCGCGGCCGCGTGACGTTTCCCGTGGGCCGTGCGCTGGGGGAGTGCCGGGTGCGGTACCGCGCGGGCCCGGCCGCTCGCCCGCGCCGGTACCGCAGCCCGCCCCCGGACCCCTCTCCGTGTCGTCCCCTACTCCCCCCTGGGCAGCACGGAGAGGGATGGGGCGGCCAGGGCCCCGACCACTGCACAGGGCCCGGCCGCCCCGCGCCCGGCACATCGGTGGCGTGATGCTTCGGCGGCCCCGTGCGCTCCTTGGGGCATGAGCGCGTACCTCCGTCTGCGCGCGGTGCCGTCGCCGGCACTGCGCAACAGCTCGACCTGGCTCGAACGGATCTTCGAGGACGACTCGGAGACCGTCCGCCGCTACCGCGACCAGGAGCGCATCTACGCCGGCGCTTCCCCGCACCACCCCCTCGCCCAGGACCGGCCCCAGAGCCAGGTGGTGCTCGGCGGCCGGCCGGTGTTCCGCGTCGACCGGCACAAACCACCGCTGCTGGTGCTGACGGCGGCCCAGACCCGCCGGGTCTCCGGGTTCCTGGCGATGGCCGACTTCGACGCCCTGTGGCACTTCGCCCGGGACGCACTGCTGCCGCGCTACGGCGGCCCGCGGGCGGAGCCCGAGACCTGGCGTGCGTTCGCGGCGGCGCACCAGGAACTGAAGGCGTTCTACTCGCACACGGCCGAGCGCGGGGACGCGGTGGTGAAGTGGCTGCCCGAGGAGTGAGGAGTGGCTGCTGAGGCGTGAGGTGTAACAGTTCCGGGCCGCCGCGCTCTGTCCATGCGGACGACCATGCCGGTCGGCCAGGACAGGGGACACGACTCGTGCGGTGGACGGACGAAAGCGGCAGAACGTACGGCGAGGAGCCGTACGGCGGTGCGGGGTACGCGTATGCCCCCGGGCACGAGGGCGACGGCGCCCACACCGACACGGCCACGCTGCCCTGGGCCGCCGCGCACCAGGCGCCGTCCGACCCGTACCCCGTGCCTTTCGTGCCGGAACCGGACTGGGGGACCGCACCGGCCTGGGAGACGGAGCCGGACCGGGACACGGCACCGGACTCACCGGCGAGCGAGCCGGTGCGGCCCGTCTTCGTGGACGCCTCGGGGCGCCGCCAGCGCCACGTGCTGCGCGCCGCCCGGCTGCTGATGATCCCCGCCGGCGGCTATGTCGTGCTGCTGGTCAGCACCCTGCTGGGCGGCCCGAGCGTCAGCGCCCCGTTCGTCCCGCAGCCGGACGCCACGCACCCGGCCACCGCCCGAGTGACCAGCTCCGACGCCCCCTCCGGCACCGGCCGCGCGGCGGAGCACGCGAACCCCGGACCCACGACGCACAGGACGGCGTCCGGCCGGACGGCGGCCCAGGCCGCCCCCGCGACCGGGCCCGCCGCGGCGCCGACCAGGGCCACCTCCGCCATCCCGGCCCGCCCCCGCACCTCGAAGGGCCGCGCCCTCGGCTCGTCCCACAAGCCCGTGAAGTGATCCAAGGCCCTGACGTGACAGACCGACGGCACCGCACCGCCCCCTCCCGCCGCAAGACCCCCGTCCGCCGCCGCGACCGCACCGGCCAGATCACACCGCGCACCCACTGGCTCCTGCTGAGCGTGCTCGGGGTGACCCTGTCGACGGCCCTCCTGCTGCAGGGCTACACCCACCACATGTTCGGGATCAGCCAGGACGACGTGACCGGTGCCCGCGGCCGGAGCGACACCGTGCCCGGCCGGGTGGTCCACGGCGGCCCGGTGATCGCGAACGCCGCCTCCTCCGCGCAGGCCGTCCAGGTGAAGGACCGCACCATCGCCCTCACCTTCGACGACGGCCCCGACCCCGTCTGGACGCCGCGCATCCTCGACGTACTGCGCCGCGACCATGTGCACGCGACCTTCTTCGTCGTCGGCACCGAGGTCGTGGACCACCCGGAGCTGGTCCGCCGGATGATCGCCGACGGCCACCAGATCGGCATCCACACCTTCACCCACCCCGATCTGTCCCGCCTCGCCCCGTGGCAGCGCTCCCTGGAACTGCGCGAGACACAGCTCGCGGTGGCCGGCGCGGCCGGGGTCACCACCGCGCTGCTGAGACCGCCGTACTCCTCGGAGAGCGCCGCACTGGACGACGCCGACTGGTCCGTCCTGAAGCAGGCCGACCAGGCGGGCTATGTCACGGTGCTCACCACCCAGGACGCCGAGGACTGGCAGCGCCCCGGCACCGCCCGCATCCTCGCGAACGCGACCCCGCACGGCCACGCCGGGCAGATTGTGCTGATGCACGACGGCGGCGGTGACCGCTCCCAGACCGTCGCCGCCCTGAACGCCCTGATCCCGCGGCTCAGGGCACACGGCTTCCGGTTCACGACGGTCGGCGCGGCGGTCGGCATGGCCGGTCCCGTCCAGCGCGCCGGCCTTGGCGACCACCTCCAGGGCATGGCCCTCATCGCGGTGCTGCGGACCGGCGGCTGGATCGTATGGCTGCTCGGCGCGCTGATGACCGCGGCCGGAGTGATCAGCGTGCTGCGCGCGGCGGTCGTGCTGATCGCGGCCCGTCGGCACCGAAAGCTGCGGACGGGGCGCCGGGGCCGCTCCTGGGGGCCGCCGGTGACCGAGCCGGTCAGTGTCATCGTGCCCGCGTACAACGAGAGCGCGGGGATCGAGGCGGCCGTGCGTTCCCTGATCTCCTCGGACCATCCGGTGGAGGTCATCGTGGTGGACGACGGTTCCTCCGACGGCACCGCGGACCTGGTGGAGTCGCTCCGGCTGCCCGGGGTGCGGGTGATCCGCCAGGAGAACGCGGGCAAACCGGCCGCGCTCAACACCGGTCTCGCCGCCGCCTCCTGCGAGCTGGTGGTCATGGTCGACGGCGACACGGTCTTCGAACCCGACGCCGTCCGCACCATCGTGCAGCCCTTCGCCGACCCTCGAGTGGGTGCCGTCTCGGGCAACGCCAAGGTCGTCAACCGCGGTGGCATGCTGGGCCGTTGGCAGCACATCGAGTACGTGGTCGGCTTCAATCTCGACCGCCGGCTGTTCGACCTCGCCGAGTGCATGCCGACCGTGCCCGGAGCGGTCGGCGCCTTCCGCCGCCGGGCGCTGCTCGCCCTCGGCGGCGTCAGCGACGCCACCCTCGCCGAGGACACCGACCTCACCATGGCGCTGTGCCGCGACGGCTGGCGCGTGGTGTACGAGGAGGGCGCGGTGGCCTGGACCGAGGCGCCCGCGTCCCTGAACGCCCTGTGGCGGCAGCGGTACCGCTGGTGCTACGGCACCCTGCAGGCGATGTGGAAGCACCGCGGCGCGCTGGTGCAGCGCGGCGCCGCCGGCAAACTGGGCCGCCGGGGCCTGCTCTATCTCCTGCTCTTCCAGGTGCTGCTGCCCCTGCTCGCGCCGGCCGTGGACATCTTCGCCCTGTACGGCCTGGTCTTCCTCGACCCGCTGCGGATCGCCGGCCTGTGGCTGGCCTTCCTGCTGCTGCAACTCGGCATGGGCCTGTACGCCTTCCGCCTGGACGGCGAACGCCCCGGCCCGCTGTGGAGCCTGCCGCTGCAGCAGTTCGTCTACCGGCAGCTGATGTACCTGGTGGTGATCCAGTCCGTCTTCACCGCCGTGTCCGGCTCCCGCCTGCGCTGGCAGCGCATGGAGCGCTACGGCAGCCTGGTGTCGGCCCCGGCGGCCACCGGTCCGTCCGGGGAAGACCGCACCGCCGCCCTTGAGCAGCCGGACCCGTACGGGGCCGTCCCCGGTCCCGGAACGTACGCGGCCGTCCCGCAGCCCGCACCCTACGGCTCCCTCCCACAGCCGGAGCCGTACGGGGGCCCTGCCCGGCCCGCGCCCCAGGCCGGCCACCGGCAGCAGCCCGTCCCCCACGACACCACCCAGTGGTCCTGAAAGGAAAGTGATCCGAGCCCATGAGCGGAACCCGGCGCCGACAGCCGCAGCGCAGCAGCTCCGGCAGCCGTGCGGCGGTCGGCCGCGGCAGGCGGCGCCGTAGCGGCGTGCAGAAACGTTGGATCGACTACCCCAGGGCGGGCCGCACGGGCCCGCGCCGCTGGCTGCCGTCGTGGCGCCAGGTGCTCGCGTCGTTCCTGCTCTGCGTCGGCGCAGTGGCCGCGGCCGTCGGGTACGCCTACGCCACGATCACCATCCCCGACCCGAATCCCAAGGCGCTGCTCCAGAACAACGTCTACTACTGGTCCGACGGCACCGTCCTGGCGACCGACGGCAGCGTCAACCGGGAGAACGTCACCCTGGCGCAGGTCCCCGCCGATGTGCAGGGGGACTTCATCGCCGCCGAGAACGCCTCCTTCTACACCGACCCGGGCATCGACCCGCAGGGCATCGCGCGCGCCGTCGTGCACATGGCAGAGGGCGGCTCCGTCCAGTCCGGCTCGACGATCACCCAGCAGTTCGTCAAGAACACCTACCTCGACCAGTCGCAGACGCTCTCCCGCAAGTTCAAGGAACTGCTGATCTCAGCCAAGATCGGCGCGAGCATGAGCAAGCAGCAGATTCTCCAGGGCTATCTGAACACCTGCTACTTCGGCCGCCAGGCCAACGGCATCCAGGCCGCCGCCCGCGTGTACTACGGCCTCCCGGTCGAGAAGCTGAACGTGAGCCAGGGCGCGTTCCTCGCCGCCGCGGTCAACGAGCCGAGCCTCTTCCAGTACGCCGACGCCGATCCCCGGGCCCGGGCCCGGGCGCAGGCCCGCTGGTCCTGGGTGCTCGACCGGATGGTCACGACGGGCAAGCTGACGCAGGAGCAGCGCGCCCGCATCGCGGCGGCCGGCTTCCCGACGCCCAGGAAGTGGGCCCCCGGGTCCGGGCTCACCGGCCAGACCGGCTATCTGGTCCAGCTGGCCCGCTCGTACGCCCAGGCCCACGACCCCTCCATCACCGACAGCGCCCTGAGCCGGGGCGGTTACCAGATCCACACCACCTTCGACCGCAAGCGGACGGCGGAACTGGCCAAGGCCGTGGCGAAGGTGCGCGCGGAGCGCCTCGACCCCGCCCACCGGGCCGCCGACCGCGATGTCCAGGTCGGCGCCGCCTCGGTGGACCCGGCGACCGGCCGGATCCTGGCCGTCTACGGCGGCCCCGGCTACCAGCAGGCCCACTACTCGGACAACGCCGACACCTCCGGAGTCCCGGTGGGGTCGACCTTCAAACCGCTCGTCCTCGCCTCCGCGCTTCAGTACGGGGCCGTCCTGAAACCGGGCACGCCTCCGGCGCCGATCACCCCGGCCAGCAAGTTCGACGGCGACGACGGCATCCAGATCAAGGACCAGCAGGGCAACTACGTCACCGACGACAAGGACCCCACCGGCCTCCTCCACCAGCACAACGACACCACGCACCGCTGGGGGTACATCTCCCTGCGCACGGCGATGGAGCAGTCGGTCAACACGCCGTACGTGCAGTTGGGCGAGGACGTCGGCTACGCCGACGTGGCCCGTACGGCGAAGACCGTGGGCCTGCGCCCGGAGAGCCTCGCCGCGCCCAGCGCCGGCTTCTACATCGGCACCTCCACCCCGAGCGCCATCCGCATGGCGGGCGCCTACGCGACCTTCGCCGCCTCCGGGATGCAGGCCACGCCGTACTCGGTGACCAAGGTGACCCACGACGGCGCGGCCCTCCCCGGCTTCACGACCCCCACCCCCGTACGGGCCCTGCCCGCACCGGTCGCCGACAACGTGACCGACGTCCTCAGGGGCGTCATCGCCCGGGGCACCGGCACCAGGGCCCAGGCCCTCGGCCGTACGGCGGCGGGCAAGACCGGCACCACCGACGACTACCGCTCGGCCTGGTTCATCGGCTACACCCGCCAACTGGCCACGTCGGTCGTCCTCTTCAAGGAGGACCCGGCCCACCCCCAGCTCCAGTCCCTGGCCGGCGTCGGCGGCCTGCAGAAGGTGTTCGGCGGAGACATCCCGACCGAGATCTGGACCCGCTACATGCACGACGCCCTCTCCGGCCTCCCCGACCTCCCCTTCCCCACCCCGGCCCCCCTGGGCCGCGGCACCGACGAGCCCGGCGTCCCCTCTCCCTCCCCCAAGCCCACGCACTCCCCGGCCAAGCACACCGGCACCCCGGGCAAGCGAAGGCCCGGCGCCACGACCCCCGGTCCGGGCGCCCCCTTGCCCGGGACCAAGTGCCATGCGCACAAGTGCCGTTGACTTCGGCGACAGGTCAGCGCCCCGGGTCCTTCGCGTGCGCATCTGTGGCTCAGTTCCGTGCAGTGCGGCAGCGAGGGCAGCGGCACGGCGGCCAGGCGAACGAGTCCGCGAGGCGTTCCGGATCCGGGTTGGCCGTGACCGTAAGTCGTCTGGACTGTGCGAGGCGCTTGCCGTCGGGGGTGAGTCGGTAGATGTGGATCGTCAGGCGGGATTCCCCGGGCTGGGGTGGGCTTCCGGCGTTCACCGCGCGCCTCCTGCAATCGGCGCGTGGCAGGCGCAGGGGCAGCGACGAATTAGCAGCAGGCCCACGCTGCCGGGCAGCGGTACGTTCGCCGTCTGACGGCAGGCGCCGTGCAGGTCCTCGTAGCCGGGTAGGAGGGCGAGCGCGCACTCGGCCGACGGCCACGACGTGTCCGTGCTGCTCCCCGTCCCCTGTGGCCGCTTCACGGTTGCGCCCATCACGCCACCGCCTCGGCGCCGACCGCATGCCGGTCGAGGTCGATACCGAAGTCGGCCGCGAGGACCAGGGCCAGCCGCCGCCGACTCTGCCGTGCCGACTCGCGCTCGCTTTCGAGAAGGTACGGTCGGACGACCGCGTTCGCACTGCCGTCGAGCGGCGTGTCCAGTCCGTATGGGGAGCGGTGGGCCGGCGGCCATGGTGCGGCGGCACGGGCTGCCCGGGGCCTGTATGCGGGGACCGGTACGGCAGCGTGGCGGGTCTCAGTGCGGCGCCTGCCGGTGCCGGGGACGAACACGCCCAGTGCCCACCGCAGTAACGCGTGGATAATGCTCACCGTCATCAACTCCCTTGAAGTTGGTGGCCATGCCCCGGGAGGTCGCACAACCTCGCCGGGGCGCTTGTTTTCCCGCAGCCTAGAGGAGGTGTACTACCCCCGTCTATCCTCTGGGGTAGCTATGGCAGGTACACGCTCGCCGCCTAGTGTCTCGATCATGAGCATTGACCGGGAAGGGCCAGTCCCGCCGTACCGCCAGATTGCCGAGATCCTGCGCGCCCGTATCGAGAACGGCAGCATCCCGCCCGGTCGCCGCATCCCAAGCCTTGTGGCACTGGAAGCCGAATTCGCCGTAGCGCGTGACACCTTGCGCAAGGCCGTGAAGGTGTTGAAGGACGAGGGGCTCGTGGAGACCGTGACGGGGATGGGCGTGTACGTGGTCGACAAGCACTCCCGAGGAGGCCCCGCAACGTGACGGGCGTGCGGGAGCGATTGGCAGATCTGGGCCACCAGCGCCCGCAGTGAGACCTGGTCGGAGCCGTCGGGGTGGCCCAAAACGGCCAATCGCCGGCCTGGCCTGACGGCTCGGCGCCCCGGCGAACGGCGGCGGGGGCGCTTCCCGGTGGTGTCCGCATCCCGTCTTCGCCCACGACGACGGTGAGGTGCGGCACTGTGTGTGGTGTGCAACTCGGTGTCACCCACCGCGCATCCTTCGGGCTTCAAAACCGTGTGCGAGCGACTGGGACAGGTCCTTACCCTCCGGTCATGGATCTCCGGGAAGAACTTCCGAGCGACAGAGAGTCTGTGCGGGACATCCACCTGCGGGCCTTCGGTGACCACGGCCTTGTCGTGGCCGACCTGGTCGACACCCTGCGGGGCACGATCGCGCCCGCGGACGGACTCTCACTGGTCGCTGAGCTCGACGGGCAGATCGTCG
Organism: Streptomyces sp. NPDC002076; assembly: GCF_053593835.1. Classification (NCBI taxonomy): domain Bacteria; kingdom Bacillati; phylum Actinomycetota; class Actinomycetes; order Kitasatosporales; family Streptomycetaceae; genus Streptomyces; species Streptomyces sp. NPDC002076. The sequence continues at coordinate 424,707 of NZ_JBSFDI010000006.1, forward strand.
GACACATCATGTTCACCCGCAGTCTGCTCGATGCCCCTCGGCGACTGGTTGAGGTGCATGTACTCAGCCCGTTGGCCGTCATGCCCGAGCATCACAAGTGCGGTATCGGCTCGGCCCTGGTCCGAGACGGCTGAAGACCCTCGCTGAGCGGGCCGTCCCCCTGGTCTTCCTGGAGGGCGATCCGGGCTACTACTCCCGCTTCGGCTTCGCGCCCGGTGACGACCAGGGCTTCCGAAAACCATCCCTGCGCATTCCTGATGGCGCCTTCCAGGCCCTCAGACTCCCGGAGTACGAGCCATGGATGACAGGGACACTGGTCTACGCAGAGCCGTTCTGGCGGCACGACGCAGTCGGCCTCCGCGACCCCAGCGCATAGTGCCCGCGAGAACCTCTACCCCTGTCGTGACGTGACGCGCCGTGCGGATGCTGGTCCGGACGGCGATGTCGCCAGGCTGGACATCAACACCCAGTCGGTGAAGGCGGGTGCGCGGCTCGGAGTGAAGCAGACACTCGTGCTCGGCGTGGGCAAGCCGACGTGGCGCGAGCGTCATCACGGTCACCTGCCCTGGCCGAAGGGGGGCGCCGCACAGCACTTCGCCCCGCCGGGCAACCGGCGGGGCGAAGGAGAACGATTGCGCTGGACTTCTACTTGGTGAAGGCTGCCACGCCGTTCGGGGTGCCGAGGCCCGTCGGGCCGTCGTAGCCCTTGCCCGCCTTGCACAGGTAGGTGCCGCAGGATCCGTTGGCGCCGTCGGTGACGTCGTTCAGCTTGTCCGGGTGGGCGTAGGGGTAGGACGCCGGGACGTCACCGGAGCCCGGGGTGCCCGCGAGGGCGTAGACGCCGGCGATGAACGGCGCGGAGGCGCTGGTGCCGCCGTACACGTTCCAGCCGCTCGCCTGGTAGGTGTCGTAGACGGCGAGACCGGTGGCCGGGTCGGCGACGGCCGCGACGTCGGCGACGGCGCGCTTGGCGCAGCCGGTGTCCTTCTGCCAGGACGGCTTGGCGTCGTACTGCGAGCAGCCCGAGCCCGCTCCGTCGCCGCCGGCGGAGGCGCCCCACACGGACTCGGACCAGCCGCGGGTGCTGCTGTCCTTCTTGAGCGAGGTGCCGCCGACGGCCGTCACGTACTGCGAGGCGGCCGGGTACTCGGTGCCGTAGCCGCTGTCGCCGGAGCTGACGGTGATGGCGACGCCGGGGTGCTTGAAGTACTGGTCGTCGGCCTTGGTGTCGGCGGCCTCCTCACCGCCGCCGTAGCTGTTGGAAACGTACTTGGCGCCCTGCTTGACCGCCTGGTTCACGGCCGCGCCGAGGTCGTCCATGCTGGCCGACTTGGCCTCGACGAGCAGGATCTTGCACTGCGGGCAGGCCGCGCTGACCATGTCGACGTCGAGGGAGATCTCACCGGCCCAACCCGAGTCGGGCGCCGGGTAGTTGGTGCCGCCGTCCTGGTCGGTCTTCTTGAAGCAGCCGTTGCTCGTGCTGCACTCCGGCAGGCCGTACTGGGAGCGGTAGGCGGCCAGGTCCTTCTCGGCGTTCGGGTCGTCGTTGGCGTCGACGATCGCGACCGTGGCGCCCTTGCCGCCGTCCTTGGGCAGGTTGTAGGCGGCCTGGAGGTCGGCCGGTCCGAAGCCCTTGGGGGTGTCGTGGCGGCCCAGGGACTTCTGCGGGGTGAGGTCGGTGCGGACGACCGCCTGGCAGGCCATGTAGCCGGGCCTGGTGGGCTGTGAACACAGCGAGCGGGTGTGCACCGTGGAGGTCGTGGTGGCCGCGGGCGATGCGGCGGTGGTGGTCGTGGCGAAGGCCGCCGACTGGGTGGCGACGGCCAGGCCGCCGGTGATCAGAGCTGCTGCAGACAGGAGCGCGGGCGCGCCGCGGCGTATCGGGTTCCTTCTGCGATGAGACTGCAATGAACTGCCCTCCGTGGGGGGATGGGTGGCTCCACGACGGCGGCCGGAGGTGGCGGTGTTATCAGGTTCATGACAACCGCTTTCCGTTGGGGGTGGCCGGGTGGAGTCGATTCGGGCATCCTGCTGATGCTGCCACCCTGGTCAGTGGTGGCTACTGATGAGGCTATGGACACTTTGCTGAAGAGAACAGAGCCAGTTGGTAAAATTCTTGGCCTCAACTCTCGGCGTTGCCCGGTACGTTGTGCAGCCATGGAGCTTGAAGACGGAACCATCAACGACCTGATGTCGCTGGGCCTGGCCCGGTACGAGGCACGGGTCTACCTGACCCTCATCAGGCGTGGTTCTTACACGGCCGCCGAGGTGGCCCGGGAGGCCGACGTACCGCGCCAACGCGTGTACGACGTGCTGGACACCCTCGTACGGCGGCAGCTGGCGACCACCCACCCCGGCCGGGTGGCCACGTACTCCGCCGTCACGCCCGAGCTGGCCCTCGCCCGTCTGATGGCCGCGCAGCGGGAGACGATCGACCGACTGGACCGGGTCTCCCAGGACTTGGCCGGCATCCTCCAGCCCCTGTGGTCCCAGGGCCGGGAGCACACCGATCCGCTGGACTACATCGAGATCCTGCGCGACCCGAAGGCGATCGCCGAACGCTTCGCCGACATCCAGCGGCAGGCACGGCACGAACTGCTCACCTTCTGCAAACCGCCGTTCGTCGCCCCCACCGAGAACACGGACGGCCTGGCGGTGGTCGACCGGCTCCACCACTCGGGCGGCACGGTCCGCGCGATCTACCTCGACGACGCGCTGAACGACCCCGAGCAGGTGGAACACGTACGGCGCTTCGCTGCGGCGGGCGAGGAGGCCCGCTTCGCCCCCGAACTCCCGCTGAAACTCGTTATCGCCGACGCTTCCCTCGTCCTGTGCGACATGCCCGACCCGGTGGCCGGCGCCGACTCCACCACCACCCTCTTCATCGAGCACCCGGCCCTCGCGGCCTGCCTGCGCCTGGCTTTCCACACGGTGTGGACGAACGCCACACCCGTCACCCGGCGGGCAGGCTGACCGTGAACCTCGCCCCGGGCAGGGGTCCGGGGGCGTACGACACCTCGCCCCCGACGGCCCGGGCCAGGCGTCGGGCCAGCGGCAGCCCCAGGCCCGCGCCGTCGTGGCCGTCGCCGGAGTCGGCGCGTCGGCCGGGCTGGAACAGCTCGGCCACGAACGCCTCCGGCACGCCGGGACCGTCGTCGGCGACGTCGATCCGCACGACGCCGGGCACGCGCACCGCGGACACGGTCACCCGGGAGCGGGCGTAGCGGGCGGCGTTGGCGAGCAGGGGACTGAGGATGCGTTCGAGGAGCGCGGGGGCGACTCCTGCCTCCAGCACCGGTGCTTCCGCCTCGACCGCCGTCTTCACCCGGTCCGGCGTGTCGAGGTGCTGGAGCAGCCGGTCCAGGACGGGCACGACATCGGTCGTCCCCGGGGTCGTCGCCGGGTTCAGCGCGTTCTCGCGGGCGTCGTTCAGCAGCGTGTCGCAGATCGTGCGCATGGACTGGGCGGCCTCGTAGATCACTTCCTGCGCGGCACGGGTCTCGGCGTCCGTGCGGGGGCGGCCCCGCCACCAGTCGAGCTCCATGATGATCCGGGTGAGCGGGGTGCGCAGTTCGTGGGACAGCTCTCCCGTCAGCTGCTGTTCATGGCGCAGCACGGTGCGGGTGCGGTCCAGGAGCTGGTCCAGCGACGCGCCGAGGCGGGCGAGTTCGGCCGGGTGGTCCGCCGTGCCGAAGCGCTCGTCGGAGCCGATGGCGCTCCACTGGGTGGCCTGGTCGGTCATCGTCCGCACCGGGCGCAGGGCCCGGCTGACGGAGAGCCGGGTGAGGACGTAGGTGCAGCCGAGCATCACGGCGTCGAGGATCAGTGATCCCAGCAGCAGGGTGTCGGCCGAGCCGCGGTACGGAGCGAGATCCAGGGCGGTGACGACGGTGGCCGGGGAATGCCGGCCGGGGAGGGGCTGGGAGCACAGCCTGATGGGCGGGTGGCCGTGGGTGTGGACGGTCGCGCAGGCGTGCCCGGGCCGCTCGGCCAGCCGGTGGGCGGCCCGGGTCAGCGGGCTGCCGGCCCTGGCGGACGGCGGCTTCTCCAGTAGGCGGGGTCCGGCGTAGATCCACACGTTCGCGTCGAGGAGGCGGTCGTTGACGGTGTCCAGGACGCGTACCCGGGGGGCGTTCGTGTCGACGGTCGTGGCCACCGCCGCCGCGCGGTTGCGCAGTTCGTCGTCGGCCTGGTGCTGCAGGTGCCGGTCCATGACGGCGTTGAACACCACCGTCAGGATCGTCATCAGCAGGGCGGTGGCGGTCAGCGCCGCGAGCGAGAGCCGGCCGCGCAGGGTGCGGGGGGCCATACGGCGGAGGTGACGGAAGGCACGGTTCATGACAGACGGTGTCCGATCCCCCGCGCCGTACCGAGGGTGAGGCCGCTGCCCGCCTCGCGCAGCTTGCGGCGCAGTCGGCTCAGGTACTGGTCGAGGGTGTTGTCGCTGACCTGCGCCCCCTCGGGCCAGCCGGCCCGCACCAGGTCGCGGCGGCGCACGAGGGCCCCGTCGGCGGCGACGAGCGTGGCCAGCAGCCGGAACTCGGTCGGGGACAGGGCGGTGCGGGCACCGTGCACGGTCATGCTGTGGTGCACCGCGTCCAGGACCAGATCCCCGGCGGTGGCCACCGGCGCCGTCGCGGCGGTCCGTCTGAGGGCGGCTCTCAGCCTGGCGGCGAGTTCCGCGAGGTGGAAGGGCTTGGGCAGGTAGTCGTCCCCGCCGGCGGAGAAGCCGGACAGCCGGTCCGTGAGGTGGTGCCGGGCGGTCAGGAAGATCACGGGGGCGAGGAAGCCGTTGGCCCGCAGCGCCTGGCACACGTCCCGGCCGTCCGCGTCGGGCAGGCCGACGTCGAGGACGGCCGCTGCGATGTCGGCGGTGGCCAGCCGCAGGGCGGTGGCGCCGTCGGCGGCCAGGACCGGCTCGAAGTCCTCGTCGTACAGGCCCCGGCGCAGTACGTCCCGCAGGGCGTGATCGTCCTCGACGACAAGGATCTTGAGGCGCATGATGCTCCAGAAGCCTTCCGGTCGGAGTCGTACGTGTCAGGTCCGCTGCGGCGGCCGCCGGGCCGCCGCGGGGCCGTCCGGGCCGATGCGCCAGCCGCTGGGCCATCCATCGTCGGCGGACCGCCTGTCGTCCATCATCGGCGGACTGCCTGCCGTCCTCGTCGGTGGACCGCCTGCCATCCATCGTCGGTCGACTGCCGCCGTCCGACATCGGCGACCGCCTGCCGTCCGGGGTGACGCACCAGCCACCGGGCCGTCCGGGCCGCTGCGGCAGCCACCGGGCCGTCCGTCGTCGGCGGACAGCCGCTGTCCGACATCGGCGACCGCCTGCCGTCCGGGGTGACGCACCAGCCACCGGGCCGTCCGGGCCGCTGCGGCGGCCGCCGGGCCTTCCGTCGTCGGCGGACAGCCGCTGTCCGACACCGGCGACCGCCTGCCGTCCGGGGTGACGCACCAGCCACCGGGCCGTCCGGGCCGCTGCGGCAGCCACCGGGCCGTCCGGGACGCTGCGGCAGCAGTGGGTCCGCCCGTCATCGGCGGACCGCCTGCCGTCCGACATCGGCGGACCGCTCACCGGCCGACGGCGCACCAGCGCACCACCCACCGGCGGCGCGCCCCGCGCACCGCAGGCGCCCGGCGCGCCACCGGCCACCGGCGCCGGCGTCACGGCTCATGGGGTCACCAGAAGGGCGCCCAGGCGTCTGGCGGTGAGCCATCGTGCCAGGGTTCCCGCCTGCCGTCGCGCCGCGGACATCGCCCCGAAGGCCACCAGCGCGCCGACGACGAGGCCGGCCAGGACGTCGTGCGGATAGTGTGCGCCGACCCACACCCGGGAGACTCCCATCGCCAGTGCGGCCACGACGGCGACCGCTCCCAGACGGCGCGAGACGAACACCAGGGCCACGGCAGCGGCGGCGGCGATGGCAGCGTGGTTGCTGGGGAAGGACCAGTCGCCCGGCGCCGGACACGCCTCCAGCGTCCGAACGTGCAGGCTCTGGCACGGCCGGTCCTCCCGCACCGCCAGCTTCAGCACGGCGTCCACGCCGTACGCCAGGACCACGACCACCGGGACCACCAGCGCGGTCACCGCGGCGGCGGCACCGGCGTGCCGGGCCCGCCACCAGCCGAGGGCCGCCAGTACGGCGAACACCGCGAGCCCGTACGTCGACCAGGCCGAGACCGTGTCGTCCAGCCAGCCGGGAGAGTGCTGCGCGAGACGCACCACGTCCGAGTAGACGGAGCCGTCGACGGAGGACCCGTCGACGGCCAGGATCACTGGTTCCCTCCCGTCGCGTCAGCGCCCCGGAAGAACACGTGGAGGGCGGGCTGGGGGGCCGGCTGCGGCGGATGGGTCATGGGTGGGGGGCCTTCCTGCGCACCGGGCGAGGGTGAACGCCCGGCAACAGCTGACTACAGCGAAGTAGACGGTCTACGGAACTGTAGACGAACGGCGCCCGGGGAACGTTCCCGGGTGACGCGCACCACGCGAAGGCCATCCGTGGTCACGCAGCCGCCCGACCTCGAAGCCCCGCTCCGCGCAGGTGTCGAGGATGCGGGGCAGGGCGCCGAGGGCCGAGTGCCAGGCGCCCGGGGCGGAGGTGCAGTCGGAGTCGTGCAGCAGGATCGTTCCGCCGCCGTCCAGATCGCGGGTGACGGTGCGGTGGACGGACTCCGCGGTGGCCCGCGCCGTCCAGTCCTCCCCCCAGCAGGTCCACAGGACGGGCGTGAGGCCGAGCCGGTGCGCCGCCAGATGGGCGCCGGCCGACATGACGCCGTACGGCGGCCGGAACAGCGTGGGCTGCCGCCCGGTGATCGCGGCGACGGTGTCGCGGGCGCGGGCGAAGTCGTCGTAGGTGGCGCGCGGGCCGCGCAGGAGCAGCGGGCGGTGCAGCCAGCCGTGAATGCCGATCTCATGGCCGGCCGCGGCGATCTCGCGCACCAGACCCGGTGAACGGCGCGCCTGCACCCCGAGCAGGAAGAAGGTGGCGTGCACCTCGCGCGCGGCGAGCCGGCGCAGGAAGTGCGGGGTGGAGACGGGGTCGGGTCCGTCGTCGAAGGTCAGGGCGACGTGGTCCGGGCGGCCGCGGCCCGAGAGGCGGGGCAGGGCGCGGTTGCGCAGGGGCCCGAACGTGGAGACGACGGGCGCGGCGTGCGTGGCGAGCACGGGCAGGGCGGCCAGGGCGGCCGTGCGCAGGGTACGGGCGGCGGTCATCAGTGGTTCCCTTCCGGCTGGGGGGCGTACTGCGGGGCGCGGTCGTCCAGATCGAGCCCGTGGCTGATCGCGCGCGCCAGCCCGGGGCCCTCGTACGCCGTCGCGATCCCCGTGCCGACGGCGCACGCCCACACGGCGCACGCTACGGCGACCGTGGCGGCGAGGCGCCCCGGAGGGGTGCGCCTGCGGCGGGAGGGGGGCCGGTGGCCGGGCCCCGACAGCCCGGCCGCCTGGTGCACCCGTGCTATCTCGGCCGCCGGGCCCTGGTCCGGCGCCGCGGCGAACAGGGCGAGGCCCGTCTCGCGCTGGAGCTTTCCTCGCGGGCCGTCGATCAGGTCCTGCAGTACGGCCTTGAGGTCGGCCGGCTCGCGGATCCACGCCGCGGCGCCGGCCTCGTCCAGGGCGGCGGCGTTGGTCAGCCCGTGGCCGGGAATGCAGCGGTAGCTGGCGACGGGCAGGCCCGCGGCGAACGCCTCCAGGGAGGTGAGTCCGCCGGCGTTCTGGACGAGGACGTCGGCGGTGCGCATCAGGCCGGGCATGTCGTCCATCCAGCCGTAGACGTGCTCGATGCCGTCGGCGCGCAGCTGCTCGGCCAGGGCCTCGTTCCGGCCGCAGACGACGACCGGTACGGCGGCGCCGCAGTCGCGCACCTCCCGGGCCACCGTGCGGACCGGTCCGACGCCCCAGGAGCCGGCCACCAGCAGGGCGAGCGGGCTGTGCGCCGGCAGCCCGAACCGGGCCCGAGCACGCTCGCGCTCCTGGCTGTCTCCGGGCCTGAACCGGGGATCGGTGACGGGCCCGCACACGCGTACGTCCCGGGCGCCGACGGCACGGGCCTGGGCGCCGGGGACGGCGTGGGCGGCGAGGTGGACGTCCACGCCGTCCGCCACCCACAGCGGATGCACCGAGAAGTCCGTCAGGTAGGTCAGGACCGGGACGGTCAGCCGTCCGGAGCGGCGCAGGTTGCCGAGCACCCGGCTGGCTCCGGGGTAGGTGGACACGACCGCGCCGGTGCCCGGGGCGAGGGCGCGCAGCACCCGGTTCTCGGCGGAGCGCAGCAGGGCGCGCGCCGCCGGGCCGCCGCCTCCGGCGCGCTCGGTGCCGGCGTAGATCCGCTGGTAGGCCCACGGTGCCCGGACGAGCAGCCGGTGGTAGCCCCGCTGGACGGCGCTGCCGAGCCCGGCGGGCAGCAGGTCCAGCAGGTCGTGCCGGTCGACGGTGAAGCCGTCTTCGACGAGGCGGCGGGCGAGTTCGGTGGCGGCGCCGTCATGCCCCGCGCCGACGCTCGCGGAGATGATCGCGACCCGGCGGGAGGGAGCGGCCTCGCCTTGCGGGCGCGGTGCGGCGCCCGCGAGTGCGGGCACGGGGAGAGTGCGTCCGGCATACGGCATGGGCTGGTCCTCCGGGCGTCGGGAGAGCTAGCGGCTCTACAAGATGTAGTAGATGCCTGTCGAAGCCCGGAGCATACCTTCTACAACTGGTAGGAGATGACCGGGTAGCCTGTCCGGACGAAAGGCCAGGATGGGCCGGGGAAGGACGGACGTGAGCGACCCGAACAACCGGGAGAATCCGGGCCGGCGGGCGCGCGGCGAGCTGGAGAACGACGTGCTGGCCGCGCTGTGGTCCGCCGACGGCCCCCTGACCGCGCGCCAGGTCCTGCAGCGGCTGCCCGGCGGCCTGGCGTACACCACGGTCCTGACGATCCTGTCCCGTCTCCACGACAAGGGCATGCTCGTCCGGCACCGGGAGGGCCGCGGATACGCCTACGCGCCGGTCCGGGACGAGGCGTCGCACACCGCCCGGCGCATGCGGTCGCTGCTGGAGGAGGGTTCCGACCGCGAGGCGGTGCTGACCCGCTTCGTGTCCGAACTCTCCACGGAGGACGAGCAGTTGCTGCACCAGCTGCTGGCCGGGCACGAGACACGGGACGAGCGCTCCGACGGGAAGCGGTGAACCGGTGCTGATCAGCGTCTACGTCCCGTTCGTCGTCACGGCCGTGCTCACGCTGCTCGCGCCGCGCCTCGCCCGTCGGCTCACCCCGCGCCCCGCCGCCTGGGCCCTGGCCTGCGCCGCGCTCGTCACGGCGGTCGGCTGGACCGGCTCACTCACGCTGCTCGCCTTCACCGGCATCGCGCAGATTCCCCAGGTCGCGGCCGAGGGCCACTGGTCCGCGAGCGCCCTGCGCGCCGAGGACCCGGTCTACCTCGTCGTCGCGGCCGTCAGCGCGCTCGTCCTGGCCGCGAGCGTCGTCTCACTGGGCGTCGCCACCTTCCGCCAGGTCCGCCAGGTCGTCCGCGTGCGGCGGGAGTGCGCCGCGCTGCCCGGGAGCGCGGAGCTGGCCGTGCTCGACGACGACGCTCCGCTGGCCTTCGCCCTGCCCGGCGTGCCGGCACGGATCGTGGTCTCCCGTGGCATGTTGTGCTGTCTCGGCGATGACGAGCGCGCGGCCCTGCTGGCGCACGAGCGGGCCCATCTGCGCGGCAGACACCACCTCTTCCTGAGCCTGTGGCGGCTCACGTCCGCCCTGAACCCCCTGCTGCGTCCCTTGGCTCACACCGGTGCCTTCGTCCTGGAACGCTGGGCCGACGAGGAGGCCGCCGCCCGAGTCGGCGACCGGGCGGCGGTGGCCCGCGCGGTCGGCCGCGCCGCCCTCGCCTCCGCGGGCGCGTCCCGTCCCGCCCTTGCCGCCACCGGCGGGGAAGTGCCGCAGCGGGTACGGGCCCTGCTGGCGCCGCCGCCCGCCCGGCGGACGTCGCCCTTCCTGGCCGGCGCCCTGTTGCTGACCGTGTGCTGCGCCAGCCTGGCCAACGCCGCCTCCGACAGCGATCGCATGGTCGACAGCGCGATTCGAGCGCAGTGCGCGGCACTTCCGGCCACCACGACCGCACCGCCGGCGGATGCCCACCGGCACGGCCCCGGCTTCTGCTGCGGCCCGCACCACCGCGGCGAGTTCGGCGAACACCGCTCGTAGACCCGCGGCCGTGCTCCGGCGGCCGCGGGGCGCGATACGTTCGACGCCCACGGCACCCACGAGAGGAACCCAGCGTGACCGTCGAACGCATAGGCCCGCCCCTTTTCGGTACGGAGCGCGAGACGCTGCGGGCGTTCCTGGACTTCCACCGGGCGACCCTGGCGATGAAGTGCGAGGGTCTGACGGAGGAACAGCTCAAGGAGCGGTCGAGCCCGCCGTCGACCCTCTCCCTGCTCGCCCTGGTCCGGCACCTGGCCGAGGTCGAACGCGCCTGGTTCCGCCGGGTGTTCGACGACAACGCCGCCCCGATGCTCTGGTCGGACAAGGAGTTCGACTTCCAGGCCGCCTACGACACCACGGGCGCCGGCGCCGAGGAGGCGTTCGCGGTGTGGCAGGCCGAGGTCGAGCACTCGCGTCGTATCGAGCGCGAGGCCGAGTCCCTGGACCTCGCCGGGTACCAGCCGCGCTGGGGCGAGGACGTGTCCCTGCGGATGGTGATGCTCCACATGATCCTGGAGTACGGCCGCCACAACGGCCACGCGGACTTCCTCCGCGAGGGCGTGGACGGCACGGTGGGGGCCTGACTCACTCAAGCAGGCCCAGGTCTGCGACCTGGGCCTGCTTCATGGAGCCGGTGACGGGCAGGTGAGGGCTTCACCAGTCGAGCGCACGCTCGTCGGCTTGCGGGTCCGGGGCCGGCGTGGCCGGGCGCGCGTCGTGGCAGGTGAAGCCGAGCCGGGTCAGGGCCCGCCGCATCTCGATCGTGGTGAAGTCGCGGCGGTCCAGCCGGGTGATCACCTGCCCGACCTGCATCACGGGGTAGACGTGGCGGCCGATGGTCACGGACACGCCGGTGACGGGTTCCGGCGTGATGCCGCTCATCGACTGCTCGACCTCACTCTTGATCAGGTCGAACGGGAATCTGGCGATGACACAGCGCATGGATGCCTCCACAGGGGGGTGGGAAATCACCGGGGGAGTCGACTCGACCGCGCCACGGCGGCTGGACGAAGGTCAGGGCGTGAGGGCGAGGACGCCCAGGGCGTAGCCGTGCTCGTCGATGACGGGGGACACGTCCAGGTTCCGGCCGCGCATGGCGGCTTGCGCCTCGCCGAGCACGGCCATGGACGAGGTGAACGGTCCGCGGTCGAGCGGGATGTCCCGCAGCCGCGTCCCGTCGCGGTACCACGTGCCGCCGCGGTGCGCGGCGAGCTGGGACCGCGTGACCAGACCCGCGCACCGCCCGTCCTCGTCGCGGAGGAGCAGGTGCGGGACGCGGGCGCCGATGAGCACGGACAGCGCCACGTCCACGGCCATGTGGTCGTCCACCTGGGGCCCGGGACCATGCATGGCGTCACGTGCGGTCAGACCGGTGCCTTCGGCGCCGTCGGCCTGTCGTGTTCGGGGTGGAATCGGCATCAGGCGCTTCTCCTCTTCGTCGGGCCGGACGGGCCGGGCGGGCCGGACGACGGCTCCCGGCGATGACCGGGAGCGCATCCGCGTGCCCGGGCTATGCGTTCTTCCTCGTGGCGAAGCGACGGGCTCGGGCGGCGGTCCGGTCGTTCCCGCCCCGGCCGGCGGCCCGGCCCCTGCGGCTGCGGGCGGCGGATCCCTCGCCCTGGCGTCCCGCGTCGACCGGGGCGCTGAGGGTGACGGGCACGCCGGAGGGGGTCCGGGCGCCGGTGATGCGCTGCAGTTCGGCCTCGCCCGGGCGGATCCGGACGGCGTGCGGGGTGATGCCGGCGTCGGTCATCAGACGGTCCACCGCGCGCCGCTGGTGCGGCAGCACGAGGGTGACGACGGTGCCGGACTCGCCGGCGCGTGCGGTACGGCCGCCGCGGTGCAGGTAGTCCTTGTGGTCGCTGGGAGGGTCGACGTTCACGACGAGGTCGAGGCCCTCGACATGGATGCCGCGGGCGGCGACGTTGGTGGCCACCAGGACCGTGACGTGGCCTTCCTTGAACTGGGCGAGCGTCCGGTTGCGCTGCTGCTGGGACTTGCCGCCGTGCAGGGCCGAGGCACGCACCCCGACGGACAGCAGGTCCTTGGCGAGCCGGTCCACCGCGTGCTTGGTGTCCAGGAACATCAGCACGCGTCCGTCGCGGGCGGCGATCTCCGTCGCGGCGGAGTGCTTGTCGGCGTCGTGCACGTGCAGCAGATGGTGCTCCATCGTCGTGACGGCTCCCGCGGACGGGTCGACCGAGTGCACGACGGGGTCGTGGAGATAGCGGCGCACCAGGAGGTCGATGTTGCGGTCCAGGGTCGCCGAGAACAGCAACCGCTGGCCACGGGCCGGGACTTGGTCGAGCAGCGCGGTCACCTGCGGCATGAAGCCCATGTCCGCCATCTGGTCGGCCTCGTCCAGGACGGTGACGGCGACCTGGTCCAGTCGGCAGGCTCCCCGCTCGATGAGGTCCTTGAGCCGGCCGGGCGTGGCGACGACGACCTCGGCGCCGTCGCGCAGGGCACTCGTCTGCCGGCCGATCGACATGCCGCCCACCACGGTGGCGAGCCGCAGCCGCAGGGCGCGGGCGTAGGGGGTGAGCGCGTCGGTGACCTGCTGGGCCAGTTCCCGGGTGGGGACGAGGACGAGGGCGAGCGGCCGCCGGGGCTGGGCGCGCTGCCCGTCGAGGCGGGCCAGCAGAGGCAGACCGAAGGCGAGCGTCTTGCCCGAGCCGGTACGGCCCCGGCCCAGGACGTCCCGGCCGGCCAGCGCGTTGGGCAGGGTGGCCGCCTGGATCGGGAAGGGCACGGCCACGCCCTCGGCGCCGAGCGCGGCCAGCAGCCGTACGGGCATGTCCAGTTCGCCGAACGTCTCGACGGCCGGCAGCGGTTCGGTGAGGGTGACCGGCAGGGCGAACTCCTGTCGGCGCGCGGTGGAGCGTGCGCCCTGGCCGCTCTTTCGTCCGCCGCCGGGGCGGGGAGCCTGGCGGCCCGCGCCCTGCGTACGGAAGCGGCCGCCGGAAGCGGTGCCTGTCGAGCGGGTGGTGCCTGCCGAACGCGTGGACCTTCGGTCCGCGCGGAAGCCACCGGAAGTGCCCCCGGTGCGACGGGTGCGGTTCATGGAGGAACCTTCCTCGATGCGGCGTATCGAGGAATTCCGTCTGGCGGCGATGGCCGCACCGGGATTCGCAAGAATGAGCCGAAGAAAAAAGAAGAGCCGGGCCTCGTGGCGCTGCGGCCGGGACAGCCGGCGGTCCGGGAAACCCGGGAACCCGGAAACCGGGAAAACCAATGGGCTGGGGCCCGCACCCCAAGAGCGCGGGCCCCAGCCACATGATGCGCGAACCAGTGGCTCGCGACGGTTCGCGTCAGCGTCAGGCGGGAACGATGTTCTCGGCCTGCGGGCCCTTCTGGCCCTGCGTGACGTCGAAGGTCACCTTCTGGCCTTCCTGAAGCTCGCGGAAGCCGGAGGTGGCGATGTTCGAGTAGTGGGCGAACACGTCAGCGCCGCCGCCGTCCTGCTCGATGAAGCCGAAGCCCTTTTCCGCGTTGAACCACTTCACGGTGCCAGATGCCATATTGAATCTCCCTTGGGGGGCAGTGCCGGACTCCGCACTCTGCGGAGCCGAGTCGCCGCGATGATCACCCCTCCGGAAAGATCCGGAAAGCTCTGCAAAGAAAAAATCTCTGGCAACCAAAACTGCAACTGGTATCACGCTAACACAGCCGGGTGGCAGCGTGAATGCGTTTTCTGGTGTGTCCGCTGATTCTCGTTCCGCCGCACTCCGTAATTCTGTAGTGGCGGGACTAGGTATCCGCGTCGCGCTCGGCCAGCTTCCGGCGCATTTCCCGGTTCAGCCGAAGGGCGTCGTCGAGCCGGTCCTCCAGGGAGATGATGCGGCACGCGGCCTCGATGGGGGTGCCCTGGTCGACCAGTTCACGGGCGCGCGCGGCGACGCGCAACTGGCGGCGGGAGTAACGGCGGTGGCCGCCTTCGGAACGCAGGGGGGTGATCAGTCCGGCTTCGCCGACGGCCCGGAGGAAGGCGGGGGTGGTGCCCAGAACGTCCGCGGCCCGCCCCATGGTGTAGGCCGGGTAGTCATCGTCGTCGAGGTTGCCGGCGGCAGGGGCGTTCTCGGCGGGCATGGCACCTTCGTTTCGGGGGACGCGGCGTGGCACCCGCGCTCCGAAGACCCAGCGCCATCTGCCTCGTCCGACAACCCTAACTCCGCCGTGCGCGGAGATGTGGCCTCGCCGTGACAGATTTCCGCACGCGTCCGGACCAGCCGTCGTCGCCGGCCGCTGTGGCGCGGTCTCGGGCCCGGGTACGGCCCGATGCCGCGCTCATCTACCCTCCTCTGGTGGACGACTCCTCCTGCTCCTGCCTCCTCTGCGAACCGCCCGCGGACGGCCCGGCCTGGGAAGAACGAGACAGCCGGGTGGCCAAGAACGTCACCGACTTCGGCTGGCACGTCATGGGCGTCGGCGCCGGCGACGGCGCACCCGCCGACTGGGCCTACTCCATCGGGCTGTGGCACACGCTGCGCAGTCCCGAGGTCTGTGTCTTCGGGCTGCGGACGGACGTCGGAATGCGCGTCGTGAACGCGGCCGGAGCCGGGATCCGCGGTGGCCTTCCGCTGGGGCCGGACCAGCGCAGAGACGACGTCCTCACGGGCTACGACGTCGCTGTCCGGCCCGTTCACCCCAGTTGGTACCGGGACTTCTTGGGTGCCGGCATCGACTTCTACCAAGCCCCTCCGCTGCCGGTCACGCAGTTGTTCTGGCCCGACAGGTCCGGACGCTTCCCGTGGCAGGACGGAGTGGACGACTACTGCCGCACGAGTCAGCCCCTGCTCTGGATCCCGAAGTCCGAGACCGAGGGGCCGTGGTCGCGAGTCGCGTGAACCACGCCGGCCGACCGGTCGGTTCACGACCTCGTCAGCATCCCCGAGGAGCAGCGGGCGCCCGTACCCGACCGCTTGATCGAACCCCGAGGTCTCCGACCTCGGGGTTCACGGCCGGATCGTCGTCCGCGGTCGTCAGATGCGGCCCCGCCTGCTCCGTCAACTGCACGATCTCGGCACTCACCTGATCCCCCGGCACTCGCGGCCACGGATGACCCAGCGCAGGAACAGAGTCCTGCTCACACAGCCCGAACGCCCGAACCCGCGGGTCAGGGACTCAGTCCGAGGTGATGTCGCGCGAAGTCGGCAAGCGCCTCCTTCACAGCCCGAACAGCCGCGCCGCGTTGTCGTGGCACACCGCCCGGAGCCACTCCCGGCCGAGGTCCAGGCGTTCCAGGGCGTGGAGTTGGTGCACGTAGGGATAGGGGATGTTGGGGAAGTCGGAGCCGAGCAGGATGCGGTCGCCGAGCGCGGCGAGCCGGGGCAGGGCGCGGCGGGGGAACGGCAGGAATCCCTCGGTGAAGTCGGTGAACGCCATCGTCGTGTCCAGCCGCACCTGGTCGTACCGTTCGGCGAGGCCGAGGAACTCCTCGTACTCGGGCATCCCCAGATGGGCGACGACCAGCCGAAGCCTCGGATGCCGGGCCAGCAGCCGCGCGATCGGCTCGGGACCGGTGTGCTTGCCCGGCGCGGGCCCGGAGCCGCAGTGGATCACCACGGGGATCCGCGCCTCCGCCAGCAGCCCCCAGGCCGGCTGGAGCAGTTCGTCGGCCGGGTCGTAGGCCCCTACCTGTACATGTGCCTTGAACACGCGCGCGCCCGCCTCGACGGCCTCGCGGACGTACGTCTCGGCACCCGGCTCGGGATGGAGGGTCGCGGTGTGCAGACAGTCGGGGGTGCGGCGGGCGAAGTCGGCCGCCCATCCGTTCAGCCACCGGGCCATGCCGGGCTTGTGCGGGTAGAGCATCGCGGTGAAGGCCCGGACCCCGAACTCCCGGAGCAGGGAGGTGCGTTCCGCCTCCTGCCGCCGGTAGATGATCGGCCATTCGAGACCGCCGATCAGGGGTCCGTTCGTGTCGAAGTAGTCCCACACCTTGTGCAGGACACGCTCGGGCATGAAGTGCGTGTGCACGTCGACCAGCCCGGGAAGACCGAGCCCGCCCCAGAAACGGCGGACCTCATCGGCCTCGGCTGGGCCGGCGGGCGCGCTGCGGTGATCGTCCATGCCGCTCACGATCGGCCTTGGCGGCGGGCCGGGTCCAGCCCTTTCGGGCTCCGGGGCGGATCCCGTTCGCCGTAGTACCCGGGTACCACCGGCCCGGCAGTGTTCAGTCCCCGGTACCACCGGATCCGGGAGATGGCGGACTTAGCGTGGCGGAGGAGGCGTCGGGCGTGCCGGGCGCCCGAGTCCGAAAGAGAGAACGCGAATGATCGAGGCCCAGCAGCTCACCAAGAGGTACGGGGAGAAGACAGCCGTAGATGGTCTGGACTTCACCGTGAAGCCGGGTACGGTGACCGGCTTCCTCGGCCCCAACGGTGCCGGCAAGTCCACGACGATGCGCATGATCGTCGGACTCGACGCACCGACGAGCGGCTCCGTCACGGTGAACGGTCACCGCTACGCCCGTCACCAGGCGCCGCTGCAGGAGGTCGGGGCGCTCCTGGAGGCGAAGTCGATCCACCCGGGCCGCTCGGCCTACAACCACCTCCGGGCGCTCGCGCTGACCCACGGCATTCCGCGCCGCCGGGTCGACGAGGTCGTCGAGCTCGCCGGTCTCGGCAGCGTCGCCAAGAAGCGGGCCGGCGCCTTCTCCCTCGGCATGGGTCAGCGGCTCGGCATCGCGGCCGCGCTGCTGGGCGATCCCCAGACGGTGATGCTGGACGAGCCCGTCAACGGACTGGACCCCGAGGGCGTGCTGTGGATCCGCAATCTGCTGACGTCGCTCGCCGCCGAGGGACGGACGGTGTTCGTCTCCTCGCACCTGATGAGCGAGGTCGCGCTGGTGGCGGACCACCTGATCGTCGTCGGCCGGGGCCGGCTGCTGGCCGACACGACCGTACGGGACCTGGTGCGCGAGGCGGGCGGCGACACCGTGAAGGTCGCCACGCAGGATCCCGCACGGCTGCGGGACGTGCTGGCCGGGCCGGGCGTGGAGATCACCGGCCGCGTCGGCACCGAGGAGCTGCAGGTCACCGGGATGAGCGCCCGTGAGATCGGGCTGAAGGCGGCCGAGCACGGCATCCCGCTGTTCGAGCTGACCACGAAGGCGGTGTCGCTGGAGGAGGCATTCATGGAACTGACCAGGGACGCCGTGGAGTACCACGGCTCCACGACCGGCACCGAGACCTCCGGGAGCGCGGCATGAGCACCCTCACGGCGACCCCCGAGACCCCCGAGGCCGCCCCCAAGGCTCCGGCCCGCCCCGCCTACCGGGTGACCGGACGGCGCGTGCTGGCCTCGGAGTGGGCCAAGCTCTGGTCCCTGCGGTCCACCTGGATCACCCTCGGCCTGGGCCTGCTGTTCCTCGTGGCCTTCGGCGTCATCGCGGCGAGCCACTACAAGTCCAATCTGGACTCCGGCCGCCACATGGACCGCGACTTCGCCACCGCGACGGCGGTCAGCCTGTCCCTGTTCGGCACGAACTTCGCCCAGCTCGCCCTCGGCGTGCTCGGCGTGCTGGTCACGGCGGGCGAGTACTCCACCGGCATGATCCGCTCGACCCTCGCGGCCGTACCGCGCCGGCTGCCCGTGCTGTGGTCCAAGGCGGCGGTGTACGGACTCGTCGCCCTGGTGGTCGCGACCGCCGGCGCGTTCGTCGCCTTCCTCGTCGGCAGTCGGATCGTGTCCGGTACGCCCGCTGCCATGGGCCTCGGTCACGCCGGCGTCGTACGCAGCCTGCTGGGCGCCGGGCTCTACCTCGGCCTGGTCGGTGTGATCGGCGCCGCCCTCGGAGCGCTGCTGCGGTCCGTCGCCGGCGGCATCTCGGTCCTGGTCGCGGCCCTCATGCTGGTGCCCGGACTGGTCTCCCTGCTGCCCACCTCGTGGCAGGGCGACATCGACCCCTACCTGCCGAGCCACGCGGGCGAGTCGATCTTCGCGCTGACCCACGACTCCACCACCCTGTCGCCCTCCGCCGGGCTCCTGGTCTTCCTCGGCTGGACGGCGCTGGCGCTGGCGGGGGCGGCGTACCGGCTGCTGCGCAGCGACGTCTGAGCGACGTATGCATGACGCACCCGCATCATGGACGGGTGGATGTCGTGACCACCGATGAGCTCAGCGGGATGGGGCCGCTGGTCGCCCGGCTCGGCCGGGTGGGCCAGCGGCTCCGGCACGCCGACCGGGCCCGTCCGTGGGTGCTGGACACCGCGGTGGTGGTGCTGGCCTTCCTGATGCTCTGCCTGCCGGACCTGCTGCACGAAGCCCATGGGGACGGCGACGGCCCGCGCCGCTTCCGCCTCGTGTTCACCCAGCTGCCCACGCTCGGCATGCTGGCCCTGCAGGCCGGGCTGGTGCTGCCGCTGCTGTGGCGGCGGCGCGCGCCCGCGGCGGCCTTCGGTGCCGTCGCGGCCGTGTTCGTCGTCCAGTGGTCCCTCGGCGCCGCGCTCCGGGCGGACGTCGCCCTCTTCGTCGCCCTGTACAGCCTGGCCCTGCACGGGCGGCTACGGCAGCTGCCGTGGGCCTGTGCGGTCATGGCGGGTGCGCTGGGCCTGGTGGCGGCGCGGGTCTCGGCGGCGGTGTCGGTCTGGGACGCGCTCTTCTTCCTGCTCAGCACGGCGACCGCGGCCCTCGCGCTCGGCCTGATGATCCGCATCCGGCGGGCTCAGCTCGCGGGGCTGCGGGATCGCGCGGCCCGGCTGGAGACGGAACGCGACCAGCGGGGCAGGCTCGCCGTCGCGGCCGAGCGGACCCGGGTGGCCCGTGAGATGCACGACATCGTCGGCCACAACCTGTCCGTGATCATCACCCTCGCCGACGCGGGTGCCTACGCCACCGCCGCCGCCCCGGAGCGGGGCAAGGAGGCCCTGCACCTCATCGGCGACACCGGTCGCCAGGCCCTGAGCGAACTGCGGCGGGTGCTCGGCGTACTCCGTGAGGCGGACGGCCCGCGGGGCGAGCCCGAACTGAGCCCGCAGCCCGGTCTCACGGACATCGACGCGCTGTGCGAGGGCGTCCGCGCCGCCGGCCTGGACGTCGTCTACCGTACGGCCGGTGACGTCGACGCCCTGGACAGCGGGGTGCAGCTCACGGTCTACCGGATAGTGCAGGAGGCCCTGACCAACACCCTCAAACACGCCGGCGCGGGGACGCGTGCGAACCTGGCGATCGTCGTGGAGGACGCGCGGCTGACCATCACCGTCCAGGACTCCGGGCCGGCCACACCGGCCGGCGGCCGGCCCCGCACGGCGAACGAGGAAGGACACGGCCTGGTGGGCATGCGAGAACGAGCGGCTCTCTACGGCGGACACGTCAGCGCGGGTCCCGCGGGCCCGGGATGGACGGTGCGCGCCGCCCTCGACCTCGCTCCCCAGGGCGGTGCCCGGTGACCACGGTGCTCGTCGTGGACGACCAGCCGCTGCAGCGGTACGGCTTTCGCATGCTGCTGGACTCCGTGCCCGAGACGGAGGTGGTCGGGGAGGCGGCACACGGCGCCGAGGCCGTGCGCAAGACCGCCGAACTCCGTCCGGACGTCGTCCTGATGGACGTCCGTATGCCCGGCATGGACGGCATCGAGGCCACGCGCCGTATCGTCGCCGCCGGCGACCGCTCCCGCGTCCTCGTCCTGACCACCTTCGACCTCGACGAGTACGTCTACGCGGCCCTGCGCGCCGGAGCCAGCGGCTTCCTCCTCAAGGACGCCCGGCCCGAGGAACTCCTCGCCGGCATCCGTGCCGTAGCCGTGGGAGACGCGGTGATCGCCCCCGCGCTCACCCGCCGTCTCCTGCACGAGTTCGCCCGGCTCGTGCCGTCCGGGGGCGACGGCTCCGCCGAGGATCCGCGCCTGAGTGCCCTCACCGACCGTGAACGCGAGATCCTCGTCGCCATCGGCAAGGGCTGGACCAACGGCGAGATCGCCACGCGTTTCGTCCTGTCGGAGTCCACGGTGAAGACGCATGTCGGCCGTGTCCTGTCCAAGATCGGCGCCCGCGACCGCATCCAGGCGGTGATCTTCGCCTACGATCACGGTCTGGCCCGACCGCACGCGGACTGAGCGGCGGGTCACGTCCCGGACGATCTGGGCTTGGTCAGGGGCTCCGCGACTAAGCCCGGCGCCTCACCGGTGAACTCCTCCTCGTTGACCCAGACGATGCCGACCTCGCCCTCCGGGGCGTCGATGACCACCTTCGCACCGTGCGGGATGCCCCGGACTCGCTCCACACGCCATTGCCTGGTCTCCATGCGGACACCCCATCCCAGATACCCGTTGCGGTCATACCCCGCCAGAGGTAGACGGAATGGAACCACGCAGATACGGCGCGTGTGTGGTGATTGAGGGAAAATCCTCAGATGTCTATTTATCGAGAGAGTCACCGTCGCCCGCGAGCCCGCGCAGCCGGCGTTGCACACGCGTCCATTCCCGGATGTCCTCGGCCTTCTCGGCCCTGTCCTCCGGGGCCTGCTCGGGGTCGCGCGTCGCGAAGACGATCAGACGCATGCCCTTGCGCTTCAACTCGATGACGTCGGTGTCCACGAGCTCCCCGTCGGCGAGTTCGTGCTGGATGCGGGCCGGGAGCCGCGAGACGAACCCGGCTGCGTCCCCGGAGGCGGATGCCGGAGCCTCGGCGACCGGGCCGGATATGGCCGAATCCGTCACCAGGGTCGGGGCACCGCCCTCCAGGACCGTCCTGGCGCTTCCGGGTGCCCAGCCGAGAGCCCGTTCGAGCTTGTCGATGGTGAGCGGCATGGTCTTGTAGCCGTCGCTGGACTCGGCGCGCTGCACCGTGGAGTAGCCGATGCCCGCCGCTTCCGCGAGGTCTTCCTGTCTCCAGCCGCGCGCCTTGCGTGCATCACGGATGGCCGCTGCGAGGCGCTTCCAGTCTCGGGGAGTGGTGGTCACAGTCGTCATGATGCCTCACCGTATGGCAACACCTACAGATACTTTCAAGCTGTTGACCAGTAACGAGTCTGCTTGTGAACCGGTAAGGCGTTGCCTGGCGGATTCAGCCTCACCAGTGACACGTTCATCTCATCGATGACACGTTATGTGACACCTCCGTGCGGTCGACGAGCCTGGTCAACGCATCACGGTGATGTATTCCTGCCCCTTTCGGTTGCATTCACTCCTTGCGGTGAGGTTTCTTCCTCGCTAGTGTCCTCCCCGTGACACCTAACGGAGCCACGATTCGCGCCTTCCGTGAGGCGCGCGGGCACTCGTTGAGGAGCCTTGCAAGCCTCACAGATAGGCATCCCAGCACCATCATGCGCATCGAAGAAGGATGCCGGGGTACGACCCCCGAGACCCTGAGGCGGATCGCCGCAGCGCTGCAGATCCCCGTCGAGGCCATCACCAGGGAGGGGCCGTGAGCGAGGAATCGTTCCTGTCCCGTCGGGTGGGCGGTGGCGGGCAGCCCAGGGGAGGGGACCGGGAACGGTGGTCTCCCGGGTGTCGGCAGGGCCGGTCGTACCCCGTTCCTCGCCGATGCCCGAGCCGAAACGGAGACAGTCAAGTGACTCATCCCTGGGCCGAGACCGGTCCGCTGAGAGGGCTGGAGCCCGAGCTCATCAGCCGAGCGAGAAGCGGCGACCGGAAGGCGTTCGCGGCCTTGTACCGCCAGCACCGTGACACGGTCTACGCCGGCATCGTCCGCCGGGTGAACAACCGGGACCTCGCGGAAGACCTCACCCAGGAGGTGTTCGTGCGGGCGCTGCGCCGTATCGAGACCTTCACCTGGCAGGGAAAGAACATCGACGCCTGGCTGCTGACGATCGCCCGGAACCTGATCGCCGACCACTACACCTCCAGCCGGGCGCGGCGCGAGGTGCCCACCGGCGAGTTCGGGGAGTGGGGCGAGTGGGACGGCAACACCGAGGACACCGTGCTCCTCAGCGTCCTGGCGGCGGAGGCGCGGAAGGTGGTCGGCGACGCGCTGCCCTTGCTCAACCCGCACCAGCGCACCTGCCTCCGGCTCAGGTTCCTGGAGGAGCTGTCCGTCGCCGAGGCGGCCCGGGTGATGGGCCGGCAGCCCAACGCGGTCAGGTCGCTCCAGCATCGGGCCATGCGCAACCTGACCGAGCTCGTCCGGGAGACCTGGGCGGTGGGAGCGTGACGCAGGAGGGGAGCATCCGAGCGGCCGCCACGGTCATCCGCGAGTGCTTCGCGAACTTCGAGGCGGAGGTCGCGGTCAGGCTCGCACTGGCGCTGGACACCGACACCGTGTCGCGGCTGTGTTCCGGGAGGTCCGAGGAGGAGCGGGAGCCGCAGCGGGCGCGGGGGCGTGACACGGTGATCCTGCGGCAGGCGCCGGCCCTCGCCGGGCAACCGGACGCCGAGCCGGTGAACTCGCTGGAGGCCGAAGCCGTCGCGTGGCAGGCGAAGTGCGCCCAGGCCAAGGACGTCTGGGCCGCGCTGGGGATGCGGTTCCACGGCCACAGGCCGGAGGTCATGGCCATCGAGTGGGACCGCGACCGGGTGGTGGTCTGCGTCAAGGCGGTGTCCCTGGCCGACTGGTACTTCTGGCTCGCCGTCATCGGCGCACCGGTGGACGCCGACACGCGGCAGGCCGGCTATGCGCAACTGGCCTTCGGCGAGTTGGACGGGGTGCCGGTGCATCTGGTCGCGCACGACGTACCGCGCTTGCTCAGCGAGGCATGGGACGCGGCCCGTGAACCGTACTTCCTGTGGGGCCGCGTCTACGACCTGGCGCGGCCGCTGACCGACCGCAACGGCGTCACCTGGCACCACCACCGCTTCCGGCCCAAGGACCACGTCCCTCTCCTGCGAAGGGACGGCGACGACGAGCCCTCGGCCCTGACGTACCTGATCCACGAGGCGGGTCCACTGACCGCCGGGACCGATCGCCGCGGCCCCGATCCGGCGGCGGGGGTTGTCGGTTGCGGGCCGGATGTGGCGGCGGGGGTTGTCGGTTGCGGGCCGGATGCGGCGGCGGGCGTCGTTGTTGGCTGTGGCCCGGATCCGGCGTCCGGGATTGCCGGCTGCGGGCCCGATCCAGCGGGCGGGATCGCTGGTTCCGCTCCCGACTCGGCGGCGAGGGTCGCGTTCGCTCCCGATTCGGCGGCCAGGATCCCTGGGCGCGCTCCCGATCCGGCGGCCAGGATCCCTGGGCGCGCTCCCGATCTGGCGGCGAGAATCGCTGGATTCGCTCCCGATTTGGCGACCAGGGTCGCGTTCGCTCCCGATTCGGTGGCCATGACCGCTGGTTGCGCCCTCGATCCGGCGGCCGGTTTTGCCGGCTCTGCCCCCGATTCGCTGGGCGGGTTTGTCGGGTTCGGTGCTGATTCGGCGTCTGGGGTCGCTGGGTTTGCTCCCGATCCGGCGTCCGGGACGGCTGGTTGCGCCCTCGATCCGGCGGTCGGTTTTGCCGGCTCTGCCCCCGATTCGCTGGGCGGGGTTGTCGGGTTCGCTGTTCCCGATCCGGCGTCCGGGGTCGCTGGGTTTGCTCCCGATCCGGCGTCCGGGACGGCTGGTTGCGTGCTCGATCCGGCGGTCGGTTTTGCCGGCTCTGCCCCCGATTCGCTGGGTGGGGTTGTCGGGTTCGCTGTTCCCGATCCGGCGTCCGGGGTCGCTGGGTTTGCTCCCGATCCGGCGTCCGGGACGGCTGGTTGCGTGCTCGATCCGGCGGTTGGTATTGCCGGCTCTGCCCCCGATCCGCTGGGCGGGGTCGTCGGGTTCGCTGCCGATCCGGCGTCCGGGATCGCCAGTTGCACCCCCGGCCCGGTGGGTGTCGAGGATGGCGGCGACGCGTGAGTCCGGCATCCCCGTTCGACTCCGGAGAGCACCTGGTGCCTCTTGCCCGGTTGAGCCGGGTGCTCTCCGGTACTGTGCCCGCCTCGGGCACAGGGGCCGCACCGTACCGCCCCCGAAGCGGTGCGGCCCGCCCGCCCGCCTCACCACGGCCGGTGGCGTGGTGAGGCGGGTGTGGGGGGCCGGCGCGGACGACCGGCTGCTCCAGCCCGCCGAGGGAACCTCCGGCGCCGCGCACGACTGCGACGGACCCGTCTTCGTCGACGCGTCCGGGCGTCGCAGCCGCCGCTTCCGCCGCCTCGGCATCGCCGTCGGTCTCGCCTGCGCGGCCTATCCCCTCGTCACCCTCGCCACCCTCCTGTCGGGCAACTCCGGTGCGCCCTGGCTGTCGGTGCCCGACCGGAAGGCCGGCACGTCGGCCGTCCGGGTCGACACCTCGCCGCGGCCTTCCCGCTCGGCCGAGCCGTCCCGTTCGCGGAGCGACTCGGCCGAGCGGGTCCGCTCCGCGAGCGGTGCTTTCGTACCCCGCGCCCAGGCCCGTCGCCGTACCACCCCGTCGGCGGGCGCGACCGCCCTGCCCGGGTCCTCGGGCAGCCCGGTCACGCCGGGGGCATCCACCGTCCCGAAACCGTCGGCGAGTTCCGCCGAGCCCACCTCCGGCCGCACCACCGATGCCCCCGACCCCGGCCCGTCCACTACGGCAGACTCCTCGCCGGACCCCACCACGTCCGGCGGCGATGTCACACCCGGCCCAAGCCCGTCCACGGTGTACGACGGCTCCATGGCCGGCGGACCCGTCCGTCCTGTACGCGTCGGCGCCGGCTCCACCCGCCTTTCGTCTCCGGAGAACGTCCGCTGATGGCATCCAGCCCCGTCCTCCACACCCCCGCGACGAAGAACACGCGGAACAACACGCGGAAGACCACCGCGAGCGTCCGGCGCGCCCGGCTGCGCATGCGCTTCCTACTGCCCCTGCTGGTCCTCCTCGCCATGATGGCGATGCTGATGCTGCGCGGGTATGTGCACAGCGAGATCCTCGCCGACTACCGCGTCCGTTCCGAGGCCCCCACCGACAAGGTGCCGGAGAGCGTTCTCGAGGGCGGCCCGGTCATCGACACCCGCAACGGGCGAACGACCAGCCTGCGCGTGCCCGACCACCGTCTCGTCCTCACCTTCGACGACGGCCCGGACCCCACCTGGACCCCCAAGGTGCTGGACGTGCTGAAGAAGTACCACGCGCACGCGGTCTTCTTCGTCACCGGCACCATGACCTCGCAGCACCCGGGCCTCGTCCGCCGCATGGTGGCCGAGGGCCACGAGGTCGGCCTGCACACCTTCGACCACCCCGACCTCGCCTACCAGTCCAGACGGCGCATCGACTGGGAGCTGTCCCAGAGCCAGCTCGCGCTCACCGGGGCGGCCGGCATCCGCTCGTCCCTGTTCCGGCCGCCGTACTGCTCCTTCGCCGACGCCATGGACAACGCGTCCTGGCCGGTGACGAAGTACATCGGTACCCGCGGCTACATCACCGTCGTCAACGACACCGACAGCGAGGACTGGCGGAAGCCGGGCGTCGGCGAGATCGTCCGCCGGGCCACCCCCGAGGGCGGCAGGGGCGCGATCGTCCTCATGCACGACGCCGGTGGCGACCGCCGCCAGACCGTCGAGGCGCTGGACGAGTTCCTGCCCCGGCTGCAGGCCGCGGGCTACCGGTTCCAGAACCTCAGCGAGGCGCTCCACGCGCCCAGCGCGAACACCCCGGTGACCGGCCTGAACCTGTGGCAGGGCAAGGCGTGGATCTTCCTGGTCCGGGTCTCGGACAGCATCACCGACGGCCTGGTGGTCGCACTGGCGGTCACCGGCGTGCTGGTCCTCGCCCGCATCGGTCTGCTGCTCCTGCTGTCGGGCGTGCACGCCCGCCGCGTACGCCGCAAGGCCTTTCGCTGGGGTCCGGTCCCGGTCACCGAACGGGTGTCGGTGCTGGTGCCCGCGTACAACGAGGCCGCATGCATCGAGAAGACGGTCCGTTCCCTGATGGCGAGCGAGTACCCGATCGAGGTGGTCGTCGTCGACGACGGGTCCGGCGACGGCACGGCCCGCATCGTGGAGGACCTGCGCCTGCCGGACGTGCGCGTCGTGCGCCAGCCCAACGCGGGCAAGTCCGCCGCGCTGAACAGGGGCCTCGCACTCGCCCGTCACGACCTGGTGGTGATGATGGACGGCGACACGGTGTTCGAACCGTCCACCGTGCGCGAGCTGGTGCAGCCCTTCGCGAACCCCCAGGTCGGCGCGGTCGCCGGCAACGTCAAGGTCGGCAACAAGGACTCCCTGATCGGTGCCTGGCAGCACATCGAGTATGTGGTGGGCTTCAATCTGGACCGCAGGATGTACGACGTCCTGGGCTGCATGCCCACGATCCCGGGCGCGGTCGGGGCCTTCCGCCGGTCGGCACTGGAAGGCGTCGGCGGCATGAGCGACGACACGCTTGCCGAGGACACCGACATCACGATGGCCCTGCACCGGCACGGCTGGCGGGTGGTGTACGCGGAGAACGCTCGCGCCTGGACCGAAGCCCCCCAGTCCGTGCGGCAGTTGTGGTCGCAGCGCTACCGCTGGTCCTACGGCACGATGCAGGCGATCTGGAAGCACCGTCGTGCCGTCGTCGACAAGGGCCCGTCGGGCCGGTTCGGGCGCGTCGGTCTGCCGCTCGTCTCCCTGTTCATGGTCGTGGCCCCGCTGCTGGGACCGCTGATCGACGTGTTCCTGCTGTACGGCGTGGTCTTCGGGCCCACGCAGAAGACGCTGGTTGCCTGGCTGGGCGTCCTGGCGCTCCAGGGGGCCTGTGCGGCGTACGCGTTCCGGCTCGACCGGGAGAGGATGACGCACCTCGTCTCCTTCCCGCTCCAGCAGATCCTCTATCGGCAACTGATGTATGTGGTCCTGCTTCAGTCCTGGATCACCGCACTCACCGGAGGCCGCCTGCGCTGGCAGAAGCTGCGGCGCACGGGCGTGGTGCAGGTCCCGGGCACGGTCCCGCGGCAGCAGGCGCGCGGAGCAGGAGTGATCGGAGGCCCGTCGGATGACGACACACGAGTACGCGGCGGAGACGACCTTGTCCCTGAGCCCACCCCGGCCCGCCCCGCCGGCGATCCCGGCGCCCACGCCGGCCCCCGCTCCGGCCGCGTCGAGGCCGGCCCGTGACCGCTACCTGGACCTGCTCCGCTCGATCGCCCTGGTCCGGGTGGTGGTCTACCACGTCTTCGGCTGGGCCTGGCTGACGATCCTGTTCCCGTCCATGGGTGTGATGTTCGCGCTGGCGGGCTCGCTGACGGCGCGCTCGCTGAACCGTCCGGCACGGGACGTGATCAGGAGCCGGCTGCGCCGCCTGCTGCCTCCGCTGTGGGTGTTCGGCGCGGTGGTGCTGGCACTGATGTGCGCGGCCGGCTGGAACCCGGTGAAGGACCCGGACCACGGCGGCAGCTGGGGCCTGCTCGAACTCATCGATTACGTCGTTCCGATCGGCACCCCGCCGTACCCCGAGCACCTCGGCGCCAACTCCGGTCTGCTGGAGGACACCTGGGCGGCGCAGGCGGTGGGTCCGCTGTGGTACCTGCGCGCGTATCTGTGGTTCGTCGTCGCGTCCCCGCTGCTGCTGTGGGCCTTCCGCCGCGTCCCATGGGTGACGCTGTTGGCACTGCCGGCACTGACGGCCGCCGTCGGCACGGGCCTGGTCACCATCCCCGGTGCGACGGGTGACGCGGTGACCGACTTCGTGGTGTACGGCGGCTGTTGGGTGCTGGGCTTCGCCCACCACGAGGGAATGCTCAAGCGGATCCCGCGGTATGCGCTGGTGTCCTGCGCGGTCCCGGTGATGGCGTTCGGTCTGTGGTGGGCGTCGGGTCATCCGGGCCCCGACGGATGGGATCTGAACGACATCCCCCTGGCCCAGGCGACGTGGTCGTTCGGGTTCGTGGCGATCCTGCTCCGGTACTCCCCGTCGTGGCAGGCGCTGCCGGGCCGGCTGGCGCGCTGGGACAAGCTGGTGACGCTGTCGAACAACCGCGCCGTCACGGTCTACCTGTGGCACAACCTGCTGATCGTGGCCACGGTGCCGATCATCGACCAGGCGTACCACCTGCCGTTCCTGCAGAGCGACAGCGCGACGGCGGCGCTCGACAGGACGTACACGCTGTGGATGTTCGTCCTGGTATGGCCCCTGATCGCCGTCACGACCCTCGTGTTCGGCGCGATCGAGGACGCCGCGGCGAACCGGACTCCTCGGCTGTGGCCGAACGGAACGAGGAAGCCGACCGGACGACACGCCCGCCGGACCTAGCCAGGGTCTGCGAGGTGCCCTGTCTCTTCAGTTCTGCCGCGGCGCTCGTTCCGTGGTGAGCATGAGTTCCTCCGCCCGCGTCGGCACCGAGGCATCCGCGACTGCGACGTGCAGCGCGACGAACTCCCCGGCCGGCTACTGCGGACGCCCGCCTGGATGCCGCGACGTCGGTGCCGTGCGGAGCCGTGAAGGCCATGGAGATCCTCAACAGCGGCCACGGCATGCCGGCCGAACGGAGTACCGTGCTCGCCTCGACGTCGGTCGTGGTGCGCACCGACAGCGCGGCGTCCGCGGCGGTCTGCCGCTTCTCGCCCCACACGGCCTGCGGCACTCGGGCTGCATGGATGCCGTCGGAGCCGAAACGCCGAAGGGCGGACCCGCGAAAAGGACCCGCCCTTCGGACGCCTGGTCAGCCCTCTGTTCAGCGGACGAAGGAGATCTCCGGGTAGCTCTTGTTGGGTCCGTCGAGCAGGGTGCTGTGCTGGTGGCGCAGCTCCTGGTCGAAGAAGGCCGCGAGGTAGGCCCGCTGGACAGCGACCGCGCGGTCCGGATCGATCGTGCCGAACTGCTGCTGGAGCTGAGCCTGGGAGAGTCCGAGCAGGCCCGCCTCCTGCGGCACCATCCACTCGTTGTCGCTGAACGACAGGTGCGCCGCGCCATGGAGCTGGATGTCGACCCGGTATCCCTTGAGATGCGACCACAGCGTGCGCCACGAGCCGTCGTTGTTGCGGTTGTGGGTTCCGGAGCTGAACAGCATGAAGGGGCGGTCCAGGTCCTTGCTCGGCGCCGTCCCGAAGAACTGGCCGTCCAGGTCGGCGCCGGCCTTGATGCGAGAGTCGAGCTGCATGGAGGTGTCGACCGCGCCGCCGCCCAGCGACCAGCCGAACATGCCGATGCGGGACATGTCCACGGACTGCGTCAGCCCGGTGGGGAGCGTGGGGTGGCCGGGGTCCGGGTTGCCGCCCTTGCTGATCGTGTTGAGCTGGTTGATGACGAAGCGGATGTCGGCCGCGCGCACCTTGAGCGTGTCGGAGGAGTGGGCGCCCGCCGGCATCGTGTTGACCTCGAGCCGGTTGCCGGGGAACTGCACCTCGTTGGCGTCGTGGGTGTGGTCGACGGTGACGACGAGGTAGCCGCGGCTGGCGAGGTCCTGGGCGAGCGCGGTGCCCATCGCGCGGTCCGAGTGCAACCCGGTCGAGTACAGCAGGACGGGCAGCTTGCCGAGCTTGGTGTTCACCGGGGCGAGGACATGGCCCGCGGTCCTCGGCAGGGTCACCTGCTGCGGCGACAGTCCGCGTGAGGCGAGGAAGTGGGCGCCGGAGATCGACGGCATCCACGGCGCCTGATAGTGCCCGGACGTGGCGGTGGCCGGATACCAGAGCGACACCATCAACTCGCGAGGGGTGCTGCCGGGCACGTACGGATCCGTACGGGACTTGTCGACGAGGTGCAGGCCGACCATGCCCACGCTGTACGGCCCGGTCGGCGCGGGCATGTTGAGCTGGAGACCGGACACATCCGTGCGGCCGGACGTGAGGGCCTCAGGGTGTACGGGCTTGTGGTGCAGCGGCGCCTCGTCGTTCTCGGGCGCCCAGGGCGTGTGCTGGTCGGGCTGGTCGGGCGAGAACCCGGTGGCCGCAGGCTTGTTGGTCGTCTTCCCGGCGGCCATCGCCGGCGTCATCCCCGCACCCAGGGCGACGGCCAGCGCACCTGCCGTACCGACCGCTCTGGCGATCACTCTGCGACGGTGGCGCGGGCGGCGGTGTTTCATGGGACCCCCTTGTTGGTCAGCGATCGCAGCACGAGCGATCGAATGCCGCACACCGTACCGCTGGGGCGGCCGATGCACTGCGCGGAGATCCCTGCCGCCGGCAGCGCCTCCCAGCCGTTTTGCGAACGCGACTTCACAAGCGCCCCGGCGAACAGTGGTGCACTGACACATACGCATCCCGCCGAGCCTCCGCTCAGCGAGGGCGCGCACCACAAGCAGAAGTCGACCGGCAGCCGACCCGAACTCGCGCTCCCAGCTTGGGAAGCGACGGCGCTTGCCTAGCGTGAAGATCTCTGACCTGCGGCTTTGCCCTCTTGCCCGGTTGCGGAGAGGGCAGCCGGCCAACTCCTGCGAACGGGCGTCGGTCCAATGGGCGCCGTTGCAGGAGCATATACGGGGTTACGGCAGACCAGCGCCCCGCGGAGCGAGCAGGTCGGGTCAGGGTTGCCTCGCGCAGGACCAGCGTGTCCGCCACGAAGCAGGCGACCTCGCCGTCCGCGTCCCGGCCGATCGGTGGCCGGGTCGTCGACGATCGAGACCCGAGGTAGTGCCGCTCCCAGGCCACATGCGCGACGACCACCCCGGGGCTGCCCTGGTGTCGCAGCATCACCGCGTACGGCAGCCCTGCGGCGTCCCGTGCGGCCGCCACCGCGGCGTCGATCGGCCCGAGCACGGCTGCGCGCCCGGAGTCCCACCCTTCGCCGTCGGCGACCTCGACGGTCTCGGAGCCGGCCATCAGACGGTGGCTCGCCGGGCCCGCCCGTGCCGCTTCAAGTAGAACAGCTGCAGGGACCCTTCGGGACCGCCCACCTCGAAGCGGTTGAGAACTTTGCCGAGGGGGTTCCAAGGGGGCGTCGTGCGCTTCCTCTCGGTACGCGCCTCCCTTCCGCAACCCGTCGATCAGGAAGTCGACGATGCGCAGGCTGCGCTCGGAGTAGTCCAGCGGCAGCCGGTTGCGGGCGGTGACACGCGAGACGAAGTCGGCCGCGCAGTCCGCAACGGGGTACGGGCGCTGCCGCGGGGTGGTGAGGATCAGCAGGCGGGATGGTGTGGCGAGGGCCTGGAGCGTCGTGGCGACGAAGGCCGCGGTGGTTACAGGCCGCAGGAGCCGCGGTCGAGGTGGAAGTAGCGGGCGTTGGCCCAGCGGCACAGCCGGATACCGACGGTGACGCCGGCGATGGTGACCAGGGCGGGCAGGTATCCGCCGGCGACCTGGACGATCGGGATCGCCGGGCATCCCCCGGAGATCGCCCAGCCCGTGCCGAACAGCACTGCGCCAGGGATCACGCCGGCGTGGATGCGCCCCGGGGTGCGGCGGACCCGCAGCAGAGCGAATGCACACACGATGATCACGACGGCACCGGCGAAGGAGAGGAGCATGCGCAGGTCCTGGAAGGTGAACATGCGGTTCAGCTCGGTGTAGTCGCCGAAGCCGATGTCGGAGACGGTGTAGCCGAGAGTGAGGCCGGTGATGATGTTGGCCAGCAGAATCGCGCCCCGAGTACGCATCAGATCACCTTCCACAGCAGGAACGACACCGCGACGGCGGTGCCGAAGAACACGGCGGTCGCAACGAGGCTGACGGGGCGTAGACGGCCGCAGCCGTTGAGTCCGTGGCCGGAGCTGCACCCATCGGCCAGCCGAGTGCCGAAGCCGACCAACACGCCTCCGACGAACAGCAGGACGGTCATGGTGGTCGGGTTTGCGGTGACCACCTGCCGGAATCCCGGTCCCATGTCGAAGCGGAGGTGGAACCGCCCGGAGGTGACGGCGGCGATCAGTCCGCCGAAGAAGATCGACACCAGCAGGGCAGCCTGGGTGACCAGCGGGGCGGGGCCCGGGCTCGTGACCGCGGTGTCCTCACTCGCCGTCGGTTCGGCGTCCGCTTCGAGCAGCTGTGAAGTCCCGTGCGGAACCGGCGGTACGGTGGGCGCGGCGGGGCTGGTGCCGAAGTGCTCCGCCGTAGCTGCGGCGAGAGCGTCGGCCAGCGCACGCTCGTCGGTGAACTCCTCGTCCATCCGCTCCAGTCGGCGCTCCCTGCGCCAGTGCAACACGCGATCCCACGCGGACGACACCCCGAAAGACCGGTCCGTGGTGAGGGCGTGGTTGATGGTGATCAGAGCGAGCCCGGCAGCGCCGGCCCACCAGGGCCAGTAGCCACTCATGCGGGACCTCCCATCCATTCGGTGAATCGAGCCCACCAGCCGCGCTTCGAGCTGGGCCCCTGCCCCGCGTGTCGGGATGGGCGATCTGGAGGCTGGGGAAACGGTGGGGACGGTGACGGTCGGTAATGCGACACCGGTATCGTCGGAGATGCCGCCCCGAACTGAGCCATGGTCTCCGGTACCCCGGTCACAGGTTCTGACGGCGCCGGTGGCCGAGCCGGTGGCGGCTGCGACCGGGACGCGTTCTCAGGCGGCCAGGGATCGTGTTGTGGCGGAGGGGCCTGCTGGGGTCCCTGCTCTGGGCCGGCGGCACCGGACCGGTCCTGGCCGGTGGCCGCGTCTTCAAGGTGTCGCGCGCGGGCACCGTTGGGCAGCAGGCTGATCGGCACGCGCTCGCCGGTCAGTGACACCTGGTAGCGCGCACAGCCGAGCCACTGATCCTCGCTGTCGCAGTAGTAGTCGCGCCAACCTTGCAAGCTGGCCCTGAGCAAGGGGAAGAGGGGGCATCCTGCGGCGTGCGAGCAACTCACGTTGCTCCCTTCTGACCGGCGCACACCGCCCGTTCCGTGAGGGCGGTTGCCGTTCTCGGTCTCTTGCCCTCGCCGCGCCCGGGTCGACGATCTCAAAAGGCGCGGTGATGGCCTGTCACGATGCGGAGCAGTGCCTTCCTTTCTCGACCGGGCGAGATGGAACCATTGTTTTGGTGTCCCGAGCAACCTCAGGAGGATTTTCGCCGTGACCGCTTGACATTGCTGAGTGGGGCGTGCCACGCGATATCGAGTCAGTTGTTCGTGGAGATGGTGCATGTATGGGGGTTGCTTGTGGCGAAAATGTGAATTCGGTTGTGACGAAACTGTTGATATTACTGGGTCGTTAATGGGGGCGTAAATGAAGGGGAATCATGTGCCGACGTGCTGTCTGCCAGTCATGCCGGAAGGCGACCTATGAGGGCTGCGGGAGGCACGTGGAGCAAGTGCTCGCCGGCGTGCCAACACCTCAGCGGTGCATGTGCGGGTCGGCGGAGCACGTTCCGCGACGCATGGACGGTTCACCCGGCCGCTCGAAGGGCGGCTGGTGGACCCGGCTCACCGCGTGGATGAAAAGTCCGGCATGAAGTCTGTGCATTACCATCCCAGTGATCTACGCCACTGCGGCCTGTGTTTCCCGTGATGTTCGTCGGTTGGGCTGCGCTGTAGGTGGGGGCCACTCCTGTGATGGGTGTGCCTCACGTGACTTTTCTCTGCGGCTTTTCCCGGCCTTCTGATGGGGTGGATACGTCGTGAGTCGTCGTACGTCGCATGCGTACAGACCGCTGAGCCTGAAACGACGGGCGTGGCTGACGCTCGGTGCCGTGGTCCTGGGAGGTGGCGGCGTGGTGACGTACGCGGTCGCCAGCCCCTCCGGCGGATCTGCGGCGGGCCGGGCCAAGCGGCCCGTGAAGGTCTACGACCTCGCGCTCAAGGGGACCACGGGCGGCAAGCAGGAGCTGCCGGGCACGCAGACACAGCAGTTCTCCCTGGTGGGCGTCTCCTGGACGGGGGCCGTCAAGCCGCTCGACGGCACGGCGCAGGTGCGCACCCGCAGCCTGGACAGTGGTGCGTGGAGCGCCTGGCACGACCTTGAAGTGAACATCGACCCGCCGGAGGACCCCAAGGCCGGAATGCGCGGCGCGTCCGAGCCTCTGTGGGTCGGTCCCTCCGACGGCGTCCAGGCCCAGGTGGTCCACAAGGACGGCACCACGGGTGCGCTGCCCAAGGGACTCCAGGTCAACCTGGTCGACCCCGGCGTGGTGACCGACGCCGAGACCAAGGCGACCGAGCCGGCGGCGTTCGTCGCCGAGGCGAGCAGCCCAGCGGCCACGCCCACCGATTCCACGGCACCCACCGACGGTACGACCGTGACACCGACGGACGGCCAGACCGGCACGTCCCCCGCGCCGACCGATACGACGTCCCCGGCCGCCACCGACACCACGACCACGGCCACGCCCACCGGCTCGGCGTCCACCTCCGTGTCCCCCTCGGATTCGACGAGCGCGTCCCCGAGCCAGTCGGTCACCACACCGTCCGCGCCGCCGTCCACCGTGCCCGAGCCGCCGATCACCTCGCGCGCCGACTGGGGCGCCGACGAATCGCTCAGCCCCGACCCGTCGGAGTACAACGCCGACGTCAAGGCCGTCTTCGTCCACCACACCGACGGAGCCAACGACTACTCCTGCGCCGACTCGGCCTCGATCGTGCGCGGCATCTACGCGTACCACACGCAGGTCAACGGCTGGAACGACATCGGCTACAACTTCCTCGTCGACAAGTGCGGCACCATCTTCGAGGGCCGCAAGGGCGGCGTCGACCTGCCCGTGCTCGGCGCCCACACCTACGGCTGGAACCGGGAGTCCACCGGCATCGCGGTGCTCGGCGAGTACACCTCCACCAGCGCCTCCGACGCCGCCCTGGCCTCCATCGCCCGCGTGGCCGCCTGGAAGCTCGGCCAATACGGCGCCGACCCGGCCGGCCCGGTGCAACTCAAGGCCGGGGCAAGCCAGCAGAACTACTTCGGCACCAGTTTCACCGCCGGCACCGCATACACGTTCCAGCGGATCTCCGCCCACCGCGACGGGTACAACACCCAGTGCCCGGGCAACTCGCTGTACGCCCAGCTTCCCACCATCCGCGCCTGGGCGGCAGGCCCGGTGCAGGGCCTGAAGGTCACCTCGGTCGGCGGCGCGGGCCTGTCCGGCTCGACGTACTACACCAAGGGCACCGTCACCCTGAACTGGACGACCACCACGCCCGGTTCGCTCATCTCGAAGTTCGAGCTGCTGGTCGACGGCAAGGCCGTGACGTCCGTCGTCGGCACCGCCACCTCCGCCGGCACCACCCTGGCCCTCGGCAACCACACCGTCGCCGTGCGCGCCGTCCACCAGTCCGGCAGGACCACCACGAGCGCCGCGGTGAACGTGGTGGCGGAGACGACCGCGCCGACCTTCACCACCACGCCGACCCTCTCGCTGCGCACCGGCACGGTCAACACCAGCGCCGTCCCGGTCACCCTCGGCTGGAAGGCCACCGACAACGCGGCGCTGCAGAGCGTGAAGCTGCTGTCGCCGACCACGGCCACCTTCGGCCCGACCGCCACCAGCTCAAGCCGTACGGCCGCGTCCGGCACCGCGGCCACCTGGTCGATGCGGGCCTACGACTACGCCGGCAACTACCGCACCTCCTCCCCCTCCTACACCCCGGTGATCCTGCAGGAGACCTCGGCGGTGAAGTCCGGCAGCTGGACGACCCGTTCCTCCACCAGCTACCTGGGCGGCAAGTCGTACTCCAGCGGCTCCAAGGGCGCGAGCCTCACCTGGACCTTCACCGGACGCTCCGCCTCCTGGGTGGTCTCCCGCGCCTCCAGCTCCGGCCAGGCGTACGTCTACGTCGACGGCGTCAAGGTCAGCACGGTCGACCTGAAGTCCTCCACCACCCTCTACCGGCAGGCGATCTGGACGAAGACCTGGTCCAGCAGTGCCAAGCACACGGTCAAGATCGTCGTGGTGGGCACCAGCGGCCGCCCGACCATCACCACCGACGGCCTCGTCCACATCAAGTAATCCCCCAACCCCTGTCGGATCGGGGATGTACGGCACAGGGGCCCTTGTCCCGCCTGGCCGACCCGGCGGGACAAGGGCCCCTCGCGGATCGGGCGCTGCCTAGAAGGCTCATGAAGATCTTGGGGTTCTGGCCCCGCCGCGTGAGCGGCGGGGCCAGACTCGTTTCGTGGTGATGGGGGAATGGGCCGGGGA
>NZ_JBSFDI010000007.1:0-30286 GCF_053593835.1 Streptomyces sp. NPDC002076
GAACTGCAGTCGCTCCTCGCGGTCTGGACCGGCGCCTGCCCCACCTGTCACCGCAACACGCCAGAACCGGTACCAACCTGACCAGGCCCTACTAGTACTCCAGCTGTAGATCGGGATCTTGCTCGTTGTGCTGGTCGCTTCGGCTGACCTGTAAGGCGCGCAAGATGCCTGGCAGAGTGGCCACCGGGATGCAGCCGCACAGCAGTGCCGCGGTTTCAGCAGTCTGAGCAGTACGGGCCAGCGGGCGCCTTCGGAAAGTCCGAGCGTCCGTCCAGCCACGCGCATAGCCGTTCGGCCAGTGTGAGGTCCTCGGGGAACAAAGCGTGTCCGTGTTCGGGGCATCGGGCGTTGGGATCCCAAGCCCACATGCGGCCTTCCGGAGTGCTGTAGTCGACGAGGGACCAGATCGCACAGCCCCACGTCAGGAGCGGTACGACAGACGGCGGGTAGTTGGGGCGTCCGCGCCAGCCCAAGTACTCCTCCAGCAGCCGATGGCTGTCGCTGAAGCTGTAGGTCGTATCGGTGAGGGACAACGCCTCACCCCAGCGGCCGAACCCACCGTCGGCGACTTCGAGATAGATCCGTTTGAGGAGCGGCGGCATCGGATGCCCCACCACGGCCTCAAGCTCGGCCACGGCCTCGGGCGGCGCAGGCGGCGGCAGCTCGCCGACCGCATCCTGCTCTCGGATCCTGTGGATGATCTCGTCGTCGGTCATGCTGACATTCGTAGCAGCTGCCACCGGCAGCCTTGCCCGGGCTACCAGAGGCAACTGATTACGGCCACCGTTGATCATCGAAGGTAGTGTGGACTGACGATGAGACGATGGCCGCAGGCCACAGCATAGATCCCACCCGCTGGAAGAAAGCCTTCGACGATCTGATGGGGCGTCTGGCGGGCCGGTTCGCGCGGGTCGAACCGCGTCGACGGGCGGCACGGCTGGTGCTCGGACTCCTGTCAGATCTGCCGCGAAAGAATTGCTGGACGATCGCGGAGTGGGCGGGAGAGGCCAGCCCGTACGGCATGCAGCACATGCTGTGCCGTGCCTCCTGGGACGCGGACGCCGTCCGGGACGACGTTCGCGATTATGTCGTGGAAAACCTCCACGACGACGAGGCGGTCCTGGTGGTCGACGAGACCGGTGACCTGAAGAAGGGGACCTCTACGGTCGGGGTCCAGCGCCAGTACACCGGCACCGCCGGGCGGATCGAAAACGCGCAGGTCGCTGTCTACCTCGTCTACGCGGCCCGCCGCGGACACGCGGCGGTGGATCGTGAGCTGTACATCCCGCGCTCGTGGACGTGCGACCTGGACCGCTGCCGAGCCGCGGGCCTGGGCGAGGACACCGTCTTCGCGACCAAGCCGGATCTGGCCGCCCGCATGATCGGCCGGTTCCTTGACGCTGGGCACCGCGTGGGCTGGGTTGCGGGTGACGAGGTCTACGGCGGCAACCCGAAACTGCGCTCCGCGCTGGAAGAGCGCGGGGTCGGCTACGTGCTCGCCGTCGCCTGCTCGGCTGAAGTCACCACCGGTGCGGGGAAGTTCCGCGCGGATGCCCTGGCCGCGAGGGTGCCGAAGCGGGCTTGGCAGAAACTGTCGGCAGGGGCCGGCGCCAAGGGGCACCGCTTCTATGACTGGGCCGTCATCGACCTGGTCGAAGCCCAGCCCAGCAGCCACCGGCTGCTGATCCGTCGCAACCGCACCACCGGTGAACTCGCCTACTACCGCTGCTGGTCGCCCGATCCGGTACCCCTGACCAGGCTGGTCCAGGTCGCCGGGTCAAGATGGCGGGTGGAAGAGACCTTCCAGGCCGGAAAGGGCCTGGCCGGACTGGACGAGCACCAAGTCCGCCGCTTTACCTCGTGGTCTCGCTGGATCACCCTGGCCATGCTCGCTCACGCCTTCCTCGCCGTCGTCCGCGCCGACGAACACGCCCGCCATCCCGCCCCGGACGGGCTGATCCCGCTCACCTGCAACGAGATTCAGCGACTGTTCACGACGCTGGTCGTCCGGCCCCTGCACGATGCAGCCCACCGGCTCCGCTGGTCCGCCTGGCGACGCCGCCACCAGGCCCGAGCCCAGGCCAGCCACTACCACCGACAAGCCGCGAATCAGACATGAAGATCACGTTCTACAGCTGGAGTACTAGAAGGCGGTCGAGGCGTCGGCCTGACCACCTTCGAGGGAAACGACCACCTCCTGCTGCTACGCCCTCCAGTACAAGCGGTGAGCCCACAGCCCCGGCAAAGCCCCCCCGGGGAGGTGGCAAGTCCGGCGGCCACGGCACCACCGATCAGAAGCTTCCCGTGTCACACCTGTGCCAGATCCAGCGCGGAGCTACGAGGAAGGGTGTTGGCCGACGGGTGTGTGGCTCACACGCTCCCCACACGTGATCGGTGCGCAACAAGGAGAAAGAGCGGGAGACAGTGAGACTGTCTCCCGCTCTTTCGTGTCGGCATCCGCCCTGGTCAGCGCTTGATTTCTGCTGATCCTCGGCGAGTGCCCCCGGCAGGATTCGAACCTGCGCACACGGCTCCGGAGGCCGTTGGGGACTTCGACATTGTTACAGGTCAAGACTCCGTGCGGTGTAAGAAGGCACGGCCGGGTCCACAGATGGTCCATGATCGGTCAGTTACGAACCATGATCGGTGACTCTATACTTGGCGACCTTCGTTTCTGGCAACCAGAGATCGGGCCCCAGCCGTCTAAGCCGGTCGCGACGGGCTTGACAGTCGGGCATGGCTCGCCGAACCATCCGCCAAAATCCTTCGCTGTGATTGGGCACACGCACGTGGGCGAGCTCGTGCACGAGTACGTAATCGATCAAATCGGGTGGAAGCTGCATGGTTGCCCAATGGATGTTGAGATCGCCATGAAGCGAGCAGGACCCCCAGCGGTAGCCAAGAGGACGGACCCGAAGGTCACCGCAAGCGACATCCATCCGCTGAGCCCACGGCCGGAGCCGACCGGGCAACCAGCTTGCCCCACGCCGGGTATACCAGGCGACCAGAGCCGTTGGTGCATCGTGGAGCACCTCCTGCCGGATCTCCAGTCGGCCTCGCAGCAGCCGCACATCGGTCGGGCCGGCCTCAACAACCAGCAGCCGGTGACTACGCCCTAGGTAGGGAAAGCCCTCTCCAGAGACATACTCGCGAGGGGGTCTGCTCTCGCTTAGCGACTCGCGTTCGGCGAGCTTGCCGTACAACCATTGCCGCCTGCTTCTGATCAGCTTGACCAGCTCGGCTTGCTGGGTCCCCGGGGGGATGGTGACGCTGACGGTCGAGTCACGCTCGACCGTCAGCCTGACCTGTCGCCGTCGCTCACTGACTCGCACTTGGACGTCGAGGTCGTCGACTCGTAGGACCTCGACGGCCGCTGAACCTTTCACTGTCATATCCTGGCACCCGTCCGGGACATCCCTCGACAGGCATGGGGTTAAGGGCGCGGAATTTCCGCGCGACGGTGTCTGATCACTTCCACCAGTTGGTCGGCCAGCGAATCGACCTTGTCGATCGGCGCTGCATCCTGGGTGATCAGCGACTGAACTATTTGGCGTCGGAAGTCCTCCTGATCGACGGGGCTACGCCAGAAATCACGTCGATGAGTCACCTGCTGGGCGTGCGTATACACGCCACTGGCGATGTCGCACAACCACTGGTCGGTCTCCGGGGCGATCACTCCGTCCCTCGCGGTTTCCTCCAACAGGACGCCGTACAAAGCCCGTTCGACCGGGCTAAGCGAATCATCGGGCGCTGGGCGGTCCGCTCGCAACTCGGTGACCAGGTCGGCTAGAAGGGCGACCTGCTGTTCCCAGTTTTCGGCGTAGTCGCGGAGAATCTCTTCGAGGCGCTGACTGAGCCGCTTGTAGAAGTGCGGGTCCTTACCCCGGTTGATCTCGATGTGGTCCCGCACGGCGTGTTCCATCTCCGAGGCGCGGGTTCGGGCCCCGGGGAGTGCGGCTACCTTCTCCTCGAAGTCGTCCGCTGTCAGCGACACAGGTGGCAGCATTTGATCGATGCCTAGTGACAGTAGGTGATCGTCGAGCAGTTGCCGCACCTTCGCGCCGTACGCTGTGGGATCGAAGTCGCCACCGTCGACCCGGAACCTGCGTTTGGCTCGCATCGCGATCTCCGCGAAGAGGATGGCGTCTTTCAGGAAGGGACGCACGGTCGGTTCGGGCAGGATCACGTCTATGGTGGTGAGGAACCGCCTGAGCTCAGCCTCGAATCTGTCAAATCGGGCCCCATCATCCAGCAGAAGAACACAGTCCTCCAGAGTCGTACGAGAAGGGGCCAAACTGTGGTCGGTGAAGACCGCTCGTAGGCGTCGACGCATGGGATCCAGCTTGGCGACTTCCTCACGCAGGTCAAGGAGGACTCCATCGACATCGTCGGCGGCGTAGGCCTTGAGCGCTTCGGTCAGATGGTTTGCGACACCGAAATAGTCGACGACATAACCACACTTCTTGCCCTTGGTCGGCCGGTTGACCCGGGCGACAGCCTGCAACAGCTCGGCCTGTTTGAGTGAGCGGTCGATGTAGAGCACTTGCTCGATCGGCGCGTCGAATCCGGTCAACAGCATTGACTTGACGATTAGGAATGCAACCGGGCGGTCGTCAGGCCCTAGTTCCGCCGGGAACGGCTTAGTGAAATCGTCAATTCTGCGTTCCTGCGTCTTCCGCGCGGTCCACTCGGCGAAACGCTCTTCGTGCTCGCCAGCGCCAGGTGAGATGACCGGAGTGAAGTCCATGGCCCGGAGAAGTTCGAGATTCCGATGTGAGTTGACCTGCGCTATCTGTCGGGCAGTCAGCTGGTCCAGTGGTGTGTCGAGCAACCGTGCCGAGATTGTTTCGGCCTGGCGGACCAGTTCGTCCCTCGCGATGAGCAGAGCAGTTCGGTAGCGCAGTGTTGCTTCGCGGCTGTTCGCCACTAGCTGGGCCTTGAAGCCACCGGGCATCACGGTCGTGACGTAGTGCCGCAGTAGGTGCCTGGCCTTGGCAGTGATCAGCTCTTCCGATTCGAGTACGTCGCCCTTGGTGGCGTACCGGCGTTGCAGGGCCTCACGGTCCTCCTCACTTTGCTCGGCGAATAGGTCCTCGAAGACCTCGTCCAAGTCTCGGCCGTCTTTGACCGCGCCCTTGACGGTGTTGCCCTCGTAGAAGATTCGCACGACCGCGCCGTCGGCTTCGGCGTCGGTCAGCCGGTAGGTGTCGATGACGCTGCCGAAGATCTGGGAGGTCTTCTTCCGCTTACCCATGATGATCGGGGTTCCCGTGAAACCAATCCGGGCGCAGTTGGGCAGCGCCTCCAGAAGGTTCATGTGCAGAGTGGAGCTGTGCGACCGGTGCGCCTCGTCGATGAGGACCACAATCGCGCTGCTGTCATTGAGCTCCCCAAGTGAGGGCACGGCCTCGCCCAGCTCGCCATTGGTATTCCGTGCCGCCACGTCCTGCTGCTTCTGGATCATCACGGCGACGATGCCTGGGCCGTCTGCTGCCAGCAGCCGCTTGGCTTCCTTGACCCGCTTAGCCTCCTCGACTTCTTCACCGGTAAGCCGAAGAGTCTCGGACAACTGCGTCTGTAGCTGGGTCCGGTCGGTGACCAGCACGACCTTGACCGCAGACAGTTCCGGGATCGACCGCATGCGGCGTACGAGGAACGTCATGGTGAGGCTTTTACCGGAGCCCTGGGTATGCCAGATGATCCCGCCTCGCCGGTCCTGGACGCCGTCCTCCTCGCGCGTGGCACCCGTCAGTAGGCGCTCCAGGGTTTTCTCGACCGCGCGGTACTGCTGGTAGCGCGGCGCCGCCTTGATCCGGATGCCGTTGTCCAGCGTCATGAAAGTCACGTAGTCGTGGATGATCTGCAGCAGCCGCTCAGGGTGCAGCACCACTGCGGTGAGCCGGCTTTGTTCGGTGATCGACCGCTCGTCGCACTCAAGCCCCGCTGCGATCACTGCGTCGGTCAGCGGGTATGGGTCGCGCCACGGCGCGTAGTACTCGGCTTCGGCCGTGAAGGTGCCCAGGCGTGCCCGCTCCCCACAGGTCGCCAAGGTCAGCTGGACCGTATGAAAAAGCTTCGGATTTCCGGAGGGGATCTGGCCGCGGCCCTGGCCGGCGTACCGCCTTAGCTGCGTCACGGCTGCGGCGATTGCGTCGCCTCTACTAGGCTTCTTGCACTCCACGACGACCAAGGGGATGCCGTTGACCAGCAGCACCTCGTCGGGTGTGATGTGCTTCAGCCCGCTCGTGCCCGGCACGTCGACCCGGAACTGAGACACAACCACGAATTCGTTGCGCTGCCAGTGCTTCCAGTCGATGAAGTGGACGCGTTGGTCCCGACCTCCGTCCCAGCCTGGCAGACCAGGCACGGTGACGCCCTTGATCAGCAGCTCGGTCGTCAGTTCGTTGGCCTCTAGCAGACCCTTAGCTGTGATCCGGGTCAGCTCGCCCAGCGCCTGGCTGATCCGCGCGTCGTCTAGCCAGGGAACACCATCCGGCCCTAGGTTGATGGCACGGAGCGCCTGACGTAGTCGCGACTCCATGAGGACCTCCGCGAACGATTCGCGTCCAGAATCTGTCGGGTCCGTGGGCTTAAATGCGCCCTCCGCTTGGCCAGGCAGATGTTCCCACCCCATCAGCGTCAACTGTCGAAGTAGTGGCGCCTCAACCTGTACGTACTCGGGCCCAGACACGAGCGTCCCTCGCTTTGCGGCAGTATGCGATCAGCGGCAGCCCCAATCATTGCCTGTGGAGACCGCAACGCGCCACGGTTTCCCCCCAGTTGGGCAGCTCTAGAGTAAACGCGTGAGTTCGTCACGCTCTACCCCTTCAGGAGCCTGACGAGGCGCTCGCGACCAAGCTCAGGTCCCCCAGGAGTTATTGGAGCCCTGGACGCTAACTTGGCCACTCACCTTCGCCAGCTTCATACGAGGATCATCGTGAGCCGATGGACAACGATCCAATGTTCCCTGCTGCGAGTCCCCGAGACCTAACGAATCTTTCTTGCAGAACCCTCGGCATTGGCTCTCGCCCGCGACAGAATTTTTTCGTGCCCTCATCAGCTGCGGCTGCCACCTCGACCTCGGCGTCCAAGGTCGTGATCAGCGGCATAGTTGACCCCTTCGCTTGAGAATCCGACACCGCCCCTCGGCCAGCTACAGGCCGCCGCAAAATCGTTCGGGCCTCGCCCACCTCATGCAACCCGTACCCGCCCAGTCAGCAGGTTCTCGGCCAAACCTTGCTTGAGAGACTGAATCTTTGCTAGGGATTCTTTCGATCTCTCGATGCTTTCAGTGCAGGTCTGAATGGAGTCGACGATTTTGCGCTGCAAATCGAGCGGAGGTACTGGTACACGCATAGCTTTGAGTTCAGT
The DNA here is from genome assembly GCF_053593835.1 of Streptomyces sp. NPDC002076. NCBI lineage: Bacteria > Bacillati > Actinomycetota > Actinomycetes > Kitasatosporales > Streptomycetaceae > Streptomyces > Streptomyces sp. NPDC002076. Next base: position 7,372 of record NZ_JBSFDI010000007.1, read on the forward strand.
TGAATTGATTGTGGCGAGATTTGAAGTCTGTTTTGCAATGCGAGCGAAGTATGCTTTCCCCTGAACGGAGGAGGTATACAAGGCCAGGTACTCTGGCAGAAGGCGCCGTGGGTCACAGCGAACGCGGAATAGATGATTCTGGTAGAGGCAGGGGTGAAGATGTCCGTCCCAGACGGCTCCGCGCCCAAGTTTGTCCCAGTCACCCCCTTCTGTGAGCAGGAGGTCCCCTGCTCTGAGAGCGTACCGCTCTACTTGAGAACGCAAGATGCGCACCAACTTCATCTCGCCGGTATCGAAATAGCCATCCTGTACGTTTGCTACACGGAGATAGGGAAGCTCTACGGAGCTCCCGCCGGTCGGCTCGCTTCCGAGGGTCACCCCACTAGCAATCTGGGCCAGCTCTCCCAGCCTGCTGTATCCATCCGAGGATTCAATCGCAGATGCGATTGAATCCTCGGCCAGTGCATCACGCAAAAGCGCGAGTTTGTTCAGTTCCTCAATTTCCTGAGATAGCTGCCTACCGAGCGTATCGAAGATGTCTGCGATCCGTCGCTGCTCATCCAGGTCAGGAATCGGAACACATGTTTCCAACAAGTCGGATCGTGACAACTCGACCTGATTCGTTGAACCTGTGAAGCAGTGTGATTCCAAATGCTGCTGGCCCCACCGAGATCTCAGTACTGCATCAATCCAGCGGGGATCCACTTTCGACCTGTCAGCCCTGAGTACGGTGACGTGCCCGTCGACCATATAGTCTCGATCGTCATTAAAGATGCAGCTGCGGCCGATAGTTCCCGTACCTGTCGAGTTCAGAAGCACGTCCCCATGCTCGGCCCTCAAAACGTTCTTTATCCTATGTGAGTGTGGCCGAGCGGCACTCGCATCGAATCCTGTTTCTCGGACGCACCTCTGGCCGATAGCAAAAACCGAACTGTCGTCGACGTATACCGGGGCTGTACCACGAGAAATCAACCTGCAAAGGTCAACCAAGCGCTCTTCTCGCCACCCCGCCAGATTCGGAATTCCAATCCGATTACTCATATCCGAGCTCCCGCAGCATCTCGTTGACTCGGGCGGCTGTGGTGAGTCGCTGGGCTTCAAGTTCGGGGAGCGTCACTGCGTACTTGGTGGCCCACCTGCTATACCGGTCGATCAAGAAGTTGCGACCGATGGTGAGGCGAGCGTCAAGGCGGCGGCTGAGATCGGCTTTGAGGATGCGCATGACCAGGTCGGATTCTGTTGCATTCTCGTGGATTAGGCTGACGCTCGCACCGAGTTGGTCAACGAAGGCAGCTTCCAGTTTGCGGACTTTAGTCTTGGTCGCCGTGAGCTGGGTGCGCAGGCGCTTCAGCACAACAGGGTCCACCTCTTCGGCCGCGTCAGAGTCGTCCTCTGAGGCAGCAGTGAGGGATTTGACCTTGGCATCGAGTTCGGCCCGCAGGTTCTCTGCTTCCTCAAGCTCGTTCAGGTAGTCGGAGAGGACGTACGGGACCAACGGGTGTTCCCGAGCCTTGCGTTTGGCGGCTGCCTGACGCTGGGAGTTCAGAACCCCTGCGCTGTCATCCGCGAAAGCAGTCTGGATTGTCGTCAGCCAACCTTGGACGACTCCGCTGAACTGATGGAAGGCCAGCGTGCGAATGTCATATTGGACGCTGCCCCACCAAGAGGCGACAGCGCCGGAGAGTTGGAAGCGATCGAGCGTGCCAAGGGGTTCGAGTTCTGCAACGAAAGACTCCAGCAGCTCGGCTCGGGTGTCCATGACCTTGTGCGTGTCGGGCAACTCGCTCAGGCGTTTGCTGTGCCGGCCCCACCACGCGTCGAATGCGTCACGCACGCGCGCTTCGGCGGGCGCGGCCAGCTCCGGAATACGGGCGGCAACCGATCGCCAGCCATCTGCCGGGAAGTCGTAGTAGTCGGCATCCCGTTCGACGAATAGGGAGTGCACGTCCACCCCGTACGCCTGGAAAGCGGCCTCTTGCTCATGGACCTCGGATTTTGGCACACCGCCCTGCAGATGCGCCCGTACGTCTTGAGGCTCTGGCGGTGGACTGTTGTCGACGTATCGCCGGATGTTGAGGTTGAACCCGTTGTCTTCCAGTTCCTCGACCGACACCACGCGAGCGAAACCCGGGATGTCGTGTGCTGGGTCAGCCAGATAGGCCCGATAGGCTGCGACGATCTTCTCGGCGTGTTCGGGTTCAAGGTAGTTCTGGGCACGGCCGGATAGAAACTCGCGGTCAGCATTGATGAACAGGACTTTACCCTGGTGTGAGACCGGACGGACTCCAGGACCACGCAGGATGAGGATGCACGCCGGGATGCCAGTGCCGTAGAACAGGTTCGAGGCGAGGCCGATGACTGCCTCCAGCCGGTCGGCCTTGATTACCTTCTTGCGGATTTCCTGTTCCTCGCCGCCACGGAACAGTACGCCGTGAGGCATGACCGTGGCGCCGATGCCATCGGGCCGGAGTACGGAGAGTACGTGCTGGGCGAACATCCAGTCGGCCTTCTTACCAGTCTCTGGAGTCCAGCCGTATTCAAAGCGGTCGGTGTGCTTCATTCCGGCGCGCACATAGTTCTGCGAGAAGGGTGGATTCGTGAGCACCCGGTCGAAGAGCGTCAGTGTCGAGCCATCCGGCTCGATGTGCAATGGGTTGGAAAGGGTATCGTCGTTCTCCAAATCTGCGTTAACAATGCCGTGAAGGATCATGTTCATCTTGGAAATGGCCCAGGTGCCGCCGTTGGCCTCCTGACCGTAAAGGCGCAGGTCCTGAGCGTCTTCGCCTGTCTCTGCGACGTACTCCTTCGACATGATCAGCATGCCGCCGGAGCCAGCGCATGGGTCGTAAACCCGCATCCCCGAGTGTGGCTCGACTAGGCGCGCCATCATCCGAACGACGCCGCGAGGGGTGTAGAATTCGCCGCCCTTCTTGCCCGCCGAGTCGGCGAACTCGCCGATGAGGTATTCATAGGCGGCGCCCAGCAGGTCGGGGAACTCGAAGTCCTCGTTGCGGAGCCGGTAGCGGTCGAAGTGCTTGATCAGGGCCCGCAGTTTCTGGTCCGACAGGGACGTCTTGCCGACCTTGCGGTTGAAGTCGATGTGCCCGACCACGCCTTGCAGCGCTGTGGAGTTAGCGGTCTCCAGTGCGGCCAAGGCCTTGTTAAGCAGGTCCGCGACTCCGTTCTCAGCCGACTTGCCTACCAGGTATTTCCATCGGGCTGCTATCGGCACGAAGAAGTCCCCGCCTTGGTAGAACGCCGGGTTCTCAGCGATCTCTTCAGCCTGGACCTGTGTCCGGCCCGCCGCGACCTGTTCGGCAATTACTCGGGCTCGGATGGTCTCGAACTGGTCGGAGCAACGCTTAAGGAACAACATTCCGAAGATGTATTCCTTGAACTCCGAGGCATCCATTTTGCCGCGCAAGATGTCAGCCGCACCGAAGAGATGCGCTTCCAGCTGCGGCAACGTCAGCTTCGCCACAGGCCGAGCCCCCAGTCGTCAGTCAAGGCAGGTCACAGAAGCCCCTACGATACTGTGCAGCACAGATCATCGACGACTTAACATGAGGGTTGCCCACCCCGTCGGAGGAGTGCCCGTGCCGCCGTTGGCGATCGCCAAGGATTTCCTCTCTGAGTACGCCAAGCTGGAGAAGCCTGTCCAGAAGGCAGTCCAGGCCGCGCTCGGGAAGTTCGCCCAAGCCGCCCATGCAGGACTGCATCTGGAGAAGCTCAACCGGTCTGAAGACCCGCGAATTAGGACAATTCGCATCAATCAGTTCTATCGCGGGGTTGTCCTGGCGCCGGCGACGGGAGACCTCTACTGCCTCCTGCGCGTCCTGCCACACGACGATGCGATCGCTTGGGCCACGACGAGGTTGTTTACCGTCAATCAGGTTCTCGGCGTCCTTGAAGTGCGCGACGAGACGCAACTGCAGAACATGACCAGCACACTGCGTCTGGCCGCCGAAGCTACACCGGCCCGGCTCTTCGACCATGTCAAGGACTCGGACTTCCGCGCACTTGGCATCGATGACCAAGTGCTGCCGATCGTTCGCTTGCTGACTAGGGAGGCGCACCTGGACGCCCTCCAGCACATGCTGCCGTCACTCCAGTACGACGTCCTCGTCGCGCTAGCTTCCGGGATGACGGTTGAGGAGACTTGGGAAGAGGTCAGCAAGCATCTCGTCAACGCCACCAAGCCTGCTCGGGTAGAGCCGGATGATCTTTCTGCAGCGATCGGGCGGACCCCCGACCAAGTCGCACTCGTCAGTGGCCCCGAAGAACTTGAGAAGCTGCTGCGCCCGCCATTTGCTCTGTGGAGGATCTTTCTTCATCCGATGCAGCGTCGGATCGCTTATCACGACCCTTATCTCGGCTCTGTGATGATCACGGGCGGTCCGGGCACTGGCAAGACGGTGACTGCCCTGCATCGGGCTGCGTATCTCGCCGGGCGCTACGACAGCGGCACGCCGATCCTGCTGACCACCTACAGTCGCCCGCTCACCGCAGAGCTGGCTCGTCAGTTGGATCAGCTTGTCAAGAACCCTGAGGACCGTGAACGCATCGAGGTGATCACCACTGATCAGCTTGCTGCCCGGGTGGTCAGCGGCCGGCTCGGACGCCGCCCGGTGGTGCTCAAGTCGCGCGAACTGGTCGGCCTGGCCGACACCGTGCACCCGGACTATGCCGGTGAATTTCTGGTCGATGAATGGGAGCAGGTGCTGCTTGCCCAAGACATCACCACGCTGCAGGCGTATCTGACAGCAGCACGCACCGGCCGAGGCCAGGGTCTAACTCGCTCGGAGCGGCCGGCTGTTTGGGCTGCCATCGAGGCGTTGCGGACTGAGCTAAAAGACCTCGGACATTGGTCGTACCTGCAGGTAGCCGATGAGGCGGCACGAATCCTGCGGCAGGAGGACGGGCCTGCCGCCTACCGGCACGTCATTGTCGACGAGGCCCAGGACCTGCATCCCGCGCAGTGGCGGCTACTTCGGGCGGCCGCCCGCCCGGCCGAGGACGACCTGTTCCTCGTTGCGGACCCCCATCAGAGGATCTGGCAGCATCGGGTACCTCTGAAGAACACGGGGATCAACATTGTCGGGCGAACACAGAGACTCACCGTCAGCTACCGCACCACCCAGGAGATCCTCAGCTGGGCCGTCCGGGTGCTGGGGCTCGTGTCCGAAGACGACCTCGATGGCTGGCCCGACAGCCGGGACGGCTACGAGTCGCCGATGCATGGCCGCCGGCCGATAGTCCGGCGGTTCACCGAGTGGTCTGAGGAGCGGGGGGCCGTAGTCTCCCAAGTGCGGGCCTGGCTAGCCGACGGTGTCGAACCGGGTGCGATCGCCGTCGCGGCCCGGGTTAATGCCAAGTCCGACGACGTGGCGGACGCACTTCGCTCCGCGGGCATCGAACCCGAGCGGCCCGGTCCGTCCGGCGGTCGGGTCCAAGTCGGCACGATGCACAGCATGAAGGGCCTGGAGTTTCAGTGCGTTGCTGTGGTCGGCGTCCAGGACAAGGTGATACCGCACGACCGGGCGATCGTTCCGTTCGAAATCGACAGGGCCGCCCATCAGGAGAGTGTGCAGAGGGAGCGATGCGTCCTCTACGTCGCGTGCACTCGTGCCCGTGATCGGCTGTACGTGTCGTACTCCGGGACTCCTAGCCCCTTCCTTCCCCGCTGAGTTCGAGGAGCCTCCCATGCGCCCGCTACGCGTGGCTATCCGGAATGTTCGCGGTGCCCTCGACGTCGAACTGCACCTGCGTTCATTCAGTGCGCTGATCGGCCCGAACAACGCGGGAAAGTCCACTCTGATAGATGCCGTTCTACTGTTCTACGGCGCACTTGACTGGGACGAGACCCGGGACCTTCCCTGGCACGCGGAACGTGGAGCAGAATCCTGGGTGCAGATCGACTATAGCGTTGACGCTGCCGAAGCCAAGCAGATCGGCGTCGATCTTGCCGACGGCGAACTGCTCCGGATCCGGCGTTGGTTCACCAAGGGAGCTGACCGTCTTGTTGGGGCTTACTACCTGATTCCCCAGGACGGCAGCGAACCGCAGCCGACCGGTTGGACAAGTGCCGCCAAGCTCGGTCAGTGCGTCTACATCCCGGCGATTAGCAAAATGGCCGACCATACGTCGGTCACCGGCCCCTCGCCCTTGCGTGACGTACTACTCCTGGCTTTCTCTGAGCGACACATTGAAACTATGCTCATGACCGTCAGGGCTGCTCTTGGAACGCTGAGTAGCGCCTTGCAGGAAGGGCCTATCACTGACCTGGAAAGTGATCTCGACGAGGCGCTGACGCCGTGGGGCATTTCTGCAAAGGTTGACGTCGGGGAGCTGTCCAACGAGCTGATCATGCGCCATCTCATCGAGCTGCGACTCCACCAGGAGGGAACCCATCGCCCGCTGGAGACTCAGGGATCTGGTGTGCAACGCACCATGATCGCCGCACTAATTCAAGCGGCGGCGCGGCTACGGGCTCAAGCCAAAGAGGGGGCGTTCCGGTGGATCCTCTTTGAGGAACCCGAGGCCTTCCTCCATCCTTCCCAGGTAACACGGCTTGCCCACGACCTGCACCAACTTGTTGCCGCTGGTAACACGGCAGTGACGATCACCACGCACAGCGCGTCCGTAATTGCGGCTGCCGAGACTTCGCCTGAAGCGATCACCCGGGTTCGTCGTTCACTTCATCGTATCGAAGTGGCGTCGCCTCCTCCCGCTCTCGTGAACAGAGTTCTCTCAGACATACATACGCGCTCGGCTTATGCCTTGGGATCACGTTCCTGTTTCAAGGCCACCCGCTTGACCGCGGCTGATGAGGAACGGGACCGAGTTCTCTACGACCTGGACGTCCACAGGGCCGCCGCGTTTTTCGCTGACCGAGTGATCGTAGTCGAAGGACCCAGCGACGTGTTGTTCTTCGAGTGGCTGGCCCGTCGGGGTCTTCTGGCTAAACTCGGGCCCAATGTTGGAGTCCTCAGCGCGTTCGGCAAATTCGAGCTGCATCGCGCATCGAGCACCTTGTCTCTGTTCGGTATTCCCCATATTGTTCTCTGGGACGAGGATGCCGTTATGGCCACAAGCCAGAATAATCTAAAGAAGCGGCTCTGCGAGGACGCATCGGCACTCACCGCGCTTGCGGCGTCCGCCAACGATTCGGAATCATTCTTCGTCGGTGCGGTCCGTCTCACGGGTACCATTGAGCGCTGGCTCGGCATAACAGAGGAAAAAGATAACCCCTGGAAGGCGGCCAACATCGGTGCGTCTCTCAGCCAAGCATACGCGGACAAGTCTTCGCCGTTGCCAGCACGGATCGACAGCCTACTCGGAGTGCTCGAAGATTTGTTTGTGGGTCGGGATGTCGCTTCGTACCGGCAATTGCCGGAATTTCAAGATGCACTGATCGCGCCGACCCTGCCGCCACCGGCCGTCCATCTGCCACTTGAGGTCGCGTCCTTTCCGCGCCAGACGTGCGGTTGCCCCGTACCTGCATGGCCACGAATTACCTAATGTTCCAGTTGTAGTTCCCCGATCCTCACCTGGCGTCAGGGGGTTGTCCGCTTCGACAGTTATGGCAGCATTGGCGGCTGAGGTTGGCGGAGCGGCTTTGGGCTGGAGCTGCTTTGGCGCGAGTGATCATGGCCCCGTAAGCTTTCGGCGCGTCGGGCAGTCTGTGGACCTGCCCGGTAAAGCACGACGTTGGGGCCATGATCTTCGAGGCTCGCGCCAAAGTGGCTGCCTAAAGCCGTGGAGCCGACCGCCCCAGCCACGATGTACCCCTTCTCTGGCATCAGGCGACTGATTGCCATGAGCGCGGCACGGGCGCCGGCCGGGCTGGAGCGGGGCGGAGACAGGAGCGCAGGCCCGGCCGGGGGCCGGGCCGCGCGCGGTGAGCGGAGCGAGCCGCCTTGAACCAGTAAAGAAAGTTGTAACTCACTGGCTGGCTGGGCACAGGCTGGAACCAGTAAAGAAAGTTGTAACTCACTGGCTGGCTGGGCACAGGCTGGCTGGGCAGGCTGGCTGGGACCTGGCTGCTGGGGCCGGTGTCTTGTCTCGGTTGATGCTTGACGTTGTGGCTTCACCTGCTGCTTGACACCGCTTGCCTCGGCTTGGCTGTGCAATTAAGGGTTCATGGCCGCTGCGTGCCTGAGTCGGGCGACCCGATGAAGTTCTTGACGCATGGACTCTCCCTCAGCGCCACGGGTCTTGACAGCATGACAGTTCGGGCAAAGGGCGATCATGTTTGCGGGATGGTCTTCTCCTCCCATGGCGAGATCGTTTACGTGGTCGACTTCTAGGATCGGTTCGCCGGTAGCGGTGTACTCGACGAATTGAGGGTTTCCGCATCGGGGATTCTCACAACGTCCACTGGATCGTTGGATCACCAAAGAACGGGCTTCTCGCGATCGCTGAGGGCGCGTGCCAAGTACGGAACTGCTCGGCCGGGCCCCGGGTGAGCGAGCGTCCTCGAGCGCCCGTACCCGAATCCGGTAGTCGCTCACTGGCATTGTTACCGGGAGTGCCGAGGGGCGTCGGGGTGTGGGGGAGGATGTGGCTGATGGAGCGGGAAGTAAACGTGCTTCCTTACCACTCGATGCCTGATGCGGTAAATGGTGGCCTTGGGAACGGGGTTGTCCTTGCGGTCGCTTGTTCACGGGCGTCCGGGAACTAGGCTCTGAGGCCGCAGCAGCAGCGTAGGGCGCGCCTCGAAGTTCTCTGAAAGGCGCCGCGATTGTCCATTGGAAAGTCTGCCTGATCCGTTTGACCCACTGGCTGGCTTTAGCGATGTCGCTGTGTCCGCGCTCCCAGCCGTCGGCAGGATCTGTCAGAGCGTTCCAGTTCACATCTTGGCGGTAGACAGCACTTACGGCGCATACAGTGCGCTCCCATTCCAGCGGCTTGTACGGGCCGTCCCAGTAGCCGTAAACCGCGGTGCCCCATTCGAGGGGATGGCCGACGGTCCGCGCGAGGTGCTGGTTTGACCGATCCAGTTTCGCGAGGATGCTCGCGACGGACGAGTTTGGACGTAGCCGCAGTTCGATGGCGGGAGTTGTCTCCCCGCGAAGGACCAGCAGCACGCCCCCGATCGCCATGCGAGAGAGTACCGCCCCATGAGCTTTGGGGAGTATCTCGATCCCTGAGCCTACGGTCGCCTCCAGGAATCGACGTCGCTGCAGTTCAGTGCTGGTTGCCACAGGTCGGTCCTTCCAGATGACAGAGGAAGATTGCGCCTGCTCCTACATGACTGCCTACCCACGTCACCTGGTTGTACTGCCTGCACCTCGGGACGGGGAGCAACGACCCAAATCATCTGCAGTAAGCGTCGCCCATATGACTCGCTGCTCGGTCTGCAGCGCACCGAGGCCCGGCCGGGCTGCAGCATCTGCTAAGCGGCGCCCGCTGGGACGCCGATGCCGTTCGAGACAACCTGCGAGGCGTGACGAGATCCAATTGTCCTTCCGTCATGCGACTCGCCAGAGAGGCGCGTCGTACTGCTTTGGCCGGCTACTAATGAGAAGCCGCCGCAAGTCGTTGCGCTGCAAGCCGCTGAGGTTCAGTGCCTCGGTGATGCGGCGGAACGTCGTGTGGGTGACTCCGCGGGCTCGGGCTTCCTTCTCGAACTGCTCGAGTTGGGACCAGATCGTGGCCGGGTCGATCTTGGCCGGCTGCTGCTCCTTGAGCCACAGCGCCTTGTTGCGCTCATAGTCGATCTCCGAGTAGCCGCAGATCTCGCGGCTGTAGGCCTCGACCTCGTCCAGGTGTGCGGTTGCCATGATGGCTCGGGCCAACTGGTTGCGGCTGAGGGCGTCGTCCAGGTCGACCTCGTGCACCGTCGGACTGTCGTCCGTGAGCGGTACGGGGAGTCCTGCGTCTCGGATCTCGCACGTGCCTCGCGCGCCCTTGGCCGCTGCCGTGAGGAGCCCGGTCGCTTCGGACGGGTGCCACTCCATGACTGAGCTGATCGCCTCCACATCCCTCGAGGTGAAGGTGTGGACGACGGGGCCGAGCGTGTCGGCCAGATCCTCCGGTAGGAGTTCGCCGTCCAGGCCCGGTCCCGCGACGAGCAGTCGCACCGGAGCGTTCACTTGGCAGCACGCGGCCAGCGAGAGGGCGTCGGCGAGTGGGCTTTTCAGTGTCGGCTCGTCACCCCGCGCGAGTATGTCCCCGCCCACGTCCAAGAGGTCGATCGACTCGGGCTCCAAGTGGTTCACGAGGTCTTCGAGTTGGTGGGTGAGGCCTTCGGCTCCCCGGTAGGGGTCGAGCAGAGCGTAGGTGTGCGGGAGCTCTGCTGCGAGCCGGGGGAGTGTGGAGTCGGCGGGTGCGATCGGACGGGCCTGCGCCGGGACTGCCCAGGTGGACGGGGTGAGGCGTTCCAGGGCGGTGAAGTCGGCAGGTCGCCTAGGGCCCGGTAGCGGGTCGATCAAGAGGCGGTCCCAGGCGTAGGTGAAGACCACCGCCTGGTCTTCGTCGCCGTAGAAGGCGGCGTGAAGCATGGCGGCGGCGACTGCGTCGCCTCCTCCTCCTGCTGCGACGATTACCCGCGTCATGCGTTCAGACTACGGGTTTACAGGTTGGCCACTCCCCCTATAGTGGCTAGAGGCCATAGCCAGTTGCCAGTTGAACTAGGAGGAGGGGAGATGCCTCAGATCGAAGAGGCGCAACCGAAGTATCTCCAGATTGCCCACCACATCCGTGATCAGATTCTCCGGGGCGACCTGCGCCCGGGGGACGAGGTGCCCTCGGAACGGCAGCTCGCCACGGACTGGAAGGTGTCCCGGCCCACGGCCGCGCGGTCACTGGAAGCGCTGAGCCATCAGGGCTTGGTCGAGAAGCGCCAGGGCTCAGGAACCTACGTGCGCAGCCTCGAAGTGAACCGGCGCGCAAGGGAGTTGTACGGGCGTGCCCGGCAGACAGGGAAGATCTATACGCCCGGAGAGTACGCGGTGATCACGTCGGCCGGTTGGCTGGAGGCGCCGGAGTACGCAGCCGAGGCCTTGGGCCTGGCGAAGGATCGTCGAGCGGTACACCGCCGGCGCGTGACAAACAACCAGGACGGTCCGATCACGCTCTCCACCTCGTGGTTCGCTCCAGACGTCGGTCAGCGCGCTCCCAAGCTCATGGACCCTGAGCGGATCCAGGAGGGGACGCTGATGTATGTCGAGAGGATGACAGGGCGTCAAGGGAGCTACGCGGAAGACCGGATGTGCGCTCGGCCCGCCACGGAGGAGGAGGCGGCCGATCTGCGGTTGCAGCCAGGATCCGCGGTCCTCATCGTTCATCACGTGGTCTTCGACCTGCAGGACCGGCCTCTGGAGTTCGCCGAAGCCACCTATCCGCCGCACCGCTGGGCGTTCGAGCAGGGCTATCCGCTCACCTGACGACGCGCCAGTTGCGGCGAACCGCTTGCACTCTCGAAGTGGCTAATGCCACTATCCAGGAAGTGGCTAAGGCCACTTGGGCGAGAAGGAGGCACGACGTGACGAGTCGGCGGCCGGAGCAGGACGCGCGGTTAGCTTGCCGGGGGTGTAGAGGGCGTGGGTGGAAGCGCGTCGACTCCCGAACGGCGCTGGCGCTTGCCACGGCCAATGACCGCAACCGTGCCACGTCGAAGCGGCGCTGCCTCGACTGCGACGGCAGCGGCAAGGAGTGAGCACGCATGGCCTACACGATCGACCGATACCCCTGCCAGGACTCGCCGCGGCTCGGAGCGATGACCTTGCATCCTGTACCGGAGTCCGTGCCCCGGGCCCGGCGCTGGTTCCGGAAGTTCATCGCTCCGTACAACCTGGCCTGCTCGGTCGACGACTGCACGTTGATGATCTCGGAGCTGGTGACCAACGCCATCTGCTACGGGAAGTCGGATGACCCTTGGCTGGTGCGAGTCGAGTGGTTCCGTGAGGGAACCTCGCTCCGTGTCGAGGTGCACAACCCGGGTTTTCCGGCGAACGTGCGGCTGCGCCATCCGGAAGCGAACGATGCCCACGGGCGGGGGTTGCTCCTCGTTGCCTCCATCGCCGACTCATGGCACTCCGGGCCGAGCCACTTCGGCGGAACAGTCGTCTCGTTCGTGGTGGCTGATGCCTGGCCGGCGTGACGGGATAGCCCACCCCTTCTTCTGTCGCCTTGAATCTGGCGCTAGTCTGGTTGACCAGTTGACTTGGCCAATCTCGACAGGCGGCGTTCATGGCGTATGAAGTGGAGCCACCGAAGTACGTGCGCCTCGCGCGGACGCTTCAGCGTCGTATCGAGGATGGCACCTATGCGCCGGGCAGTCGTGTACCGAGTGAAAACCAACTGGTGCAGACCTTCGGGATGTCCCGCCCAACCGTCGTGCGAGCGCTGGAGTTGCTGAAACGGGACGGCTGGTTGGAGTCCCGGCAGGGCTACGGCACGATCGTCCGGGGCCGTCCGGAAGTCGTCGAAGAAAAGGATCGGCGGGGGCGTGAGGCGCTGGAGCGCGACGAGTCGCAGGGTCTGGGTCGACTGATCGAAGTCGCACACGTGCCTGTGCCTGCTCGAATCGCCTCGGCGCTTGGCCTGCCGAAGAGGACCGAGGTTCTCGTGCGCCGCTTCCTAGTCACAGAGGACGGCGAAGCTGTTGAGCTGGTCTCGTCGTACTTCCCTGCCGGCGTGGTCGAGGGCACTGAGCTGGGGTCCGGTCAGCCTTTGAGCGGTAGCACCCGTGAACATCTCGAAGCGCGGAAGAAGGTCCGCTTCGATCATGCGATCGAACGCGTGTCGGCTCGGCTGCCCGAGGCGCGCGAAGCCGAGTTGTTGGAGCTGCCGGACGGCATGCCGGTGCTGAGTGTCCTGGTCGTCGCCTGTGACGCCTCCGGCCGGTCCTTGCAGGTCTCTGAAGTGCTTCTCCCGGCTGACCGGCAGGAACTCGAAGACACCTACCGTCTGAGCTGATCCCGCCCTTCGGGCTAGCCTCCCGCGATAGCGACTTGACAAGTCAACCTGTCATCTCTAGCTTCGAACTTGCTAAGTCAACCTGTCAGGTCGGCAGGTTGGTCGATCCCAGAAGGAGCAATCCCTGTGCGTGTGATCCGAGTTGACGCCTCGACCGCCACCATTCTGCTCACCGAGGCCCCGGCGCCGAAGGTGCGCGATCGGCAGACCGGGGAGATCGCCAAGGATGCGGTGACCGGTGAGGCGCTGATGACCGTCGGCGTCGTCTACATCGACGAGGGCGAGTCGTCGCTGATCCAGGTCACTGTCCCGGAAAGCGGAGTGACCGAGGGACTGACGGTCGGTGCTCCGGTGTCGCTGCCGGGTCTGGTGGCGAGGCCGTGGCAGAGCGTGTTCAACGGCCAGGAGCGGCACGGCATCGCCTACCGGGCGACGGCTGTGGCTCCGGGTGCCTTCTCGATGGCTCAGGCGAGCTGATCGCCGTGACGGACCTGGTGACGTTGGCCGAGCTGGCCGGTCCGCTCGCTGCGATAGGTGGCGCCGCCTACGCCCGGCGCGCCTACCCGGCGGCGTACTGGTCCACGGTCGGGCTGCCGCTCTCGGTGGCCCGGCTGCTGGCCTCGTACTCCTCGACCATGGACGCCTGCGGCCTGACAGTGCAGCCGTCCCGGTGGCGGGCGCTGGCCGTTCGGGCGGCCACCCGCCGTGAGGTCCGACCGGTGCCTCCTCGTCGGGGCGTCATCCGGCCCACCACGACCGGTCTGCGCATGCGGCTGCGGCTGGCCCCGGGCCAGGAGCCGGCGGACGTGGCGGCCTCCGCCGAACGCCTCCGGCATGCCTGGGGTGTCCACGCCGTCCACGTGCGGGACATCAAGCCCGGCGTCGTCGAGTTGCGGCTTGTCGGCTTCGATGTGCTGCGGAAGGTGCGGATGCCCCGTCGACTCAACGGCGGTCCGCTTCAGATCCCGGTGGCGTTACGGGAAGACGCGACCGCCTTCGTGCGGGACTACCAGGCTGTTCCGCATGAGCTGGTGCTTGGCGCCACGCTCTCGGGCAAGTCCATGTACCTGCGGAACCTGCTGACCGGGCTTGCCGCCCAACCGGTAGTCCTGGTCGGAATCGACTGCAAGCGCGGAGTTGAGCTGGCACCCTTCGGGCCCCGGCTCTCCGCCCTAGCGACCGACCCGGACCAGGCGGCCGAACTGCTTCCCGTGCTCGTGAAGGAAATGGAGGACCGATACGACCTGATCAAGGCCCGGCAGGGCATCGCCCCCGGCACTCCCGAAGAGATGATCACCTCGGACATCTGGGGACTACCCGAGGACGCACGTCCCGCCCCGATCGTCCTCTTCATCGACGAAGTGGCCGAACTCTTCCTCGTCGCCACGCGGAAGGAGGAGGAACGGCGGGACGAAATGGTCACGCAGCTCATTCGGCTCGCCCAACTCGGCCGGGCTGCCGGGATCTACCTAGAAGTCTGTGGGCAGCGCTTCGGCGCCGAACTCGGTAAGGGCGCGACCATGCTCCGCGCTCAGCTCACGGGCCGCGTCTGCCACCGCGTGAACGACGAAGCCTCGGCCAAGATGGCGCTCGGCGACATCGCCCCTGAGGCCGTCCTCGCGGCCTGCGCCGTCGCCCCCGAGCTGCCCGGTCTGGCCGTTATCGGCGACACCTCCGGCGGCTGGTCACGCATCCGTACCCCCTATCTCTCCCTAGCCGACGCTGCAGCCACTTGCCGCGCGACGGCTCACCACGCCCCCGACGTACCGGCGCTCGACCCCTTCCGGCCCTACGCCCCTCCGATGCCGGTTGAGGCGTCTGGGCCTGTGGCAACGACTCGCCCGGTCACCGAGTAACCGCACCCGCTCCCACGGCCGGCACGGCCGTCCCGTGCCAAGTCCCTACCCCCTCCATGCCTGGAACCGGAAGGAGTCACGCCGTGCGTGCCCTGCCCGTCCGCCTCGACGCAGTACTCATCCAAGCGCTGATCGCCGCCGCGCTGTCCTTCGCCCACCTGCACGACCTGGCCTCGGCTGCGGGACAGCACGGATGGAAGGCATGGGCCTACCCGGTCTCCGTGGACCTGCTGTTGGTGGCGGCCTGGCGGCGGCTCCGCTCCGGCGGGACGAAGGCAGCCGGGTGGTGCTGGTTCCTCGTCGCCTTGACCGCCTCGCTCGGCGCCAACGTCTCCACGGCCGGGCTCCTCGACCTGGGCGCCGTACCGGCCTGGCTGCGCATCCTCGTCGCCGGATGGCCCGCGGTCGCCTTCCTGGGCGGGACGCTGCTCGCCCACGGAGCAACTGCGGACACCACAGCGGCGGGGCGTGAGTCGGCCCCGGAACCCATGGCACCAGAAGCCCCTGCCCCTGAATTGCCCGCTGCTGAGCCGAAACCGGCTCCACCCTCCAGTCCACCGATTCCGCCGGCGCTCGTCACGCTCGCGCGCAAGGTCGCCGACGAACACCGCGCCCGGACCGGAACGCCCATCGAAACCTCGACCCTTCGAGCCCGGCTCGGCGTCCCGCTGCCGCTGGCCGAGGCCATCGCTGCCCAACTCACCTGACCCGGAGGACCTTCCACCGTGCGCCCGTCCACGCTCCGCGCGCTGCAACGCGCTGCCGAGCTGACCCGACAGAACCGCCTCACCGAAGCCGTGCTCATCGCCGAGCCCGTGATCCTCGCCGCCGACAGCTACGAGGGCGACGAGATCTTGCGCTGGCTGGCCGAGCACGTCACCGACTTCACCGGCGAAGACCCGAAGGAGATCCGCTGATGCCCGCCAACCGCCGCTTCCGCAACGTCACCCGCATCGGGCCCGTCCAGGTCGCCACCTACTACGACGGCCGGGGCCGCGAGAAGCACACCGCCGCCTGCACGGCCCCGCGCTGCGGCTTCGCCACGGACTACGACAGCCGCGCCGCCGCCGAGCTGGCCGCCCGCACCCACCGTTGTGCCGTCCGCTGAAGGGAGCTCCAGTGACCGTCTCGCTGCCGCTCGTCTTCGTCCTCGGCCTTATCGCCTGGGCCGCGATCAAGTTCCTCGGCATCCGGCTCTGGGTCGCCGTCGTGATCGCGCTGTTCGGCTTCTGGCTCTCCCACACCTTCCTCGCTCCGGCTATCGAGTCCGGCACCCGTTCCGGGGTCGGCGTCGTCAACGGCACCCACAAGTAACAAGGAGGCTCACCGTGTTCCGCCCCAAGCTGCCCGACATCACGACGCTGCCGACGACAACCGTCACGCCTCAGCAGACGCATGCTCCGGCCTCCTCCGCCGGCCGTCCGGTCGCTCCGTACGTGGGTGTCGGTGTCGGCGCGGTCGCTGCCGTGGTCGTCGTGGGAATCGTGCTCACCGCGCTCCTGGCGGCGGTCGCCGTCTCGGCCGTGTCCGTGGCTATCGCCGCCGTGGTACTGCGCTCCCTCCTCAGCAGCGCCAACAAGCGCTGACCGGCCGCCGGGGCGGCAACAAGCCGCCAAGCATCCCGCCGCCCCGGGGCCGTCCCTCCCAACCGTCGCAACAGCCGAAAGGAACTGCCATCATCACCCGGCAGACTCCGCCTCCGCTGGCGGAACTCTCCATGTTGGCCTCTCTCGGCACCATGCCCGAGCTGGCCCGCCAGCTGTCCGGCCTGGGCGGCTGCACCCGCCCCGTCCGCCTCGACGGTCACCGCACCGAATACGCGGTGGACACCACGACCGGCGAGATCGGTCGTGTCCTGCACGACCTGGACTCGTCAGCCCTGCCCGCCGGTCAGCTCCTCGTCCGCTGCAACAACCGCCGCGCGGCCTGTGCCGAGACCTACCGCCGCGACACCTACCACCTGATCACCGCCGGACTCCGCGGAGGCAAAGGCACGCCCGACCAGGTCGCCACACACCCTCGCGTCTTCGCCACCTTCACCGCCCCCAGCTTCGGCCCCGTCCACAACCGCCCTTCCGGTGGCCGGAACTGCCGTTGCGGGGTGCGGCACGAGGAAGGTGACGCCGTCCTGGGGACACCCCTCGACCCGGAGTCCTACGACTACGAAGCGGCCGTGCTGTGGAACGCGCACGCAGGGGCGCTGTGGCGGCGGTTCTCGATCTACCTCCGCCGTGAAGTCGCCAAGCGAGCCGGCCTCACTCAGCGGGCCTTCCAGCACCACGCCCGGATCTCTTTCGCGAAGGTGGCCGAGTACCAGAAGCGGGGCGCCGTCCACTTCCACGCAGTGATCCGCCTCGACGGCCCGGAGGGCGGAGATTCCGCACCTCCTGCCTGGGCCACGGCCGAGCTGCTGTCTGATGCCATCCAGGCCGCCGCCACCACCGTGCGAGTCGACGGACCGGTGATCGACGAGCGGGCCCACACCTTCGTCTTCGGCCGTCAGCTCGACGTCCGCACGATCCGCTCCGCCGACTTCGACGACGGTCAGGAGCTGACCGAGCGAGCCGTAGCGGCGTACATCGCCAAGTACGCCACCAAGGGAGCCGAGACAGCGACCGGCACCCTGGACCGGCCGGTTCGCTTCCTCGCCGAGCTGGCCCAGGCACGGATCAGCGAACACGCCCGGCGCATGATCCGGACCGCCTGGTCCCTGGGCGCCCGCCCCGAGCTGGCAGACCTCCGCCTGCGGGCCTGGGCCCACATGCTCGGCTTCCGCGGCCACTTCTCCACCAAGTCCCGCCGCTACTCCACGACCCTCGGCGCCCTCCGCGACGCGCGCGCCGACTGGCGCCGGGCCCAAGCTTCGCCGCCCGTCCCGCAGGACGGCGAGACCACGCTCGTCCTCGCTCACTGGGTCTTCGCCGGTACCGGCCTCTCTCGCGCCGAAGCCTGGCTTGCTGCGTCCCTCGAACCCGCCCCCGGAACGGAAGGAGAGCCGACATGGACACCCGCCGCGACGAACTGATGACTGTTCGCCAAGTCTTGGACGAGCTGGGCGGCATTTCTCGCCGGACGTTCTACCGCTGGCGTGAGCTGGGGCAGGGGCCGGCCGCATTCAAGCTCCCCAACGGCGAGCTGCGAGTCTGGCGGAGCGACTTCACCGCCTGGCTGCGGCAGTTGGAGGCGGCGGCGTGAAGTCCCTCGACGTGAAGGTGTGGGGCGTCCGGAAGAGGAATACCAAGAAGTCCTCCTATGACGTCCGGTGGACTGTCGCTGGAACCGTGTTCTCCGAACAGTTCCGTACCAAAGGGTTAGCGGATCACTACCGTTCCAAGTTGCTCCGCGCCACTCATTCCGGCGAAGAATTCGACACGATCACAGGGCTGCCCGACTCGATGGTCGAGAAAGCAGCCTCGATGACCTGGTACGCCTTCGCTCTGAAGTACCTGGCCATGAAGTGGCCGCACGCGGCGCCGAACACGCGCAACGGGATCAACGAGGCCCTGACCGCCGTGACGATGGCCCTTCTCGACGATCGCCCTGGGCAGCCGTCCGAGGAACTGATCAGGAAGGCACTCCGCAACTGGGCCTTCGTCCTTCCCGGTCCGGACGAGCGCGAATTGCCGACCGAGATCGCGAACGCCTTGCACTGGGTGGCCAAAGCGTCGCGCCCGCTTTCGGACCTCGGTGACGCCGCGGTCGGCAGGGCCGTCCTGGACTCGCTCAAGCTGAAGCTCGACGGGACGGCGGCGGCCGCGGAGACCGTTCGGCGCAAACGTCGGACACTCGTCAACGCGATGCACTACGCGGTAGACCTCGGGGAGTTCAAAGAGAACCCGATCACGGGCATCCGCTGGAAGAAGCCGAAGGTTGCCGGAGAAGTCGACCCCCGGGTGGTCGCCAATCCTGAGCAGGCTCGTTCCCTGCTGACTGCGGTCTCGTACATCGGCGGGTACGGCCGCGCGCGTGGTCGCCGACTCGTCGGCCTGTTCGCCTGCATGTACTACGGCGCCCTGCGCCCGGCTGAGGCCGTCGGCCTCACCAGTGCAGACCTGAAACTGCCCGAGGTCGGCTGGGGGACGGCACTGCTGAACCGGACGCGCCCCAGTGTCGGCAAGCAGTGGACGGACTCCGGCGAGACCCACGACGACCGGGGCCTGAAGAACCGACCGGCGGAGGAGGTCCGGCTCGTACCGATCCCGCCCCAACTCGTCGCCATCCTCCGGCAGCACCTCGACACCTTCGGCACCGCCGAGGACGGGCGACTGTTCACCAACGAGCGCGGGGGAGTGGTTGGCTCCTCGACGTACTACCGCGTCTGGCAGGAGGCCCGTGCGCTGGCGCTCCCGCCGGCCGCGGTCGCCTCCCCGCTCGCTGCGCGTCCGTACGATCTCCGGCACTCGGCGCTGTCAACCTGGCTCAACTCCGGGGTGGATCCCACCGAGGTGGCCGAACGCGCGGGCAACAGTGTTGAGGTCCTGCTGAGCCGCTACGCCAAGTGCATCGACGGACGACAGGACATCGCCAACCGGAAGATCGAGGAGCTGTTGCGCGAGTACGAGTGAGCACGGGTGGTGCTCGACTCATAGGTCCTCGGATGAGTCCGGGGACCTTCGCTCTGCTCGGGGCTCCTCAGGACGATGCAGACGCGCGCCCACACACCATGTCTGATCTCCCTGCGAGCTCCCGGCCGCGTTGAACGGAAGGGCGTCCTGCGCGGGCGTCATGATGGACGGGCGCCGACCGGATGCCGATGCGAGAGGGGACTTGGCATGTTCGGGCTGTTTGTGCGATTCACCTGCAAGGACGAAGCGGCCGCGGCCGCGTTTGACGAGTTGGTGGCACGGACTGGTGAGCAGATCCGGGCGAACGAACCTGGGACGGCAATTTACGCAGTACACCGCGTTGCTGGCCAACCGTTGCAGCGTGCGTTCTACGAGCTGTATCGGGACAAGGCGGCTTTCGACGAGCACGAGTCGAAGGACTACGTACGTGCCTTCCTCTCCGAGCGGGACAAGTACCTCTCCGCTACGGAGGTTGATCGACTGGACTTCGTCTCTGGCAAGGGTGTGGAGTACTGAGCGCTGTCGGCTAGCGGGGCTTCCCACGGCCACTTCCGGCGGCGTACGTCTGCGTGTACGAGCCGCCGTCCCGGCGCGGGGCCCGGCAGTGGTACGCCGGGCGCCCGCGCCTCGGGGACAGGTTGCGGTCAGCCCGCTTTGGCGAGGGCCGGGACGAAGCGGGCCGCGTCGATGGTTCCGACGCCGGTGGCCATGTCGTAGCCCTTCACCGCGGTGTAGCCGGTGACTCCCGCGTAGCTGTTGTTCGTGCCGTCCTTCACGTCCACGATCCCGGTGGACGGGTTCGACGAGGACTTCGCGTACAGGGAGTACAGCGCCTTGTGGATGTCTCCCAGCCGGTGCCCGGCAACCTGGTCGGCCAGGGCCACGATTCCTGCGAAGAGCGGGCTGGCCTCGCTGGTGCCGACGTAGACCTCCCAGCCGACCCTCTTGGGGTCGTAGCTGGAGTACACCCATCCGCCGCCCTTCAGCGCGGCGGACATGGAGACGTCCGGGGTGCTGCGGTGATTGCCGGCCACCCCGTTCTGGTACGAGGGACGGGCGAAGACGTGGGACTGGCCGCCGCCGCTGGCGCCGTGGTCGTTGTAGACGCTGTCCGGCGCGGTGCGGTTGCCGTTGGCGTCCAGGTGCAGCTGGGTGCCGCCGACCGAGACCACCAGGGGGTCGTCGGTCGGCCAGGCGTTGACCCGGTACGGATAGGTGGTCTGGCCGTTCGAGGTGGTGTCGGTGGGTCCGCTGTCGCCGGAAGCGTCGGTGACGGTCACATGGTGCTTGGCCGCGTCCTTGTAGGCGTACCGCAGGTTCTGGATGCTGGAGAAGTCACCCTTGCTGAAACCGGGGAAGTTGTTCTCCGCCACGCCCCAGCTCTGGCTGATCACGTCGCCCACGCCGCGGTCGATGAGCGATTTCTCGGCGTCCATGACCTCTTTCAGGCCGGTGGTGCCGTCCCCGATCCGGCCGACTCCGGTTTCCGCCAGGACGATGTGCGCGTCCGGGGCGACGGCATGCGCCATCTCCACGTCGAGGGTGGTCTCCCCGGCCCAGCCGAGCTGGTCGGCGTCGCTGGGGTTGAAGCGTGGGACGTTGCCCCACTTGACCACGTCGACGTGGGTGCTCTTCATGCCGAACCGGGCGCTGTAGACGTCCAGGTCCTTCTGGATGGTCGGCGAGCCGAACGGATCAACGATGACGATCGTGCGCCCCTTGCCGGTCACTCCTGCCTTGTACAGCGGGTTCAGGTTGTACGCCTGGCGGTACTGGAGCGCGTTGTAGCAGTCGAACCCCCACTTCGCCCGGCACTGCGCAGTGGTCATCAGGCTGCCGGGCGCGCTCTTCGATTGCTGTCCGGCCGCCGGCACGGGCTTGACTTCTTGCGCCGGTCGCCCGGGTGCAGCGACGGCGACGGAACCGGACAAAAGCCCTGCTATCGCTCCGAAACTGGTGAGGCTGGTGATCCAGGCTGCGGCGACCGCGGTGCGCCGCCGCGCGTGAATCCTGCGCATAGATGCTCCTCGTAGTGGACTAGACCATGCTCGGCTGTGGTCTGCGATCCCACCGCGAGGCCGTCCGTGAGGCAAGGGATTGACCCTGTGTGGCTTATCACTGCTTCGTCCGCTTCGATCACCTATGTCCATGCCGAGCGTGTCCCGCACGGCCTGGGCAATCCGTCGAGGGCGCGCATGCCGGCCTGGCTGTCGCACGGCTTCAGTCCAGGTGGCAGCGGGACTTTCGCGTGTTGGGTTGTCTCCTGCGCAGTCGCGACTGGTTCGATGCCCGCTCTGTCGGTTTTATGAGATAGCTCGGCTCTGACCGCTTCATGAGATACGTCACGGTCTGGCCTCCGAGGAGGGGGCGACACTTGAGCGGGATCGGGTGCCGCTGGAGCCGGGCATGGCGCCACGCGCCCACTTGGTGCCGAGCGGAGCGGTTGATGGCGTCCGAGCCCTCGGAGAGGCGCCGGATGCAGCTGACGGACCGTCGAATGTGGCGGCTGACCTCGGTGGACGCCCCAGGATCCTGTCCACGAATAGTCCACAGACCCCGTCCCAGGGCCGCTCAGCGCTGCATACGCCTGCACATACGCGAAGACCCCGGCCTCAGCGTTTCCGCTGGTGACGGGGTCTTTGGGCACCTCATTCAGGGTGCCCCCGGCAGGATTCGAACCTGCGCACACGGCTCCGGAGGCCGTTGCTCTATCCCCTGAGCTACGGGGGCGTGTCGGGTGCGGAGCTTCTTGCTCGCGGCGACGGATAGAACATTAGCAGGTCCGGCGGGGTGATCAGGAACCCGTTTCCGCGGGGGCCGGTCGGGGCGGGTCCGCCGGGTGTCGGAAGGGTCCCCTGTACGGGGTGGAAGTGGGGAAAACCCGGACGCGGCGGCCGGGCCGGACCTACTCTCGACTTGTGTCAAGGGCCTCGGGTCGGGTGCTTGTTGTGGACGACAACAAGGTCATCCGGCAGCTGATCAGGGTCAACCTCGAACTGGAAGGGCTCGAGGTCGTGACCGCGGCCGACGGTGCCGAGTGTCTGGATGTTGTGCATCAGGTGCGGCCCGACGTCGTGACGCTCGACGTGGTCATGCCCCGGCTGGACGGTCTGCGTACCGCCGCCCGGCTCCGCGCCGATCCCCGTACGCACCATCTGCCCCTCGCCATCATCAGCGCGTGCACCCAGTACGAAGTCGACACCGGTCTCGATGTCGGTGTGGACGCCTTCCTCGCCAAGCCCTTCGAGCCCGCCGAACTCGTACGCCTCGTCAAGCAGCTGATCGAGCGCGGGGGCGGGGATGACGGGGGAGATGGGGGAGATGGGGGAGACGGGCATGAGGGAGGGCACGGGGGGCACGGAGGGCATCGCGGCGGGGGTGGCGACGGAGAGGGTGACGGGGACGGGGGTGGGGGCGGTGGCTGTGGCTGTGGTGCGGAGGGGGACGGGGGCCACAGCAGGGTTCCGGGAGGTGTCGCTGACGGGATCTCCGATGGCGTACCGGGTGGGATTCCGTCCGGCGGCTAGTCGGCCTGGGATTGGTGGAGCGTCTGCGTGGCCAGGGATCCGT